>CALLUY010000083.1 GCA_938010615.1 uncultured Pirellulaceae bacterium | reverse complement strand
GGTGGTCATCTCCATGGCAAATGATTTGTGGAAGTCGCATTTTTAAACTTAACGTGATAGTCGCCTTTCGCTCCGCGAAAGTGTGTCAAACGCTACTTTCGCGGAGCGAAAGGCGACAATGGCGCAACATCAAAACGCGCAAGCGAGGGAGCAGAAGATCCTTGGAAATATTTCCTCGCTTGCGCGTTTTGAAGTTGCACACATTTTTATTCCGAAGGAATTTTAGCCATTAGCCGGAGGTCGAGCGTAGCGACCACCTCCGGAACCCAAAGGACTCACGATTCGATCCTGAAGGGATCGCAGCAAACGCCCGCTGTGATCCCTTCGGGATCATGTTCGCTTTGGACCGAATCCGGTGATGGCGCTGCGCTTATCACCGGCTAATAGCTTGTATCCCTTCGGGATGGGCCGATATTGTGCAACTTCAATTATTGTGCAACTTCAAAACTTGCGAGTCGGGCTTGTGTTAGCGCAACATCAAAAAGCGCAAGCGAGTGAATACTGAGCACAAGGAAATGCAGGGAGATATTCCCTCGCTTGCGCGTCGGGCTTGTGTTGCGCGTCGGGCTTGTATTGCGCGTCGGGCTTGTGTTGCGCTTCGGGCTGGTATTGCTTGAGTAGAACGAGTCCTACTTCAGTCGTCCCATCGACAACGCAGCCAGCGGAACGAAAACCAACAACGGAATCCAAGCCGAAAGAGCAGCCGGTTGGATGAGGTTGTAAGTTCCTAGCGACTGGCTGGCCAACGTCACGATCGAAACGGCACCCACGACCGCAAAGCTGATTCCAGCGGCGACGAAAATGTTGCGATCTGAATTCGACATCGCCAACGGCAAACCAAGTAGCAGCAGCGTCAAATCGAGGATCGGTTGGATGACGCGAACGTGCAAGCCGACTCGTTGATTGTTGCCGAACCATGTCCGCGGCTTGCGAACGGCAGCCATCATCTCTGGCGTTGTGCGGTAGAGGGCTAATCGATTGCCAAACGCGGCTTCCTCCAGCGACACATCACTGACCACGAAGACTTCATCATCTTCTAGCCACGACACATCGGAGGGAGCGTAAACGACCGGGTTCTCTTCGACCACGATTGAACGAAATCCAGCCAGCGTTGCCGGTTCGGTAACTTGCTGTAAACGAATTCCCGCAGGATGTGTCTGATCTGCGGATTCGAAAGATGCCGACACGGCAGTTAGTCGATTGAATCTCGAGCTCAGGCTGGCCGGCAATTGAACTTTTGGCTCAATGATCTGTTTTTCGGCGAGCCAAATTTCTTTGCCGCGGAATCGAATTCCTGTTTCAGAATCCTGTTGCACCAACATATCTGCGGTGCCTTGGTCGAGCCAGTTTTGCGGCGTCCGGACGAGACGATCTTTCAGAGCCGGGATGACCATTTCGCGATTCGCGACGGTGAGTCCAATGATGCAAAGTGCGGCCACAATGATCGGTCGAATGGCTCGCAGCGGTGTGATTCCTCCGGCTTCGATCGCCAGCAGCTCGCGGCGTTTTTGCATCATGTTGACTGCGAAGATGGCGGAAATCAAAACCAATACGGCAGCCATTTTGTCAAACAGTTCAGCGACTCGCGGAAAGTAGAACTCGGCCAGTAAAGTAGGCCAACCGCCACACGGTTCGGCGAGTTCGGCCAATTCGTCGAGGTTACTGAACAGATGAATGATCAGAAACAAGCCGACGAAACTCGTGAAACAGACCGCGAAGATTCTCAAAAACAGGAACAGAAGATATCGGTCGAGGATGGTCACAGTTTTCGTAATCGCTACATTGATTTGGTTGTGCTTGTTACGTCGGATTGTAGGAGCAGTTCAGCGGGACAAGCAGAGCATTTTTTGCTAGCGTAACGATCCCGTTATCATTGCCCTGCTCTTTCCTTCGGAAACATAAATCGTGTTCCGAGAATCGTTCATTCAAATGGCTTCGTTGGTTTATCCCGCAACGTGCGTGGGTTGCGATGAAGCTCTGTCGGTATCGCCGATGCATGTCGACGGCGGGTTTGAGTCGAATTGGTGCGATGACTGCTGGATTCGGCTGCCTGAATCGTGGGAGCGAGGTTGCCCAAAATGTGGCTCCTTTATTAAACGTCCAGAATCGTTTGGCGATCGATGTGCTTTGTGCGTTGAGTTTCCGTTGCGATTTAATTCGGCGGTTGCGTTAGGGAATTATCACGGAATGTTGAAGCGAATGGTGCTCGATTTGAAACGAGATATGAACGAACAGCTCGCGTTTCAGCTTGGCCGACTTCTTGGTTTGAAGTTGATGCAGAGGGAGTTTTTTGACGAAGTCGATTTCCTTGTTCCGGTTCCAATCCACTGGCGGCGCCGATTCCAACGTGGATTCCATGCCGCCGCCGTGATTGCCGAAGGAGTTAGTTCGATAACTGGGGTTCGCGTCGAAAACGGAGTATTACGATGTGATCGGCTGACGGAAAAGCAAGGAACGCTGACCGGGCAGAAACGGTTCTCGAACGTCAAAGAAGCGTTTCAGCTTAAGCCGCTGGTGACCATTGAGGGGTCGCGAATCGTGATCGTGGACGACGTGATGACTTCCGGTGCGACGCTGAGCGAACTGGCGAAGATGCTGCGAAAGTGCGGTGCTGCGTCGGCGCATTGTGCGGTGGTGGCCAGAGCGACGGGCCGACATCGAAATGCGTGATTTGAGAATACCCCCGTTCTTGGTAGGGTCATTGCCCGCTACGATGTTGTCAGACAAGCAACCATTTCGATTTTCGCATCATGACATCATCCCCATCAAAAAACATTCGGCTTGGAACTCGCGGTAGTAAGCTTGCGTTGTGGCAAAGCAATTGGGTCAAAGGTGAACTTGAAGGCCGAGGTCACGTTGTTGAGCTGATCCAAATCAAGACGCAAGGCGACATCAAGACCGGTCCGCTTTCCCAAATCGGCGGTCAAGGCTTGTTCACAAAACAGCTGCAAGTCGCGTTGCATGAACGTGACATTGATTTGGCGGTTCACAGTTTGAAGGATCTTCCAACGGAAGATGCTCCTGGGCTTTCGATCGCGGCAATTCCGCAGCGTGAAACAACCGACGATGCCATCTGTTGTCGTTCGGGTGTGGCCGTCAGTTCGATTGAAGCGTTGCCGGAGAAAGCGATTGTCGGAACCGGTAGTGTGCGACGAGCAGCACAGATTTTACACTTGCGTCCCGACCTCAACATCCGCGACATCCGTGGCAACGTCGATACGCGATTGGAAAAACTGGACTCGGGAGACTACGACGCAATTGTTCTGGCCGCTGCCGGGCTAACGCGATTGGGTCTAAAAGATCGAATCTCTTTTTGCTTTGATCAGTCTCAACTTTTGCCGGCCGTCGGCCAAGGAGCGCTGGGACTTGAGACGCGAAGCGATGACGATTCGATTCGTGCTGCGGTAGCTGAATTGAATCATCGCGAAAGTTATTCAGCTGCCTTGGCGGAAAGATCGATGTTGCGAAGACTGTTCGCCGGATGTTTGGCGCCGGTCGGCGCGCGATGTGAAATCGGAAACGAAAAAGTGACCCTTACGGGCGTCGTGCTAAGTCGCGATGGTAAGATAAAGATTGAGGCAAGTGATTCGGCTCCGTTCGATGAATTCGAAAACCTTGGCATTTCCGTTGCGGAGAAATTGATCGCCGACGGCGGAGATAAATTATTGGAATCGGCGAGATCATCGGTATGACCAATTTTACTTTTACGCAAAACGACTACCAGCGGTTTGCTGACGAGAACGATGTAACGCTGTCGGCCGTTGGGCCGATGTCGCGCGACGCGTTTTTGGATCTGCTGGTTGAGACGGTCAACAACGAAGATGTTCCTTTTCCCATTCCGCGTGAAAAACGACAGCCCTACATCGACGCTTATGTTGCGGGTGAGCTTTTCTGTATCGGTGAATTCTCTGATGAAACCGTGGACTTGAAAGAGTTCGCTCATTCGCAGGATTACGATCAGTACACGTTTGAAGAACATCTCAGTTGGGCCTGCCTAGTGGCTCAGCAACAGAAAACAAAGCACGAGTTCGCGTGTCGTGAGTATCTGCAAGGAGAAGCGTTATTCGAAATTGGTTCGGCCATGATTCCGAACTATTGGTTGCTCAACGCGCGGATCTTTCAGCAGACGGGTTGGCAGCTCGCAACGGTGAAGGAAATCATTCCTGCCGAACTATTCTTTACGTGTCACTCACGTCGATTTTTCCCCGTGACGACGTTCATGCGTCCGCTGGGAGTGGACTACCTTGAAGAGCCCGATATCGGGCACGATGTCGCCGGTCATGTCGCCACGTTTACGATTCCGGCCGTCGCGAACGTGATGCAGAATCATGGCCGAGCCCGTGATTTGATTTACGATCGCCGTGACCGGGAACTGAATGGCGTGACAGATCCCGCCCAGATCGAAGCGATCAAACTTCGCGCAGATCAATTACTTGCGTACGCCGGACGGATCTATTGGTTCACCGTCGAATTTGGATTGGTGATGCAGGATGGTGAAGTGCGAGATTTTGGTGCGGGAATTCTTTCCTCGCCCGGCGAGACGAAGTACAGCATTCAAAATGATGAATCGAATCGAATCCTGATCGATCCGCGGGAGGATGCGGATCTGTTGCGGCTGGCCAACACGGACTACATGATCAGTGAGTTTCAGAAAACGTACTTCGTGTCTGAGAGTTTTGATCGGCTCGATACGATTACGCCTCAGCGGATTTTGGATGCAAGTGAAAGAGCAATGTCGTTGCCCGATTTCACCTGGAGGGAGATCGTGCCCGGCGATCGCGTTTTGAACGTGGGCTCAATTGCGACCTCGGTGAACGAGAAATATTTTCGCTTGATGGCTGGTCAAACTATGGACGAATGCCTGAAGCGAACGGCGATCGGCAACTTGAAGATGTACGCAGATGGCTTTGATCGCGAACTGTTGAAACAGTTTCGCACAGCGCCGCCGGAGCTTCCGGATCAGGCGCTGCAATGGTATCGCGACGTAAATTCAGCGGATGATAAAACTAGTTGAACACGCCTGAAGCTGCCAACGTCGCTACGAAAGTCACGATCGCCAAGCCGAGGAATACTTTGTTCTTTCTGAGCCGTTTGGCATCGTGAGAATAACGTTGCTTAAGCTCTTCGTACTCTTTCCTTTCGAACAAGGAAAGCGTTTTTAGTTTGATGCTTGAGTTTGACATGGTTCTCTCCCGGGAAGTTTTCACAACTTAGGTTTTCTCGCGGACGAAAGTTGGCGCTTTCGTTGGTGTTGGAGTCGAATACTTGATGTTCCGCTGATGACAGTCCGCGCAGCCATCACAACCCTCACATCGCAATCGGTACTTGAGGCAGGGAGCCTCAAATCGATCACAGTGTTGCAATCGAGACCGGTATCCCCCGAGTGTTGAGCCAGTTTGGCCCGATTTTGATAACGAATGGACCGAATTGCTTAAGCCGCTAGAATAAGGGGGCTTTGAGGTTGTTGATCCGATACGGATTGCGGTTTGAACCTAAACGAAGCGAACCGTTTGAATGACAAGAAACTCAATGGCAAGCACCGCTCTCTTTCCTCCGCAAATCGAAGCGAATCGAAAACTGATCGAAGACGCGCTCGAGCGTTACTGCGATTTTGATTCTGATTGCCCTCAACACTTGGCCGAAGCAATTCGGTACTGCCTGCTGGCGCCCGGAAAGCGAATCCGCCCTCTGCTTACGCTCGCGGCGTCCGAAGTTTGCGGCGGCGAAATGTCCAACGCGATTCCAGCGGCCTGTGCCGTTGAGATGATTCACAATTATTCGCTGATCCATGACGATCTGCCAGCGATGGATGATGATGAGCTTCGTCGCGGGCGTCCGACGTGTCACATTAAGTTCGATGAAGCGACGGCCATCCTTGCTGGTGATGCCTTGATTCCGATGGCGTTCGAAACGATCGCCAAAGAGATTCAACCATCCGATGTTGCACTTGAATGTAGTCGTTTGCTGGCAAGAGCTTCT
Source organism: uncultured Pirellulaceae bacterium (assembly GCA_938010615.1). Classification (GTDB taxonomy): domain Bacteria; phylum Planctomycetota; class Planctomycetia; order Pirellulales; family Pirellulaceae; genus Mariniblastus. The sequence continues at coordinate 75,871 of CALLUY010000083.1, read as the reverse complement.
GGGCCGAGCAAACTGGTCGGTGGACAAGCGGATGATCTCGGATGTGAATTTGGGGAACGTGACCGTGTGATGTTGGAGAGGATCCACAGCCGCAAAACCGGCGCATTGCTAACGGTTTCATTGGAAATGGGGGCTGTGACTGCCCAAGCCAGCGGATCTCACCGCCGATCGTTGGTAGAATATGGGAAACATTTGGGTCTGGCGTTCCAAATCGTAGATGATCTGTTGGACTTTCGGGGCTCACAGACCAAAATGGGGAAACGAACAGGCAAAGACGCCGATCGCGGCAAGCTGACTTATCCGTCCGTGTTGGGCGAAGCGGAAAGCGAAACGCTCGTCCACCAAATCACTGATCAAGCCATCGCTTCCATCGAGCCATTCGGTGAAGCTGCAAAACCACTCGAACTCCTCGCACGTTTTGTTGTGAGTCGTACCCAATAGGATTGGCGTAACGTACCCAATACGATTGGTCAGCAAACAACAAAGTAACGGAGACTACTCCTATGTCGAACTTCCTTTCCAAAATAAATGACGCACGCGACCTCCACGAGATGTCGTTGTCTGATCTCGATTTGGTCGCTGACGAAATCCGTGAAACGCTCTGTAATTTGCTCAGCAAACGAGCCGCTCACTTTGCGTCCAACCTTGGCGTCGTCGAATTGACGCTGGCCTTGCACAGCACGTTTGACTTTTTGAAAGATCGACTGATTTGGGATACAGGTCATCAGATCTATCCGCAAAAATTGGTGACGGGTCGTTTTAAAGATTTCGACACCATCCGAACTCGTGGCGGACTGATGGGTTATCCGAACCCGGAAGAAAGCGACTACGACTTGTTCGTGACCGGTCACGCGGGATCGAGTGTTTCAACTGCAGTCGGTCTGCGAAGCGGCGACGACTTAATGGGCCGCGACAACTACACCGTTGCCGTGATTGGCGATGGAGCGTTTCCGTCGGGCATCGTCTACGAAGCGATCAACAACGCGAGCGAACTGAAAAGCAAGATGCTGGTCGTGCTTAATGATAACGAGATGTCGATTTGTCCTCGCGTTGGCGGCGTGGCGCATTACTTGGACAAGCTCCGATCGAATCCGATTTATTCAGGCGTCAAATCGGAAGTCGTCAGCATGTTGAACAAAGTTCCTTTGTTGGGCGACCCAACCGAGCGGATGCTTTTCCAAATCAAAGAAGGCGTCAAAGCTGGCTTGCACGGCGGCATGATGTTTGAGGATTTCGGTTTCAAATACTTCGGGCCGATCGACGGACACAACATTGGTTTGGTGAAGAAGTACCTGAAGATGGTTCGCGAGATCGACGGGCCGGTTTTGCTGCACGTCATCACCAAAAAGGGCCACGGCTACAAGCCCGCCGCGGAGGATCCTGTTTATTTCCATACGCCGCCTGCGTTTGAGCGCAGCGACGAAGGCGAGCCGGTTCCGCTGTCGAACGCTTCGACAAAAGCGTTCACGAATCACGCGTCCGATGCGATCGGCGATCAGATGCGACACGATAAACGCGTTACGGTGATCACCGCCGCGATGTGCCAAGGCAATAAGCTTGAATCCGTTCGCAAAGAGTTTCCAGATCGGTTCTTCGACGTTGGGATTTGTGAAGGACACGCCGTTGCTTTTGCTGCCGGACAGGCAAAAGTCGGCATGCGTCCAATCGTGGACATCTACAGCACGTTTTTGCAGCGAAGCTTCGATCACATTTTCCAAGAAGTCTGTCTGCAGAAACTTCCGGTTACGTTTATGCTGGACCGCGGAGGACTGACGGCCAACGATGGTCCGACGCACCACGGCACGTTTGACTACGGCTACATGCGACTGTTTCCGAACATGGTTGTGATGGCTCCAGGGGATGCGAACGACATCGGGGCGATGTTGGATTTCTCTTTGAATCACGACACGGCCTGCTCGATTCGATATCCGAAACTGACAGCGACCGAAATCGAACGCGAATTGCAGCCGATTGAACTTGGTAAATCAGAGACGCTTCGCGAAGGTCGCGATGGAGTCATCGTTTGTGCCGGCACGCCGCTGGTCGATTGTGTTGCCGCGGCTGAGCTGTTGGCAGAAAGTGGAATCGATGTTGGTGTCATCAATGCTCGCTTCGTGAAGCCGATCGACCGCGACATGGTTCGCCACACGATTGAGAATCATGGCTTTGTCGTGACGGTTGAAGAGGCCATGTTGCATGCCGGATTCGGAAGTGCATTCTTGGAAGCCGCCAACGAGATGGGACTCGATGCCAGAAAAGTTCGCCGTATCGGAATTCCGGATCTGTTCGTACCCCACGGAGATCGCGCCGGCTTGCTTGCCGATCTGAAGCTCGATACAAAAGGAATTGCTGAGACTTGTCGCGACGCGATGGGGGCGGCATCGGACGTTGCAGTCGATTCGCTTGGGTAATAGGGGAGTGAGGGAATAGGGGAATAGGCCACCATCAATACAAGCCCGAATCGCGAGGTTTGATGTTGCGCAGATACAAGCCCGACGCGCAAGCGAGGGAATATTGCCGAGGATTTCCCGATTCCTCGCTTGCGCGTCGGGCTTGTATTTCAACGCTTCATGTTTTTCAATTTTCACTTGTTTTGTTAAGTAGAACAAGAAATTCCATCTTAAATGCGCAGCATCAAAAAGCGCAAGCGAGTGAATGTTTCCGCATCAGTTGATGCTTTGAGACTGAGCTACGAAAGTAAAACCGGATGAAGAAAAAAGACGGCCAAAAGAAATTCAAAGTCGTCCTCGTTGGTTCCGGTGACCGTCGGCCGAAAGTGATCGATCAAGCCAACGAACTTCGTCCATTGATCGAGTCGGTCGTCGAAGTCGTCGGTGAAGAGTTCGACTATTCTGAAAACCCAGGCAAGATGGGAGCTGACTTTGCGATCGTGCTCGGTGGCGATGGTTCCATTCTTCGAGCCGCGACTCGGATGGAAGATTCTCAAATTCCGGTTCTCGGCGTGAATCTGGGCAAACTGGGTTTTCTTGCTGATGTGAATCCTTGCGATGTCGAATCGGCTCTCAAGTCAACCGATCAGGGCGAGTTTTCGCTGATCGATCATTTGATGCTCCAGCTTCAGGTTTTCCGGGGCGACGAAATGATTGCTGAGAAAACGGGGCTTAATGAAGTTGCGATTTTGGGTGGGCCGCCGTTCGATATTCAGCAACTGGATCTGCAGGTTGATGGAATTCCAGCGACTTCTTATAGCTGCGATGGTTTGATTATCAGCACGCCAGTGGGCTCGACGGCTCACAATCTTTCGGCTGGCGGCCCGATTTTACGCAAGGACTTACAAGCTTTCGTGATTTCTCCGATCAGTCCTCACACGCTGACGGTTCGCCCGATCGTAGATACTGCGGATCGCGTTTACGAATTGGTCGCAGCGGATCCAAACGAGTCGGCTTGCGTGGTTTTGGACGGTCAGATCGTGACGAAACTGCAAGCAGGCGATCGAGTCCGCGTTTCCCGAGCCAAATCGATCTTTCAATTAATCGAGGTCAGCGGCAATAATTACTATCGTACGCTCCGCGAGAAACTTGGCTGGGGCGGCGAGTTCAAGAAGAAGTAAACGTTGGGCCATGCAAATGCATTAACCCAATCACAACCCGACGCGTGAGCGAGGTGCAGCTGGTACCTCGCTTACGCGTCGGGTTGGGATTTGCGGTGACGAACCAAAACGATGCAATTTCATATTTTGCTTCGGGCTTGTATTGAACAGCTCATCACTTGTTGACGAGATCCCGACTACAGAACCTTTCGTAAGGAGACGATGGTGACCCGATTGCAGCTGAAGAATTTATCACTAACGATTGCGCTGACCCTGATTGCGGTTTCTGGCGCCCTTGCCCAGCAATCCACGCAGCAGCAATCCACGCAGCCACAATCCGAATCCGCGAAAGTCGAAACGCCGACCGAAGACAAGAGTGCCGAATTCGCTGCGCAACTCGATAAGTTTGCTCGACGCAAAGTCGCGGCTCAGAAATATACGCTCGAGTACAAATTCAAAAAGGGCGACGTGATTCAATGGAAGCACGATCATCGCACGGTGATCAAAACGCGATCTGGGGCCGCGACAGAAAACACGTCCACGCGAGCCCAACCAGATTTCAAGTGGACCGTTCGAAACGTAGACTCCCGAGGAACGATTCGCTTCGACATTGAAATGGAACGCATCAAAGTCCTTGAGCAACTCGGTTCTAACGATCCAGTTCACTACGATAGTGACAAAGACAAAAAGGCTCCCGATACCTGTGTTCCTTACAAGGAGCGTCTCGGCAAAGTTTGTGCGACGTATTCGATTTCTTCCAGCGGTCGGGTCGTTGCCAAAAAGTCAAATTATGAGCAAGTGTTGCTTGGCGGAGTCGGTGACAATCCGGTGGTTGCTTTTCCAGCGATGCCGATTTCAGTCGGACACAAATGGGATGTGCCCCATTTTGTCACCGCGAAAGACGAATACGGATCGGATCAGCGGTTGCCGCTGCGTGTGCGATATGTTTTGGAAAAAGTCGTCGACGGAAAGGCCCATATCACGTTCGACACCGACGTGCTTACGCCGCTCAGCGATGAGACGATTCGAGCCCAGATTGTCAGTCACATGGCGCGAGGATTCATCGTGTTTGATATCGCCAATGGTGTTTTGTTAAATCGCGAAACTCGCTGGGACGAGCGTGTGATTGGATATCAGAAGGCGGAAAACTACATGCACTACACGGCGTTTCGCAACGAAGTCAGGGTCGAAGAAGAGAAAGTCGCAGCGAAACCCGCAGCTCCCGTCGCAAAGGTTGCGAAAACGGAGACCGAAACAAAGACTGAGGAAGAATCGCCCAAGACTCATACGCTGCTGCAGCCGATGAAGAAGTAGTCGAAGGTGAAAGTTTACAGCTAACAGGGTACAGTGTTCGATTCTGAAAACTGTACCCTTTTCAATTTTAGCTTCTGCTCATGTTCAAATTCGAACTCCTTCATGTCGACAAACATTGTGGCGCAAGGCTTGGTCGACTCACGACTCCCCGCGGCGTGATAGACTTGCCGACGTTCATGCCGGTGGGAACTTGCGGCACCGTCAAAGGCATGACGACCGACATGGTCGAAGCGACTGGTTCTCAAATTTTGTTGGGCAACACGTATCACTTGCACCTTCGGCCCGGCGAAGGCGTCGTCGCTGAGCTTGGCGGACTGCACAAGTTCATGGGCTGGGATAAACCAATCCTGACCGACAGCGGTGGGTTCCAGGTTTTTTCTCTCGCGCAGCGGACGGTTGTCGACGAAACGGGAGCAACGTTCCGATCTCACATCGATGGTAGCAAGACCACGATCACTCCCGAGATCAGTGTTCAGATTCAGCAAGATCTCGGCAGCGATATCGCGATGGTGTTTGACCATGTCATCGAATTGCCAAGCTCTCGAGACAAAGTCAAAGACGCGATGGATCGATCCATTCGCTGGGCCGCACGATGCAAGGATGCTCATACGTTGGATTCGCAAGTCCAATTCGGGATCTTGCAAGGTGGGCTGGATGAAAGTTTGCGTGTGGAGTGTGCCAAAGAGTTGCGAAAGCTTGACTTTCCTGGCTACGCGATCGGTGGGCTTAGCGTTGGCGAACCGCCACCGGAAATGTATCGCATCATTGAAGCGACGACTCCGCACATGCCGGAAGATCGCCCTCGATACTTGATGGGCGTCGGTCGACCCGAAGATTTGCTGCAAGCGGTTTTGCGTGGCGTCGACATGTTCGACTGCGTGATGCCGACTCGAAATGGCCGAAACGCGATGGCTTTCACGGACGATGGATTCCTGAAAATGAAGAACGCGATCCACGAGCGAGATCCGCGGCCGATTCAGGAAGGCATGCAAACGCCACACTCGGAACTTTCCCGAGGCTACATTCGACATTTGTTCATGGCGAAAGAGATGTTGGCTGGGATGCTGCTGTCGATGCATAACATCGGCTACTACCAGCGTTTGATGACTCAGGCCCGAGAAGCGATCGCAGCGGATCGATATCGGGAGTTTTTTGAGGAAAGAATGGCCGGCTGGGCTGGTGGGAAGAGTGGGAATTAGGAATTACGAATCGGGAATTGCGAATTGGTGAGGGTGGATGCTGGTTCCGGGTCCCTGGCTTGTCTAGATTTCTTATTCTGCATGCAAATCTCTGATTTTCGACCGCAAATCCAAATTCCTAATTCCTAATTCTCAACTCCTTTGCCCTTGTCGCAATTTTCCCAAGAATTTAGACTCTAGCGGCTTACAAACTCGACATTTGCGGGAGTTCTGCGCTCCCGTTCCACCAACCCGGTGGACGGCCAAAAAGCTTGCAGGTCACCGGCTCGGTGGACAACCAAAAACGATCGTTCAAAAGCGAACCTTAATGTATTACTTGTACTCAATCCTGTGTCTGTTGCTGGTGCAAACCAAAGCAACCTCGGCGGGGTCCGCAGCTGCGGCCGCTTCCGATGTGATTGACGCAGCCGGAGGAGCCGCGGCCGCACCGCAGCCGTCTTTCTTCGAATCGATGATTTATTTCCTGCCGGCAATGCTGGCGATGATGCTGGTCTACCTGTTGATCATGAAGCCTCCCGCCAAAGGCGGCGGTAAAGGTGATCTGCCGGAGCTGAAGAAGAACGACCGAGTCGTGACGGCGGGGGGAATCGTTGGAACAGTCGTTAAGAACGATCCCGAATCTGACACAACAACGCTTCGAGTCGACGAATCGAGTAACGCAAGGATGCAATTCCTGACTTCTTCGATCGTCAAAGTCCTCTCAGACGAGAAGGATATTAAAGAGAAATCGCCTTCGGGCAAAAAGTAGAGACCGTTCATTTTCCAGCCGCCACTTGCTGATGCGGCGCCGGCATTTCTCTTGAGCTGAACTTTTTGAAGCTCATTGTAGACCTGCCGGATATACCAAACCATTTTTCCTATTCAGAAATCAAAAACGAATGTCTGATTCAATTTTGACCATCAACCCTTCCGATTTGCCAAACGTACTCGCTCAAGCTGGTGTTGCTGAGGTTGCTCAAAAGGCTACGGATGAAATTAGTTTCTTCCAAACGGGCACCTTCGGATTCATCCTGCTATTGGCAGTGTTGTTCCTAGGCTGGTTCTTGGCGAAGACGATTTCCAGCTCTCTGCGTTTGCCCGAGTATCGCAGTCGACTTACGATGGCGATCTTGCCACTGATGTTGGGTGGCCTGTTGATCTACAGCGGTTGGCCGCCACGATTCGGCGTCGACTTGAAAGGCGGAATGAACCTCGTCGGGTCGTTGAACCTTGCAGATTTCCCCAAAGAGAATCGCCCGACTGCTCAAGATATTATCGATCAGCTGATCAAGCGTGTGAATCCTTCGGGAACGATGGAGATCGTCATTCGCCCGCTCGGTGAAGACAAAATCGAAGTCACGATTCCCGATGTGAAGTCTGCAGAAGCAGATGAGATTTGGCAGCTGTTAGTTTCGGCGGGAAAGCTTGAGTTTCGCATCGTTGGCGATGCAAAATTCCACGCGGCCGAATTCCAATTGGCGGAAGACTACGCCACTGAAGGCGGTCGTGGAAAAGTCATTGAAGATAAAGAAGGCAAGAAGGTTGCGTTCTGGTGTCCGGTTGCTCGTGTCGAGATCGAACAAGGCCAAGCGGTTCCAGACATCATTCCGTTTAAGTACTACCCCGATGCTACACAGCTCTATCGTGATCGCAACACCGGGCAAATTTTTAACCATCGAGAGTGGATGGCGATCATGCCACGCAATCCCGATTTCCGAGGAGCATCGTTTGCAGAGTTTTGTGATGCTCGTGGGATCCGTCCGCAGATTCTGATGATTCAGCCTCGTCCCGATGAAAACGTTGAAGGTCGTCACATGGCGGCCGTCACGCGTGGAACGGATCAAAAAACTGGTCGACCGATCGTTCAATTTGAAACAACCGCCGAAGGTGCCGGGCAACTTGGAATGCTGACCGGCATGAATGAGCCCGACGCTGCTGGCAACAAGCGACTGCTTGGAATCGTGATCGATGACAAGCTCCATTCGGCTCCGTCGATTAACAGTCGTATTAGTTCACGCGGAATCATTGAAGGTGACTTCACGATCAGAGAGATCGACGATTTGGTTACCAAGCTCCAAAGCGGCAAGATGAAGGCGGCTCTCAACAAGAATCCCATTAGTAAAAACTACGTCGAGTCTCTGCTTGGTCAGGAACTTCGCTCCAAAGGTATCTGGGCGATCACCGTTTCACTGGCTTTGGTACTCGTGTTCATGATCTTCTATTATCGCTTCGCCGGCATCGTTGCCGCGATCAGCCTCGTATTGAACATCGTTCTGATCCTTGCGGTCGTGATGGCGATTCAACAACCGCTGACCCTGACCGGTTTGGCCGGTCTTGTGCTGACGGTCGGTATGTCGGTTGACGCCAACGTGCTGATTTTTGAACGCATTCGAGAAGAAATGGACCGTGGCTCCACGCTGCGGATGGCGATTCGGAACGGTTTCGACAAAGCCCGAACAACCATTGTCGATGCGAACGTGACAACTTTGATCACGGCGATCGTGCTCTACGCCGTTGGTACTGAGCAAGTCAAAGGTTTCGCCGTGACGCTGATTCTCGGTATCCTGATGAGTATGTTCACTGCGATTTTCTGTTCTCGAATCATCTTCGACATTGCAGAACGCAAGCGTTGGTTGACGAAACTGAATATGACGCGAATTTTGGAGAAGAAGAAGTTCGACTTCATCGGCAAGATCGGGCTCACTGGGCTCATGTCGGCCCTGTTGATTGGTTGCGGAATCGCCGGCATGTTCTTGCTCGGTTCGAAGATTCTGGATCACGACCTTCGTGGTGGTTCAACGATTCGAATGGTTTTCAATGAGCCGCAGAATAGAGACGACATTCAGAAAGTCCTCGACGACCATACGTTGGAAGTCAAAGGTGAAAAGATCGAATTCGCAGTCGCCGAGTTTGGTGGCGCTGAACAGAAGGCAGAAGATAAAGGACGAATCTTCCGAGTCGACAGTAATCTGACTGCTTGGGAAGGTGGCAATGAAGACGAAAGGTGGCCTGGGCTTGACGAGTTGATGGCCAAATTATTCAAAGGTAAATTGAAGGTTCACAAAGTCGATATCCTCGATGGCGTTGGTTCGGGTGCTGCTCCTGCTGAAACCGGCAATTGGAAAATGCGAACTCCTTCTCGAAACGCATCATGGAGTGCGGCTCCGACGGTTGCTTCTTTGATTGTCAATCCAACGATTATGTTGCAGGACGCAGGCGATGAAACGCAGGCTGAGGAATCTGCTGCTGATCAGGCCGCGACTGAGCCAGCTGAAACTCAAGATTCCGATCCAGTCGTCGAACTCGATGCGGAGACTGAGGAATCGGATAAACCAGCCCTCAGTGGCGGCGACTTGGTTGTCGATGAAGGCCCGGCTATTCGCCAAATGGGTTTGTCCACGACAACCGAAACGACCGTAACCATCGAGCCGGCGATTCTTGGTAAGTCACTTCGCGCCGAGATCCTTGCTTCGGCTCGCAGGCTTGAGATGGATCTCGAAGAAGAACAGGTTGTGCTGATTTCGAAAGACATCCTCGAAGGTGAGAATGCGGACGGTACTGTTTCACCGAACTGGACGATCAAGCTTAATGTTCCTCAGGAAGAAGACGGTGCCAATATCATCAATAGCTGGTCTGAGGATTTGAATGCTCAGCCGTATTTCCCAACGTCCAGTAAGGTCGGTAGTCAGATCGCTGAATCGATGCGAGTCAACGCGGCGTTGGCGATCATCTTTAGCTTGATCGGAATCATCGCTTATATTTGGGCTCGATTCCAAAACATCGCCTTCGGCCTCGCGGCGGTTGTGGCCCTGTTGCACGATGTACTGGTTGTACTGGGAATGATCGCCCTGTCGCACTATGTGGCTGGGGCCTTGGGGATTATAGGGATCGATAAGTTCAAGATCAGTTTGGAGATAATCGCTGCATTGCTGACGGTGATTGGTTATTCGTTGAATGATACGATCGTCGTGTTCGACCGCATTCGCGAAGTCCGCGGTAAGCGAAAGCAAATCACAGCGGACATGATCAACACGAGCATTTCTCAAACGCTCAGTCGTACGATTTTGACTTCGGTCACCACGTTCGTCGTAGTATTCATCCTGTACTGTTTCGGTGGCGACGCAATCCACGGATTCGCGTTCTCATTGGTCGTCGGCGTGATCGTCGGAACCTACAGTTCGATCTTCATCGCATCCCCTGCCCTGCTGTGGTTGATGAACACGATCGGACTTTCGCCAGAGCCAGTCAGCGATGAAAAGAAAGTCGCCGGACAGGCGTAGTCTGATTCGTGAGGCACTTGCTTGGCAGGTTAAAAACCTGCCCCACCGCACAGCCGCGAGCTTTCAAGCTCGCGGCTTTTTTTTCGGGCTGGCATCCAATAAAGCCCGAAGCGGAATCGAGTGAATGTGTGCGGCTATTCACTCGCTTGCGCTTCGGGCTTGTATTGTTCATGCAAAATCCTGTCATCCTTACTTCACTCGAATTGCCAAAACGGTCCATCGATTTTCCCTCGCAATGTTAAGCGTTGTCGATTGCTTTGATTGCTCCGCTACCTCAAAAGGCCGGTTTGGCTGTCCAAGTTTCACTCAACGGAAAAACCGGAGATTTTTTCGATTGGTTACGATCCATCTTCGGCTTAACCGCGTACTGTTGCCGAGCACCGTGCAATACTTCGTCGGTGCAAGCCACAGGATGAACTCTCCGGCCATGGATTGGCTCGATTCGATCCGCTACTAAAATTTCTACGACAGGAATTTCAGTGGCATCCATGGAGTAACTTATGGGTTCCTTTCAACAAATTCTTATGGGGATTACGTGCCTCGCGGCAGCTTTCTTTTTCGGAAGCTACTTGCACAATCGTCCCGCTGAAAATGAACAAATCGATTTAAGCCAAGTCGCTTCTGTCGATCCACTCGATTCGCTCTTCTCCTTCGGGAAGGTTGCAGAATCAAGTGCCAATGGCGTTGTCAAAAAGCCAACGGTCATCGCTCAACAACAAAATCAGGACGCCTCGCAATTGCGATCCACACCTGTGACACCAGCGATCGATCCGTCAGAGCGAACTCCTTTGATTGCCGCCGCCCATAGTCCTGTTCAGCATACGCAATCGGCGGAATCAAACGTGATCCCTGCTGTTACTCGCAAGCCGATTGTTCCCGATTTTTCTGAATTGGCATCGCGATTCCGCAACTCTCCTCTTGAGCTTTCTGGTTCGGCATCGACTCCAGATAGTTCCGGTCATCAGAGTGCGATTCATCAATCAGAAAGGGCACCAGAGTTCTCTACCATTTTCGACGCACCAAAAATGGTGATACGGCAGCCAGAGAAACTTAGGCCAGTCCAGCCCGCACCGATCCAAAACTTCTCTGCAGAAGTTGACCGGATTGAAGATTCTATCCGGGACGAATTCGCCATCAGTGAAACTCATTCGCAACCGGAAACAACTCGATGGCGAGTCAATCGTTCTCGGCAGATCGATCAGTTTCGAAACGCAGGACAAGCTCCACGTCAGGATTTTGAGCCTCAAGAATCGATTGAAGATGTGCTTTCCCGTCGAAGTGCTGACTACTTGAAAGACTCGGGTGAGGTTCAGACAACTTTCGCGACGGATCCTGTGCAGGACGATTGGATGACCGCCAGGCGTCTGAAGGTGACTCGCAAAGCTGCACAACGGAATCAACGGGATCCTCTGGAGATTGAAGATCCCGGAAATCGATTCCACAGCAATGTGATTCATCAGCCGGAATCAATCGATCCACCGGAACCCGATTTCGAAACAGCTTACTACACACCAACTCGACAGCGTCAGGATTCCGCACCTCCAGCACCACGAGCCAACCGTCGGATGCAGCCGATTCAATCTGGTGTGTCGTCAAACTGGAATCGGCAGTCAAACATCCAGTCGCAGTTTACGAACACTTATGAAATTCAACCCGGCGATACGCTGCAGAGCATTTCGATGCGGTTTTATGGATCAGCGGACTACTATCTTGAAATCTACAAAGCGAACAGAGAGGTGCTCGATCGAATTACATCATCGCCTACCGGCGTTGAGATTGAGATACCCAACCTGAACAATTGACTCTCCTCAATTGTGTTGATCGGAGAAGGCCGCTCGAATTTCGGGCGGCCTTTTTTTTCGATTAGTTCTCCGAACCGAAGGCGTGCGGGTTGTCGCTCGGTTCTCCGAACCGAAGGCGTGCGGGTTGAGACGTTTAACCATTGCCGTAGCTGCGTTTGAGAGAGAACGCATTTTCCCGTCTCGCTACCAGCTCGGAGAGCTGGGCGACTCTCGGTTCTCTGAGCGACATTTCGGGTCCACCATCAGCTCAGAGAGCTACGCACAACGCTGACGCGTCAATCTGACCGCTTCACAGGGACATTCCGCTGCGGTATACAGGTCAATTCAACAGTTGTCCTTACTAAAGCGGATGGAGAGAAAAGCAGATGTCTAGCGAGAGTAAATGCCCCGTTCTAAACCCGGCTCATCGAAACACAGCAGCCGGAGGCCTCTCGAATCGCGACTGGTGGCCAAATCAGTTGAACCTACAGATGCTGCATCAGAATGCTCCGATGTGCAGCCCAATGGGTGAAGAATTCAACTACGCCGAAGAGTTTAAATCGCTCGATCTTGCGGCATTGAAATCCGATTTGGTCGCATTGATGACCGACTCACAAGAGTGGTGGCCTGCCGACTACGGTCACTACGGACCTTTCTTTATTCGAATGGCGTGGCACAGTGCGGGAACGTATCGAACTGCGGATGGACGTGGCGGTGCAAGTTCAGGAACGCTGCGGTTCGCACCTCTCAACAGCTGGCCCGACAACGCGAACCTCGACAAGGCTCGTCGTCTGCTCTGGCCAATCAAACAAAAGTACGGCCGCAAGATCTCGTGGGCCGACCTGATGGTTCTAACCGGCAACTGTGCTTTGGAGTCAATGGGATTCGAGACGATGGGTTTCGCCGGCGGTCGTGAAGATGTCTGGGAACCCGAAGGCGATATTTCGTGGGGCCCAGAAAGCGAGTGGCTCGGCGACGAGCGATACAGTGGAGACCGTGAACTCCAAGGTCCGCTTGGTGCCGTTCAGATGGGTTTGATCTACGTGAATCCTGAAGGTCCCAACGGTAGCGGCGACCCGGTTGCAGCAGCTCATGATATTCGCGAAACGTTTGGTCGTATGGCGATGAACGATGAAGAGACCGTGGCGCTGATCGCCGGTGGTCACACGTTTGGCAAAGCACACGGTGCTGCGGATCCAGGTGAGTACATCGGACCGGAACCCGAAGGCGCGACTCTGGCCGATCAAGGGCTCGGCTGGATCAACAGCTACGGAAGCGGCAACGCAGGCGACACGATCACCAGTGGCCTCGAAGGTGCGTGGACGACGGAGCCCGCAAAATGGGACAACAATTACTTCGACAATCTGTTCAACTACGAGTGGGAACAGACGCAGAGTCCGGCCGGCGCGACACAGTGGACTCCCGTCGATGGAGGCGGAGTTGCAACGGTCCCTGATGCTCATGATACTGCGACCAAACATGCGCCGATGATGTTCACGACCGATCTTTCGTTGAAAGTGGATCCAGCTTACGCTCCAATTTCAAAGCGGTTCCACGAGAATCCAGACCAGTTCGCCAAAGCGTTCGCAAAGGCGTGGTACAAGCTGACTCATCGTGACATGGGCCCAGTTTCCCGCTGCCTAGGACCGGAAGTTCCCGAAGCGCAGTTGTGGCAGGATCCGGTTCCTGTAGCCGATGGCGAATTGATCGGTGACGCGGACATTGCGGATCTGAAGTCAAAGATTCTTGATTCCGGTCTGTCGATCTCTCAGTTGGTTTCTACTGCTTGGTCTGCGGCTTCTTGTTTCCGCGGCACGGACAAGCGTGGAGGTGCCAATGGCGCTCGCATCCGCCTTGCACCGCAGAAAGGTTGGGTTGCTAATAATCCGGAAGAACTCGCAAAGATTCTTCCTGTGCTTGAGAAAGTCCAATCCGAGTTTGGTGTGTCTGTTTCTCTCGCTGACGTGATTGTTTTAGGAGGTTGTGCGGCGATCGAAGCGGCTGCCAAAGCAGCCGGCCACGATGTCGTGGTTCCGTTTTCGCCGGGTCGCACCGATGCGACTCAAGAGATGACCGATGTTGAATCGTTCGATGTCCTTGAGCCAACGGCCGATGGATTCCGAAACTACCTATTGCCGGAGCACACACGACCGGCGGAAGAATTGCTCGTTGATAAAGCTCATTTGCTGACACTCACTGCACCAGAGATGACTGTTTTGGTTGGTGGCTTGCGAGTATTGAATGTGACGCAAATGAATCTGGGCGTGTTCACAGACAAACCAGAAACGTTGACCAATGACTTCTTCGTGAACTTGTTAGACAACAATCTGACTTGGAAACAGTCTGAAAAGTGTGAACACTTCTACGAAGGTTCGGCTCATTCTGGCGGCGACGTTAAATGGATGGGCAGTGCTGTCGACGTTGTCTTTGGCTCCAACAGCCAACTGCGTGCGATTGCCGAGGCTTACGCCAGTGCTGATTCTGGAGCATCTTTCGTAAAGGATTTCATTGCCGCTTGGGATAAAGTAATGAACCTCGATCGCTTTGATTTGGTCTAGCAGTTGCGGATCGACTCGAAAATTCTCATTCAAGAAGGCCGTTCGATTTCGATCGGCCTTTTTTCTTGGCTGCTGGGTAGCGATGACATAGAATGCCGACGAACATCCCGACTGGGGAGTTTATCGATGTGGCACTGTTCGCAGGTTTTACCGCAAGGATCTGAAGTATGTACGAAAGATTCACTGACCGTGCAAGGAAAGTGATGCAGCTCGCCAACCAGGAAGCGATGCGTTTCAATCACGAGTACATCGGAACCGAGCATATTTTGTTGGGACTTGTGAAGGAAGGAACTGGCGTTGCTGCATCGGTTTTGAAAAACCACGACATACTATTGCGCAAGGTCCGGCTTGAAGTTGAGAAGTTGGTGCAAAGTGGACCCGAGATGATCACGATGGGCAAGCTTCCTCAAACACCTCGCGCAAAGAAGACCCTTGAGTACTCGATGGAGGAGGCTCGCAATCTCTGTCACAGTTTCGTTGGAACGGAACATTTGCTGCTGGGCCTTTTGCGAGAGAAGGAAGGCGTCGCTGCCGAAGTTCTGACCGAACTCGGTTTGGAAGTCAAACAACTGAGGAATGAGATTGTCGACCTAGCGGGGACTAATGAATACGTGAATAGAGAACGGAGTGCGCCGAAAAAGTCAAAGACGCCGGCACTTGATTCCTTTACCCGAGATATCAACGAGCAGGCCCGGGAAAAAAGTCTTACGCCGGTGATTGGTCGCGAAAAGGAAATCGATAGGCTGACGACTGTTCTCTGTCGACGGGACCGTAACGGCGCAATTCTCGTTGGCGAATCGGGATCTGGAAGGCGATCGATTGTTCACGGTTTGGCGCAACAGATTGTTGAAGGTTCGGTCAAGCAACTCATTGCTGAGCACCGCATCGTTTCATTGCAGCAGGGACTGATCGTCGCTGGAACGAAATACCGAGGTCAATTTGAAGAACGAATCACTGCAATGATCAACGAGATGCGTCGTGCAAAGAATGTTGTTTTGTTTGTGCCTCAGGTTCATTTACTTGTCCGTTTGGGCGTCGACGACGAAACTGGCCTTTCGGCGTTTGACCTGTTGAAATTCGCCATGAAGGAAAATCAAATCAAATGTGTCGGTACGTGTACTGATGCCGAGTACGAAGAGTTTATTTCCCACGATTCGGATTTGCAGCGACTCTTTCAGATGATTCCCGTTATCCCTTCGTCCAAAGCTGAGACGTTGGAAATTCTCACGGGGATCAAATCGGTCTATGAGAAATTTCATCATGTCGAAATTCGCAATGAAGCAATTCAGGCGGCGGTGGAGTTTAGCGACATCTATCTTCCGAATGCTGTCTTGCCAGAGAAAGCAATCAACTTGATTGACGAAGCAAGCGCGCGGCTTGGTCCGAAAACGCTTCCGGCAGATCTTTCCGAAAATACAATATTCGGTGTCGTTGATACTCAAAACATCGTGGCTGCCCTTAGCTTGGAGACTGGAATCTCTGAGCAAGACATTGTCGATGGAAAAAATGTTCCAGAAAGACTAAGTCTATGAACGATGGACCTCGCATTCAGATTCGGTACTGCACCAAATGCAAATGGCTGCTGCGTGCGGGTTGGCTCGCTCAGGAGTTGTTGTCAACTTTTGAAAGCGATATCGGTGAAGTCGCGATTTCTCCGGCTGAATCAGGAGTCTTTCAAGTGATTGCCGCTGGGCAGACAGTTTGGGATCGCAAAGTTGATGGCGGCTTTCCACAGGCGAAGGAACTCAAACGCCGAGTCCGCGATGTGATCTCGCCCGAGAAAGATTTGGGTCACTCAGATCGGTAGCGAGAAAATTCAACGTCATTTTCCTTCGTTCCAAGTGATGTGCGTGCAAGCGGAAAGGCCCGCGTGCAAGCCCGGCTTCGCTTGAATCAAATTGTTATTCGTCGTTTTTTGGATTCTGTTGAGAGATTGCTCCATCTGGTCTGGCGACGTACTTGCGCCCGTTGACGACGAAGACATAATCAATGCCTGCCAGCTGCGCCTGTTTTTGTGCGTTCCGGACAGCATCGCGAAAACCGTCAACAAGCAAGTCAGCCTGTTCGTAAAGTTTTACGTCGGGAGATTTCTCAATCATTTGAATCCAGTATTGATTGGAAGATTTCGAACAATTCGTCGATTCGTACGATCGTCTGATTGGAAGTTCCAATAGCGACGTTCTCAGGTGAATCACCTGAATTATAGACAAGTAACCAAAAATCGGCCAATTGACGATAGAGATTCCAGAAATTCGAAGTTGCCCGAGCGAAACGCCGTCGTATGTCGTGTTCAGGAACACTGTGACCACCGAGTTTGACTCGCTGAGTTACGCGATCGACGCACGTATCTTCCGAGTCCAGAAAAACGAAAAGTATGGTAATGTGGTAGCCGGCTTTCTTTGCCTTGTTGATTAAGTTTCGAAGAGATTTACCCGCCAAAGTCGATTCGATCACAAGCGATTCTCCGTTTGAGATTGCTTGGCCAATTCGGACAATGAATTGCCGCGCGGCCTCGAAACGTGCGGAATGAGGATCTAATGGTGAGATATCTGAAGCAATCTGATCAGCCCCGACATAACGCATCCCTGTCTTCGCAGCATGGTGAATGGCGAAAGTTGATTTGCCTGCCCCGTTAGGGCCGCCCACGACTACGAGTTTTGAGTCATTCATAAATATTCAAGTGTAGGCGAATAGCGTCAACGTTCACCGGGCCGCGGTGAACAGCATTGAGTTCAAAAGCCGCGCGGCCCGCGGTTCAGTGTGCAACCCATTTCTATAACGCGACTATGTGTAATCTGAGACAGCGTCCCAGTAGTCGTTTTCGTGCACAATCGCAACCGGCAATCCTTTTTTGCGGAATGAAACGGCTTGTTCAACCTTGCGTCCGTAGCACGCATATGCCCAGCAGGGATTACCGGCGGCGCCCACAATCAGATAGTTGACAGTTTGTGTCATTCCTCGCGAAAATGTTCCTCCAAAGTTGGCAACTTGCTGTGCGAGTTCATCTCGTGTCATACGGGTGGAGCTACCAGTAAAACAGAATTTTTGCTTTAGGAATTGAATTTCAGGACAAACAGCACAAACGCCACCGATCGAAAGATCATCTTTATTGGCGGGCAATGTTACGGCTTTGTGCCCGGGACGATCTGTGAACTCACGAAAAAATGCGAGCAATTGCCTGTGTTCTATGTCGTCGATTACCCCGTCCTTAAGTACAGCAATGATTAGGGCTTCGAGCTCGTCATACGGCCAGCAGGTCTTTAGGTGTTCATGTTCGTAAAGCCATTCGTTTAGGTTTTCGAGCTCTTCGACGGTAATCTTATTGTCTGCGGCGATGCCGCCCATGATGCCTTGCAGTCGTTGCATGTCGGAAGAAACTTGAGAGAAGAAAGAATTCTCTGTGGAGAATTTGTTGCAAAGCCAAAGAATGTCAGCCTTCTCGTCATCGTCGATAACACCATCAGCAAGTATCTCGTTGAGCCTGCCGATAACTT
Source organism: uncultured Pirellulaceae bacterium (assembly GCA_938010615.1). Taxonomy (GTDB): domain Bacteria; phylum Planctomycetota; class Planctomycetia; order Pirellulales; family Pirellulaceae; genus Mariniblastus. Next base: position 57,716 of record CALLUY010000083.1, on the reverse strand, counting down.
CATTGAATGGGTGCCGGTCGGCGTATTCGCTATGGCTCGCAATCCAGCCAGTGAGTGCCCCAAGCTCTTTGTCATTGATCTTCGAGTCAATGGCGATCCCAGCTACGAGACCCTCAAGCGTATGCATCGAGCGGTCGATCCGCTGCGGTCCTGTGTACCGGAGGTAGGCGGCGTTGTCCTCGTTAAGCATGCATTGTCCTCTAACTGTTTGAGCTGATTAAGAATCTATGTAAGTCCTTGGTTTGGGGCTTCATCGTTTGCGATTGTATGCTGGTGATGAACCCTTGCTCGTGTTTGCGAAGGTCACAATGTTCCAACCCAAACCAAAGGGTAGAAAGATGCTCATTATTGCAATCGATAGCGTGCCGCTTCAAACAACTTCTGTGCGGCAAATGTGAGTTCAACTCAACGGCTTGCTTCTAAGCCAACAAAACACAGGAACATGTGATTTCGCGGTGACGTCGTGAAACTGGAACAGGAGTCCGTGAAAAACGTTTTCGATGAGGATCGGAACTCAAGGAGACTTGGTTACTCCAAAGACTATGTATCCAAACACTGGCTCAGGTCAGCAATGATGTCTTCCGTGTTCTCGATCCCCAAGGCCAAGCGAATCATGTTGTCGGTGATTCCAAACTCAACTCGCTGTTCTGGAGTTCGCTCCCAGTAGCTCATCACAAGCGGCTGCTCGATCAGCGATTCGACTCCGCCAAGGCTCGGTGCGATTCGGCAAAGGCCTGCCGCGTCAACGATGGCCGAGGTTTCCTTCCAATCTGCGTCTTTGACTTCGAACGTCACCAATCCTCCATAACCACGCATCTGCGAACGAGCGGTTTCATAGTACGGATGCGATTCGAGTCCCGGATAGAAGACTCGCTCAACACGCGGGTGATTCTCTAGGAATCGGGCGATCGCCAAACCATTTTCATTGTGTCGCTGCATGCGAAGCTCAAACGTCTTCAAACCGCGTGCCAGCAAGTAGCAGTTATGGGGTGAATTGATCGATCCCATGATGCCGCGAAGCTTAACAACATCGGCAAGCTGTTCTTTCGAACCAAGCACGACGCCCGCAAGCAAATCATTGTGGCCGCCAAGATACTTTGTCGCGCTGTGCATGACGTAGTCGACACCGTAGGAAATCGGTTGAAGGTTGTAAGGCGTCGCCAGCGTCGCGTCGATGATCGTTTCAACGTTGTGAGCTTTTCCAATCGCAGCAAATCGTTCAAGATCGACGATGCTCAAGTGCGGATTGGTTGGCGATTCGCTGACCAACAATTTCGTGTTCGAGTTGATAGCGGCTTCCATCGCATCGTAGTCGCCGGTCTTCACTTCCCGAGTGACAACGCCGAAACGAGAAAGGTAAGTACGACAGTAGTCTCGCGAGCGATGGTAACACTCGTCGAAAAATACGATCTCGTCACCGCTGGAAAGTTTCGCGTTGAGCAATCCGACGAAGGCTGCCATGCCGGTGCTGAATAGGACGCCTTCTTCGGCTCCTTCGAGTGCCGCAAGTTTCTTTTCGACGACTCGTTCGCCAGGCACACCGTAGCGACCGTACTCGCCCCGTTCCTGTTTTTGCTCAACGTAGTCGATGATCGACTGAGTGTTCTCAAACGTAAACGTGGAAGCCATCACGATCGGATCGGTGATCGAATCGAGCGCTTTTTGACGTGCTTCACCAGCGTGGATGGCGGTGGTAGAAAGGCCAGGTTGCGTGGATTGTTTGGGTTGGGTTTTTGACACTGTAGACATTCCGTAACTCCTATATAGAAACAGGAGTTAATGCCGTAGTGTTTGGCAAGATCAACAACACGGGCCGCAAACGAATTGCATGGCTGGCGTCGAAGTGCTCTTTAGCAGATAAAGGCTGCAAGCGGCATCAAATCCCTGTCCTTAGGTTAGCCGAAACCGGCGATCCGACAAGCACCAAATCGGGCGAATAAAGATGAGTGAAGAAGAATTAGTCAAGCTTGTGAAGCACATTCGCGCAGCCAGCGGCTGCATGGTGGATCTCGATGGATTGTTGGGAAAGTTTGAGGCTAACGTAGAAGATTCGTCCGCCTCTGAGCTGATATTCATGTCACCAAGCGGAAGATTGCTGTCGCCGGAAGAGGTTGTGAAAAAGGCTGGGGTTAAGAAGGATGGATAGCAGCCTGAGGGGGATGTTAAATCCTCGACCGGAACTGGTCCCGTTGATACAATGACGAACGGAACAACAACCAACGACTCAGCAATCCAACCCGAGGCCTTCGAAGTGAATCGCAGAAAATTTATCGCCGGCACAACAGCCGCAGCAACCCTGTCACTTACTCTTTCCGGAAACCTTCAAGCGATGCATAAAAAAGCTCCCAAGTCAAAGTATCTCGATACGCTCGGCCTCCAACTTTGGACCGTTCGCAATCAACTTGAAGAAGACCAGAAAGGCACACTCAAGGCCGTTGCGGATGCTGGATACAAGCAGGTTGAACTCGGACGAGTCGTCGGAGCAGATAGCCTCGTCAAAGACGCCCGAGACTTGGGCATGAAAGTGACATCGGCGTTCGTCGAATGGAACAGTGTCCTTGGCAACAAAGGTGACTTCCCGGAACTGAAAACGATCGTCGCTACGGCGAAGGAATGGGGCTTGGAGCATCTTGTGTTCGGCTACATCGGTAAAGGGCATCGCGAAACGGTTGAGCATGTGAAAAAGACAGCTGCCAAAGCAAACGCGTTCGGCGAGATGTGTAACGACGCCGGCATCAAGCTTTGCTACCACAACCACTCGTTCGAATTCAAGCCGGTTGATGGCGAGACGACTGGCTTTGATATTCTGATGAACGAATTTGACAACGATAAGTGCAAGTTCGAATTGGACGTTTTCTGGGCCAAGCTTGGTGGTTGGGATCCGGTTGAAACGCTACGTAAACTTGACGGTCGAATCACGCAGGTTCACTTGAAGGATCTGAAGGAGAACGTTGCCGTCAACTTTGACGAAGGTGCTGTTCCTCCAGATGCCTATGAAGAGTGTGGTGATGGTTCGATCGACATGGCAGAGATCATGAAAGTTGCTGAAGAAGTCGGTGCTGAACAGTGTCACGTCGAGCAAGATCGATCACCTGGTCCGCTTTGGAGCATGGCCCAAAGCATCAAACACCTTAACGGTCTTTCGTAGTGAGTATTCGATCTCGAAAATTCAACAGCGCTAAAGCATGCAGCCAAATGGTCGCGGCTTTGGCGTTTGTTTTTCTGTTCCACTGCGAACTCGTGGCTCAGCAATCGGTTGAGAAGGCGGCGCAGCGAACAGACGTTGTTGAATCACAGGCTGGTGATTCCGTAGTGACTCTCGATTCATTGCTGGAGAAGTATCGCGAATCCGGTGAAGAGAAATGGGAGTCGCATATTCAAAAGCTGGAACAGCGGAACGTCGACGAAGGTGCTTGGCCTGAAGGTTCGCTTTTGTTTTTCGGCAGCAGCAGTTTTCGGCGCTGGGAAACGATGAACGCGGACATGGTGCCCTACCCTGCGATCAATCGAGGGTACGGTGGGGCGAAGTATGTCGATATGGTTTTGTTCGCCGAACGAATGTTTAAGCCGCATCAGTACCGGTCGCTTATGCTTTTTGCGGCCAACGACGTGCAAGGGAAAGGTAACGATTCGTCGCCGGAAGAAGTCGCCTGCGCCGTTCGCGAAATAATTCGCGTTTCGAAAGCTCACCTTCCAGATGCCCCGATCTTCATTGTCGAAATTACGCCAACGGAATCTCGGTTTGCTGTTTGGGAACAGACTCGCGCGATCAACGCGACGCTTCGAGAGATCGCGTTGACGTCCAACAACACTTCGTTCATCACAACGGCAGAACATTACCTTAATGCCGACGGGGCTCCGAAGTCGGAATACTTCGTGGATGACAAATTGCATTTGAACGAACAAGGTTACAAGAAATGGGCGGAATTGCTCAAAGCTCGACTCGATGTTTTTCTGCCTGCGGTAAAGGATTGAACGCTACCGATGGAAGCGCTCCAAATTCTTCTTCAGGACGATCACCTTGTCGCGATCAATAAACCAGCCGGACTTCTGGTCCATCGAAGCCGAGTCGACGTGCACGCTCAAGAGTTTGCGTTGCAGATGCTTCGCGATCAAATCGGCAAGCTGGTCTTTCCGGTTCACCGCATTGACCGACCAACCTCTGGCGTTTTACTGTTCGCATTAAACAAAGAATGTGCTCGGGAACTTTCCAGTCAGTTCGCTGATCGAACTGTTTCGAAGTCCTACCTCGCGATCGTTCGCGGCAAGACTCCCGAGTCAAAGCGGTGGGACGAACCTTTGATTGAGAAGCAGGATCAAGCTACCGATCGGAAGGCTCGAAAAGACAAACCCGCCCAGGACGCGGTCACTGAATTCGTATCTTTGGATTCTTGGACGGTTCCGTTTTCGGCTGGTAAGTATCCTGAGAGTCGATATTCATTGATCGAAGCCAAACCTTTGACCGGTCGTAAACATCAACTCCGACGGCACTTCAATCACATGGCTCATCCGATCGTTGGAGATACGACTTACGGAGACCGGAGACACAATCGTCTTTTCCGAGAACAGTTCGGCGTTAGTCGGCTGTTGCTGGTGGCCAAACGGCTTTGTTTTTTACACCCGATCAATGGACAGGCTGTCGAAGTCGAAGCCAGTATCGGACCGGAATTCGAATACGCGTTGGCTCAATTAGCTCAACACTCGATACAGAAAAATGAACAGGCCTGAATGGAAAAGCAGAATTCTACAATCGACGCCGATCAGGTCTGCATTCGAGTTTGGGCAGGCTTTTGTATTGCGCTGTTGGGTTTTACGTGGAAGTTGTGGCTGCCTGGATTCACAGCGTTCCCGCGAGCTCCATTGTTCGAGACTTTGGGTGCTGGACCGCTGATAACAGTGCACTGTGCGGCAACTTTATTGCTGATGGTGGCATTGCTGGCGTTGGTGTTGGGGATCAAGCGGTATCGTTGGTGTGCGGGTGGAGTCGCGATTTCGCTTTCAGTATTGTTTTGTTGCAATCAACATTGCTTACAACCTTGGGCTTGGCAAACCTTCATCGTCGCAGTGTTGTTGGTATGCTTGCCGATCAATGAAGCGAAAACGTGGATCGCACGAGTTCTGATTTCAATCTACCTTTATTCGGCGATTGGAAAGTTTGACTATCAGTTCATCCATTCTACCGGACAGGAATTTCTCGAAGTTGTTCTTTCGTGGTTTGGCCAATCGGATTCAATTTCCGAGTTGGCGAAGTCGAGGTTGACGTTGCTGTTCCCGGTTGGTGAACTGCTGATCGCGATTGGGCTGATGATTCGCAAGACCAAAAAGCTGACTGCCTGGTTTGCGATTCTATTGCATGTGGTGCTGATGTTGGTTCTTTCGCCGCTGGGGTTGGAACATCGTTGGCCGGTGGTGATATGGAACGGCCTCTCCATTTTGTTAGTTGTTTGGATATTCTTGTTGCCGCGTCCGACGGTTGGTCTGGTGGAGCAAGAATCAACCATTGTCAAAAAGTTCGCGATGGTTTTCGCGGTCGTTGTTCTGGCTGGGCCTCTACTTCGCCCCGTGCAGCTGTGGGATCATTGGCTCGCTTGGGGACTCTATTCACCAAGCAATTCACGTGTCGAAGTCTTCGTTTCCGATTCGTCTGGTGACCGCCTAGAGGAGTCGATTCGCAAGTATCTTGTTGAATCAGAAACACGTTTTGGAAGCAAGCAATTTTCGCTCGATCGTTGGTCGCTGGATTCACTGGGAGCGCCGATCTATCCGCAAGGTCGAGTTCAGAAATCGATCGCGATTCAGTGGCTGCGAGACAACGAGCTGTTGGATTCGGCAGAGTTGTTCGAATTTGGCCAGTCGCATCCGATTACAGGCGATCGTTCAAAAAAGATCGTGACGTTGCCGAAGTAGCCGACCCCCGCAATCACGCTACGCAACATCGCTGGAAATGACTCGTAGCTCAGGCTGCACTTTTTCGCGGACAGGCTTGGATTCGAAGATCACTTTGCTTCTACGCACTCGAGTGAACGGTTGCTCGCCGATCATTTTCTGCCCCGAGCACGCCCACGATTCGGCTTCATCGCTCAGATCGTTCATCAAGTCTTCAGTTGATTGGCGAATCGATTCAAGTTCATCACGTTTTGCTTTTCGGGGCACATCAATTTTTGGCCCAAAGATAATCCGCACTCGTGAGAGTGGTTTGGGGATCGCGAACGAGTCCCATGTCTTGAGTCTCCATGCATCGTTGACGCCAATCCCGAGCGGAACAAACGGCATACCCAACCGCGACGCCATGAAGATCGGGCCAATCGCCATTTTGCGTCTTGGACCACGCGGACCATCGGGCGTGATCGCCAAGCTGGTTTCCTGGCAATGTTTCTTTAGCTGACGAATCGCAGACGCTCCGCCACGCGTCGAACTGCCTCGAACAATTCGCAAGCCCAACGCCAGAGCTGTTTGGCTAACCCATTCGCCGTCGCGATGCTGCGACGCAAGAATGCTCAACGGAGTATGTCCCCATCGAGGCAGGATGACTCCAATGAACTCATGCCAAAACGAAAACACCATGTGTTCGTTGTACTCGGGTCGCGCAGGGTCAGCGCTGCGATCGTAGTGAACGATCTTTGTGTCCAAGCAACTAATGGCTCGCGGAAGAATCAGTGCGGTTGCCTGACCCATCATTCGCAATTTCAGTGGTACGTCGAAATCCTTTTCCACGCGTTCCTTTCTAAGCAACTTATTGTTTTCAAAGCCGTCCATGTCATTGAAAACATGGTCAAGTTTGAACTGGGTGTGGTTTGTTTCTAAATTCTAATGAGTGACACATCGCAACGGAAGGAGTTCTGTGTCAGTTATTGATTCCCGAGTTTTCGCTCGGTCGATCCAACTATTGGGCCTCGGATTGTTGAAAAAGTTGTCGAATCGAATCGTTTAGCTCGGGCATGATTTCTCGTTTGATTTGTGGATTGGTGAATGTGCCGCCCACGTTGATCCACATGAACTTCTGACTGCTGCGTCGATAAAGTTCGCTGATCAATGGAATGTTGATTCGGTTTCGTCCCACGACGGAGTAGAAATCGAGATCAAGATCCTGATTCATGTTGAGCCGTCCGTTCCCGATCAATGAGATGGCGTCTCCGTTAAACTCCATTCGGTTGATGTCAACGTCTTCGCCATTGACGGAGAAGAAAATGTCGCCACTATCGAACGCGGTGTCATCAACTCTTTTTACATGGAGCATCTTGAGCAATCGCATCACTGGCGGTAGCTCATAAATTTTCGCATCCCGAAGATGGATCTGACCATTTCCTCGACACGTGTGAGATCCTCTGGCGTCGCCCTGCATTGTCAATCCGGCAATTGTTCTTCCTTGAACGTTTTCCAGTTGAGGAGAAAACTCTTGGGCGAGCTGTTTCAGGTTTCCATCGGCCAACGTCGTTTGGATGACGAATCGCCCTTCCTGATCGGAGCTGATTGCGGCGTCAAGTCTGACAACACCGCCAAACATTTCACCTGTTATCGATGGCGTTGGAGATTGACCCGTTGAAAGCTGGTTGATCATTCCGCCTGCCAGCGCCTGAACGTTGTCGAACCAGACAGGGCCACGAATATTCGTGATTTGGGCATCATAGATCGTCAGTGAATCGAGATCCACACTTCCGCGGCATTCAACGTTCTCTCCATCGTATTGCCCGATCAGTTTGAAATCGCCGAACACGTTTTTGACTGGAATGCCAAGGAACATTTCTGCTTGATTCATGTTCAATTGCAAATCCCATCCCATTGAAACGTCGGGAGTGTTTGATCCGCGTTGCAGAGGCTGAACGGTTGGGGCTTGTCGCGTGAAAGAAGCTTGCTGCACGTACGATTCTGGAACTTGATTCAAAGGTAGGCGACGAATCTGGTTGACCAGCAATGGTACTGGCTTTCGATATTGTCCCGCCAGCGTCATCGTCCCATGAACGTTCAGTAGCCCATCGAACTTCATGTACTGAATCGTTTGCGCGAGTGAATCTGGCAACGCTCGCATCAGCGGTTCGTCCGCACGAAGTGACTGCGTCAGCAAATTGGACAATCGCACGTCCCAGCCATCAGGAGAATACGCGCCGTCACCATTGCACGTGACCACGGTGTTTTGTCCATGACGACCTCGGAAATCACGCAGCTGAACTTTCCCGTCGCCAACAATCAACGTTCCCGCCAGATCATTCAGCTCGTAGGGGAACCAAGTCGGATAGATAGAAAGGTCACTGTGTCGAACGCCGTCCTTTTCACCGTTGAGTGTCGCATTGACGACGACGTTGCAGTCATCTGCGCCGATTGGAAGCGTCATGTCGACCGTTGTCATCGTGGCAGTTCCGCGAGGTCGAAACCCGTCCCAGACTTCTTTCAATTCAGGGCGAAGTGCTTTCCTGAGACGTTCGTCGAGTTGAATGTTGTTGCAGACGTAGCGTGCGTTGAGTCCGTCTCGAGGATTCCACGTTCCATTGCAGAGGATTTTTCCGCTGCCGTTGCTGCCGGTTATCTGCTCGAATCGAAATGATCTGTCGACGGAGCGAATTTTGCCGTTTACGCTGTTGATGAAATATGGAAATCGCTCATGCTGCATCGTCAGGTCGATCAAATCAATGTCGAATGTCTTTCGAACTTCACCGCCTGCAACGAACTTCTCTAGCGTTCCCGTTCCAGCAACCCAGCCATGAGCATTGAATGCTCGAACGGTTTTCGCCAACGGTGGATTTGCATCGATCGCAGTCTGCAGCGTATCGTCGAATCGCAGCTGTCCGCGTTCCGTTTTAAGAATGCATTTCCAGGTTGCGTTGGGGCCAGGATTGTTGACGAATCCTTTTGCGGACAATTCTTGGTCGCGGGATCGTTTGTACAGTTCGTAAGTGATTTGGTCATCGATCCATCGCGCTTCGCCAAAGCAATCCGCAACCGGATAAGGGAACTTGTTAAAGTTGAATTCGAAATCGCTGATCTGAATGTCGGCTGATTTCCTGATCCGTTTTCCATCGAAGTGAACATCGAACTGACAATCAAAATTTCCACGAGGCTGGAAATCGTTTGCCAGTCGCTTGGTGGCGGGCGGCATCGCGTTCAATATTTTTTCTGAGCCATCAAAGTGAAATTTGTCCAGCTTTCCGTTGAGCCGCCAAGCAGTCGGATTGAGCAATTTTGTTTGTTGGTAGTGTGCTTTGAACGGAGAAGATCCCAACAATCCTGTGATCTCTTGAACCGTAGTTCCTTTTGGATTGAACTGAAATTTTGCGAATCCATTTCGAATCGCCGCTGGCAGTCGATGATGCTCTACGTTCAATTGACTGACAATGCCTTGCCCTTCAAACCAGTTTAGCTCGTTCGTTTTCCAGTTGCCCTTTCCATGCACCGAACCGTCGACTCGACTCGACACTGATTCGATGGAGCTCAATTGTTGCTGAATGTTTCTTGGCAGGATCGCGAAAAGGTCACTGCTCACGGTGGCGCCGTCGAGCGTCAGATTGCTGCTCCACTGGCCCGTTTCAGGGTCAACGTATCCTGTCAGTTCAACGTGTTGCACTTCGGTGGTCGCGGCCGAAGCAGTGACTTTCAAAATGTTGCGGCCCTGATGCTCCATCGGAATCAATTTTAGATTGATGTCAGAGATTGTTTTCTCAAAGCCTGTCGCCTGGTCGATTACGTGAATTCGTGAATCAATGATGGCAACTGGAATCAATCGTTTTCGTGTTCCCTTCGTTGCGTTTTCAATTGCTTCGATAAGCTTTGTCAACGATGTCAGGTCAAAGGATTCGTCTGGAGAACGGACGATCTCAAATAGAACTCGTCGCATTTCGATTCCGTCGACGTCGCAGTTGCCGGTAACAAGGTCAGTCGTGTTGGAGCTCATCGCAAGAAACGTTTCGTACGCCGTCAACGAAACGTTGGGAGCCTGAACTTGCAAGTTCGAAAGCAACATGCCTTGCTGGTCGAAGAACTGAGCGTTTCCGATCGTACTTTCGATTCCGGTACCGTCGAGCAAACAGTTGCATTTTCCTTGGAGTGTTGAACAGAGTTTCGATTTAACTTGGTCATGAAAAAAGAGCCATCCGGCAACTCCAACGACCGCAAGGAACACGCTCAGTTTTACTGTTGCCCATACTCCGCGCGCGAGCGACGAACCTTCGTTCGAGCGCGATGTGCGCTTATATAGTTGGGGTCGATAGAGAGACACGAATCAGCAGTGAACTGGGCAATTGAGGCGGACGGGAGAGGACCGCGAATAGTAGATTTTTACGGCGACCAACCCTAGAGATGTTCCGCTAGCAAAACGGATTCAAAACCCAATAAATCACGGTTTTATGCGGAGTTTGCCAGAGCTTTGGGCTCCGCCGTGCTGAAACTAATCCTCGTGATCATCTGCATGTTTGCGACTGGGTCAGAAACAACAATTTGCACGGCGACTGAAAATGAGCGTTAAGTTGAGTTCGTTCGGTCGAAATTTTGAAGAATTCGAGGCGATGGTTTGTAATTCATACAATTTTTTTGACTCTCTGGTGAACGATGGATTGTAAACTAAGCAGCTCAACTCTCCGAGACGATTGTTAACGTCTCGGAGAGACGTGCTACTTTGACAAGCAACTCTAAATTTAAGACGTAACGCTGCACAGCAAGGAAACCAAAATGTCAACGTGTTTTTTGAGACGAATCAAGTGGTGTTGTTTTGTGTTTCCGGCATTGTTGCTGCTTGGTTGTAGCGACGTGAAAATGGAGTCAAGCCGGGATGGGGCTTCCCCTGCTGATTCGGATCTGGCCAAGCGACTCGTTCCGAAAACGCAACCTTCAAGTTTCGAGTTTGAGCCAGCGATGTTGGTTATGGCAGCAGGAGAGAAAATTGATGTCGAAGAGCCCGGGTATGCTTGCCCAACGCTTTTCGATTTTGACAAAGATGGATCCGAAGATTTGATCGTTGGCCAGTTCAACGAAGGGAAGATGAAATGGTATCGAAACCTTTCAAGCCCCGGTGAAACTCCGAAGTACGCCGCAGGAGAATGGATTAACTCCGGAGATGATCCTGCTGAAGTGCCAGGCGTGTCCTGATGTACCAGTTCAACTCCACAGTTTGTGGACTTCACTGGCGATGGCATAACAGACATTCTTTCAGGTTGTTATTGGTCTGATGATCCCGATTGCCCTGAGGGAAATGCTCAAGCCGGCTACATCTATGTCCTTGCCGGAAACGAAGATGGCAGCTTCTCGGAAGCAAAACCTGTTCTCACTGCAGAAGAGAAACCGCTGACCAACGTTCCACTGTCACGCGAACGGCTCGAAAATTACGATACCGACAATATTGAGTTCGCAAACATTTGCACCGCTCAATTCGCAGCTGACTACGACGGCGATGGTGACCTAGACCTCGTCGTCGGAGAATTCGGCAGCAAGTTTTACTTGCATCTAAATTCAGCGAAAAGTTCCGCGTCCGCACCAGTCTTTGCGGACAAGCCGAAATTGTTGGATGTTAAATTGCCTGACCAACACAGCGGTCCTCACCTCGTTGATTGGGACGGTGATGGAGATCTGGATCTCCTTTCAGGTAGCTCATCGGGAAGCATTTATCTTTCTACCAATGAAGGATCTGCAACCAAACCAAAGTGGGCTGATTTCGAGTGTCTGATTGAAGGTGATGGTGGCTGGTCGCAATCGGTCGATGACGACACAGAACTCAAGCCATGTCACGGCGTTCGTGTTTGCGTGACGGATTTCAATCGCGATGGAAAATTGGATTTGATCGCCGGAGATGCAACGACGATCGAAAGAAAGGTTCCGGGTTTATCTGCGGAAAAAGCCGCTCGTTTGAGGAAAGAATACGAAGCGGAAATGCAGCCCATTCAAGCGGAGATGCAAAAGATCTACGAAAAGTACGAAAAGGAAATGAAGGAAATGAAGGAAATTCAAGGAACCAGAAACGAGGATGCGGCCACTGAATTGAGAGAGAAAGTTGAAGAAGAAACGGAGGAGCTTAGCGAGAAAATGATGGCGTTGCAGGAGAAAGAAAAGCTCTTCAGCAATAGTACAATGACGGGTCATGTTTGGGTGTATTTGCAGAAATAGAGTTGCCGCAGCCCGCTACTTGCTACTGATCTGCTCGCTTTTCTTTCTGCCATGATTCGGGCTTCTCGCTGAAGTCCGAATCGTCTTCGTAGTGATTCCGAAGCCGGTTTAACTCTACTTTCATCGCCGCTATTCGATCTGCGTACTTTGGATCGGTATAGATATTGTTTTGCTCGTCCGGATCCGAATTCAAATCGTAAAACTCCCACTCGCCAAACTCGTAAAATTGAATCAGCTTCAAGTCTTTCGTGCGAACGCCGCAGTGTTTCGGTACGGAGTGAGCTCCGGGATATTCGTGGTAGTGATAGTAAACGCTATCGCGCCAGTCCTCTGGTGTTTCTCCTTTGAGTAGTGAAACCAAAGAACGACCTTGCATCGATTCGGGAGCTTCCGAGTTCGCGATCTCCAGAAACGTTTGAGCATAGTCTAGGTTTTGAACCAGATCATTCGAAACAGATCCGGGCTTTGTGACTCCGGGCCATGAGACGATCAAAGGCATCTTCATTGATTCGTCGTACATCCAACGTTTGTCATACCAACCGTGATCACCCAGATAAAAGCCCTGGTCTGATGCGTAAATCACAATCGTGTTTTCGCTCAGGTTGTTCTCATCCAGCCATTCTACGATTCGGCCAACCGATTCGTCGACTCCTTTGATGCAGCGAAGGTAGTTCTTGACGTAACGTTGATACTTCCAGCGGACCAAGTCTTGTCCTGTAAGGTCGGCGTTGGCAAACGAATCGTTGCGGCTTTTCCATTTCGCATCCCAAAGTTTTCGTTGAGCGTCGGTGAACTTGTTCATATTCCGGAACGCGGCTTTCGACAGACTCGGTGGAGCCGTTTTCGGGTCAAAGCCTTCTGGCAATGGCAAATGCAAGTCGTAGTTCATGTGCATATGCCGATCAATTTCCATTTCTTGATGTTTGGCACCTGGAGCGTTGTCTTCCCATTTGTCGAAAAGCGTGTCAGGTTCTGGCAGATCTTTGTCGGCATAAAGATCGAGATGTCGAATTGCCGGCATCCACGTTCGATGTGGAGCCTTGTGTTGGCACATCAGCATGAATGGCTTTCCGTTGTCCCGCGATTTCGAAAGCCAATCGATCGCTTTGTCGGTCACTACATCGGTGCAGTGACCTTCGACAGTTTCCTTTCCTTTGGCCGAAAGAAAGACCGGATTGTAGTAGTCACCTTGCCCGCGAAGTACGTCCCAGTAGTCGAAACCTTGCGGTTCGCTCTTGAGATGCCACTTTCCGATGACTGCCGTTTGGTAACCGCTTTTGCGTAGCAGTTTTGGAAACGTGGTCTGCGATCCGTCGAAATCATCACGGTTGGTCATGAAGCCATTTTTGTGGCTGTGCAATCCCGTCAAGATCACAGCACGACTCGGCCCGCAAATTGAGTTGGTGCAGAAGCTGTTTTGAAACATCAGTCCTCGGCGAGCGAGCGCGTCGATGTTGGGCGTCGGATTGACTTCTTTCAAAATCCCGCCGTAGGCCCCGATTGCGTGTTGAGCATGATCGTCGCTGAAGATGAAGACGATGTTTGGGCTTCCAACAGCCGCGTCCTCAGCAACCGAGTCTTTCGTTGTGAAAGCTAAGCAGACGATTAAAAAGCAAAGGGCAGAATATCTCATTGGATTCCTTGTTTCTGTTTGGCGTATTCCAAATGATACCCGAATCGAAAGCGAAGTGAGTTTTTGCCTTTGCAGCACGTAATACCTCCTCGCAAGCGTGTCGTTTTTACATTTCGCGTCGTCGACAATATGCTTGCTGTTACGTTTTAACACGCGAATTTCCGATTCAAACGGGTTCCTTTAGCTCCTTGGCATGTTGGTTGCCTTACCTCATGGCTGTGTTTTACTCACCATGTTAGGGAGCGGCCAAAAGGCTGTGGGAAAATGAAAAGAAGGAATTTGAAAAGAGGTTTTCGGGTTCAGCGGTTGGAAGATCGTCGACTTTTGGCAGCGGACTTTGCGGTCATCGAACTGGCGCCGACCGAAATTTCAGAACCGGAAATGTGTCAGGTCGCAGAAATTGAAGTTCAATCTGATGTTGAGGATCAAGCGGAAGTGCTTGATCTCGATTCGACCGAAATTCCTGTTGATGTGATTGACGGAGATGAAGCTGATCTTCAGCCGGTTGTCGAAGCGGACGCTGAAGTTGAGACTGGGACGGAGGATGAAGTTGAGGTCGAAGTGGATGTTGAGTCTCCTGCTCATGACCTCGGTGATCCTGTTGATGGGACCGATGGATTCTTTGGCTCAATCGATGCCGAAAATCCCAGCCAGTCTTTCACGATCACACCATCGGAAGCCGGCATGATTGACATCGTTGTTGCATCTTCGTTCGGTGACTCTGAAACGCGTATGGATGTGACGAATTCAAACGGCGGCGTCGTTGCTTCGACGATGGCGGAAGAGCTCTCTGGTTTCCAGATGCTTTCATTCGAAGCCGAAGCAGGCGAAACATATCAGTTGGATGTTTCTTCGGAAGACGGCGGTGAAGGTCTCTTCCAGGTTACGGTCGAGCACAATGAAATCGCTGAGCCAGTTGATCTTCATGCCGATTCAATCGGTGAAGATTCGACGGAGATTCTGTTCAATGACGGTGCGTCTGAGTTGGGTGGCGAATTGGAACTGGCAGGCGATATCGATACGTTCCGCTTCACAGCAGATTCAAATGGGAAAATTTCGCTTGGGTTGGCTGAACTGAATGCTGAAAACGCAACAGAACTGCAGGTTCAGGTGTTCGACGGCGCTGGCGAAGCGATCACTCGCGGAATCACCAACGAAACCGTTGGGATTTCGTTCGACGTTGAATGCGACGGGCAGTATTTTCTCGCGGTCAGTGCTGGTGAAAATCAAACCGGTTCGTACCAGCTCGATATGAATTTGGAAGCGGACGTTGTCGAGGCTGAGCCGGAAGTTGTAGTCGACCAGCCTGTTGATGAAGTTGTTGTCGATGAAGTTGTCGATGCAACGACAGAGCTTGAGTTGGCAGCAGAGAGCCAAGACACCGCAGCAGATGCATCTGTCGAAGTCTTGGGTTCCGGCAGCACACCAGTTGTTGAAGGGACAACCAACGATGACGTTGGGGTGCTCTTCGATATCGTTGAGGGTGATTCGTATCAAGTCCGAGTTGACTCAATCAACGACATTCCGGCAACTTATGAATTGACTCTTTCGCTGACCGAAACGGAAGCCAGCCCAGCAGTTGATTCAGTCGATGAAGTTGAGACGACCGATGACACGGAACCAGTCGAGGACTTGGTTGTCGTTGATCCGGTTGACGAGTCATCTGAGTTGGGTGACGTTGCTGAGGGTGACTCGATCGATGATCTGATCGACGAAGAAATGGAAGTTTGCTTCATCGATCTGGAAGGCGAGAACGGTGAAGTCGATTCGTTTTTCGCTGAATTTAATCCTGATTCGATCTTCACAATGGACAATGGATTTGAGCTTCGTCGGCGAAGCTAGTTGAGTGATGTACAATTTGATGGGACACGGATGTCCCTTTTTTTGAGCTCCGTTGATACGGTTGCAGAATCTCTTTGTTGTGTTCTGTCTAAAAATGTTTCTCATCACGCGAACCAAACTGATGCAATCGGTTCTATCTATCCAAGGTGAGAGTGAATTTCTAATTCACAAGCTTTCAATTCATTGAAAGCCAGCGCACAGGAAGTGCTATCTATCGTAGTCAGCCCGGGCTGATTATGACGCCGAGTTGCTTAGAGTCAGCTCGATCGCAAGTTCAGTTTTCAATGCTTCTGTGCTGGAACTGCGCCTGTGTCGAGCGCTTGAATTAAAACCTGAATCCAGAAAGGGACTCCAAATGGCATTGATTTTTGCAATGTTGACTGGCTGGATTGTGGTTCTTCGCAAGTTCGCTTCGTGGAAGCACAACCGGCTAAAATCGCGTTATGAAGCGACAGACAAAGCGTTTCGTCTGCTCGAGCGTGACTGTAAGAACGACGAAGTTGCGGTCGGTCGACCAGCCGCGTACTCGGCACAGCTGAAACTGATGAAGCTTTTTGAAAAGCTTGAGTCAGCGAAGCAACGCTGGATGACTTCGAAGAAGAAGTTGGACAAGCGTGTTGCGCAGGGGAAAAAGTTGAAGCGGCTCAAGGGACGAAAGATTCCATACTCATTCGGTTTGCTGGACATGGCAATCGTAATGAAGATGGTTGACGTCGCCCGAGAAGCCAACGGTTTTGACTACTCGGTCGTGATGGAATTTGTCAAGTCTCTCGCTTAATCGCAGTGACGAAAACGCGGCCCTGAGAACGTTTCTCAGGGCCGTTCTTTTTGTTCGAGCTACTAGCGTCGGTTGCGTCTGCCACACAAGCCAAGCATTGCAACGAGAATGACACATGCTCCAACGGGTTCTGGAACTGAACTTACACGTTGAGAAAAATGGACGTTGTCGATGCCGAAGTTGTCAGAGGCACCACCAAGACGTGTTAAATCAATTGCGATCGTCAACGAGTCAGCAAAGACGCCACCCGAGTCGAACGAAGTGACTGTTGTGCTGTCGATGACTGTTGGGCCAGCGGACCAGAGTACATTGTTGCCACCGTCGAGGATTTCGACGCCGGGTAAAGTTGAATCGACACCCCCGAAAATGGCCATGTCGAAACCGAATAGTCCAACTTCGAATCCGGGGTCAGCGTTAAATGTGATCAAACGACTCTTGCCATTGATTGCGTTTTGCTTCGCTCTGTTCGTTGGGCAACTTCTCGCCCAAGACGACCTTCGCTATGAAGCTGACCTAGGATTCGATCCGTAGTCGTTACAAATGTCCTGAATGATTTCGCGATGCCAAGTTCGGCATTTTGTGTTTTGGGGACCGGCTTCGGTTCCCCAAGTCGGCAACGACAAATATGCCGATGGATGTACGGCAAAGACGCGAACAGTCCGCTTACGCATTCCGAATAAAGTTCGAGCCTTGACGTTCATCGTTCAGGAATGATCAAGGCATTCCTGGGCTGCCTGACGATTTGTTTTTCTTCTCTTTCTGAGCTTTCCTTTTTTCCTTCGGGCTCAGCTTTGCCTTCTTTTGCTTTTCTTTTTTACCCTTGTCTTTGCTTCCACCTTTGTCGCCCATGGTATCACTCCAAAATTCTGTGGTAGTAAATGTTGAGTCGTTCGCGTTATCCAAGTCGGTAACTGTTCGTTCCGGGATCGAAGGTCAATTCGAATTCAACTGAAACTTGCTCTTCTTTGTTTTTCTTCGCTGCCAAGACAGTCTCCATCGTCGCAGCGGCCAATACGGGCTGTTTTGCCCCGCGTGCATCGAGGATCACAAGTAGCAGGTCATCGTCTGCAGATTCCGAGGCTTCGATTTGATTTGAGAGGTACCCGATGACAAGCGGATATGGCGTTAGCAATTCATCAGCGTTCTTAATGAATTGGTCATAGACTGGTTTGTCCGAAAACCCATACACACAAGTGCATTTTTTGTTGTCTGGGTGTGTCGTTGCCGAAATTGGTTGGCTCCCGTTTTTCAAAACGTAGCAGGGGGTGCTCGCAAAAGCTGTTCCAAGAGTCATTCAGTCAGCCTTGTTCGTGAGAATGGTTGTCAGCATTGACTCGCAAGCAATCGCCTGGAGAGCTGCATGAGAGGCGTCGTCTTGCTGGTTTCGGTCGTTTGGCGGTCAGAGATGCGAACAGCCAGTAAACAGAGAATTCGAAGCGTGTGAGTGAAGAGAGTTGAGTCGGCGAGAACCAGCGCCGTGGTGAGCTTCGATGCGAAGTCTATCTCAGCACGACGATGAGTCAATGGCGTGAGGGTAACTTAAAGTGCAGATCAAAGTGAAACATTTGTGACTTTGAGCGATATTGGGTTCGAACAACTGCTAAGATCTCAACTCGCGGACACAGCAGGCAAATGCTGTCTGTTTCTTTTTCGGACGCCGGTCCGGGTCCTTCTACGTGCTTTTTTGCTTTTTTTGTATAGCCAGCCAATTGTGAGGCTGAGCATTGCATTGATTGCCGGCTCTTTTTTGGCAATCGCATTTGCGGGTTTGAGAAGTAACGCGCAAACGATGTCGAGTCCGTTACTGGCACTCGAACAATTCGTTTCAATTAGCTGGAAGTGGGGATGAGCGATGAATTTTATTAAGCGATTTACTGATCGTTTTACGGCCAGAGGAAGAGTCTTGGCGCTCGTTGAGCAAGGGATGGCGTTGGCAAAGAAAAACGAATCCGGCAAAGCGGTAACGCTCTATTCGAAAGTCATCGATTCGTCTGAGACACCCCGCGATGTGGTAGCGATGGCCATGTTTAACCGAGCGTTGGCTTTTACGGCTATCGACAAACCAAAAGAGGCGGAGCAAGACTTGAAGGCGATTATCGCGATGCCGGAATCGATGACGCAAATCAAAAAATCTGCCAGTGACAAGCTTGTACGAATGAAAAGAAAAATTGTGCGTGAGAGTCAGCCGTCCCGTGAAGGAGCTGCTGCTCCGTCGACGGATTCTGGCGGTGGTCGTTGATTTCGTATTCTCTACTCGCATTCCTTGGATTGCCATTTTGGGCGACGGCGACTCTCGCAATAGGCGCGACTGTTCTTTTGCTGGTCGCCGTGTTGTTGGCCGTAATCTGCGGAGGCCTATGGCTGCAGGCGAAGGCGTCGGGAACCGATGTAAGTCTCAGTGGCCTTGTCGGCATGAGCCTGCGAAATGTCAGCCCATACACAATCGTCAATTCGCAAGTCATGGCGAATCAGGCAGGTGTTACCATCTCGACCGGGCGCGGTTCGAGTACGTCTGCGTTGGAGGCACATTATCTTGCTGGCGGCGACGTCAATCGCGTGATTCTGGCGATCATCGCTGCCAACCGTGCGGGCCTTGATTTGGATTTCGACCGAGCAGCGGCGATTGACTTGTCCGGAAGAGACCTTTCCGAAGCCGTCAAGACCAGCATCTTTCCAAAAGTGATCGACTGTCCGGATCCCAATGCGGCGGAATCGGCACGTAGCTTGAGCGCGGTGGCAAAGAATGGGGTCGAGTTGCTAATTCGAGTCCGAGTTACCGTGCGAACGGATCTGGATCAACTGATCGGCGGTGCAACCGAAGAAACGATCATCGCACGTGTCGGACAGGGCATTGTGTCGACAGTCGGTTCGATGGACTCGCATGAAGAAGCTCTGGCGTCCCCGAATCTGATTTCAAAAGAAGTTTTTGAAAAGGGCATTCAGGAAAATACAGCTTACGAGATCGTGTCGATTGACGTTGCTTCGATCGACGTAGGACGAAACATCGGAGCAAGGCTTCAAACAGAACAGGCTGAAGCCGACACGCGGGTTGCCCGCGCCGGTGCTGAAATGCGTCGCGCTGAAGCACTGGCGTTGCGTGCTGAAATGGTGGCACTTGTTGCAGAGAAAAAAGCGAGTGTTATCCTGGCTGAATCGGAAGTTCAGTCGGCATTGGCACAGGCTTTTAGGGACGGCTTGTTTCATCCTGACGATGTCGAACCCGCCGATCCTGATTCAATTTTGCGGTTTCCCGGTTCGCAGTCCAGCGCGTAGAGTTGACGATGAAGATACCCCACTCACATGTATCACCGATTGCACTGCGTCAGATGGTCGAAGAGTTCGTGACTCGAGACGGCACCGATCACAGCCAGATTGATCAACGCGTGATCGACGTTTTGGAACAACTAAAGGACGGGCGCGTCGAGTTGCACTTCGACAGCGATACAAATTCAAGCAATATCGTTGTCGTTTCCGACTAAACTCCATCGAGCCTATTTTGGTTAACCTGAAAATCCCTGTCATCTATTGAAAAGGGAATCTTTTAGGGCTCGCTTGCAGCGCTTCTGAACGACGACAGGAATTTGCTGCAAGATCGGCGAATCGCCGAACAGGTCTCTGAACTCGACGATCGTTTCATTCATCGAAGCTTGCAGCCGATCCACCGTTTCAATGGCCAGCTCGTTGACGTACGAAGAACCGATATCCAGTTCGCTTGCAAACTGCTCCAAATGCTGTGGATGAACCGCTCCTGGCATAAATTCGCCTCCGATGCTCATCGCCAGCCGCTTGCTGAGCTGCGGATAGTTGTTGGTGCATACGAGGTCGTAGAATGGAGCCAGTTTGGTCTGCCCGTCAACAAACAGCAGCGAAATATTTTTCGCGTGAGCATCGGTGTTGTAGGCCAGCCAATTGAACATCGTCCAGCGGATCAGTTTCTCCAGCTCCACGATCGGCAACGAGCACACGTTCTTGATCAGTTCAACGCAGTCCTGAAGATTAGGGCCACCTTCCTGTTGGTACTTGCGCTGCGGATGGACGCCGAGTGCCTGGCAAAAGTCTTCCTGGTGAATTCGAGTGAACGTTTCGCCGTTGGCGATTCGGTCGTAGCGTTCAATAACTGCGATTCGAGATTCGCTGGTCTGGTAAAGCGAGATATTCACCGTTTCGACTCCCGCCGCACGGCCCAGCATCGTCGTGAAGGTTTCGTTCTCTGGCAGGTGTGAAAAATGAGACGCGAACTTGAGGATCTGTGTGGAAGGAGAGTTGCCTTTCGGGAGATAGAACTGTTTTCCGTCGACAACCTTGACCGGAAGTTTGTCCTGTGCTCCCGCAAGCGACAGTCGCACGTCATCATTTCCGGCGACTTCGGCAAATGCGTATTGGTCACCTTCCGACCAGGCCGCAAGTTGCGTTTCAGAAATCAGTTCGTACTCATCCTGTTGCGTCGGCGGTTTCGCACCTTCGTCAACAATCGTCAGCGCACCGGCGCAATCGCCGCCGATTCGTTTTAGCAGTTCGAAGTGATTGCCTTCCGAGATGCCGAGCTTTTTGCAAGTTCGAATGCGGACGCGTTCTTCAGGTAACAGATTGACGAAAAAGTTGTTGGCAACCTCGTTTTCGATCGAGCTTGCGTCGAGCGGAATGGAGGTTGAAATCGGGAAGGATGTCTTGCTGTTTCGCCAAGCATCGTTGTATGAAAACTGCATGCCGAAGCCGTCGTCGGAAGTGATCGTTCCGACCAACTGCGTTTCGAAGTAGACAGCCAGTTTCTGATCACTTGAGCTGGGCTGTTCATCGCTCATTGATTTGAATCTCCAAGCCAAGCAGTCGTGCAACTTTTAAGGTCTTGCCAATCTGGGCCGTCGGTTTGCCTCGTTCGAGTTCCGACAGGAATCGCACACCGATTCCCGCCAGCGCAGCCGCCTTCTTTTGCGTCAGCTTGGCGGCCTTGCGACGTTGGCGAATGACCTTGCCGAGGTCTTCCGATGTTTTGATAGATGTGCTCACGATGTTACCGATCGGGAATATTGCAGGTTGGTCCGCTAAATCGGCATTGAATTGTACCGATCGGGATAATTTAGCACTTGTTTGGGGCATAGAGCCTAAAAAACTACCGATCGGGAACGAAAATGCCGTGCAAAGAAGGTGGCATAAGCCTCTGGTCTGTAATCGAACCCGGAAACGCGTATCTCCCCCGAAGTCAGAAAACCATCATCGGACCAATATCATCGGACCAATAGTAAGACCCTTTTCGAGGCGTATTACTGGTGCTCGCAAGCCAAAAGAAAGGATTGTCGTATTCCGCAAAGGACGTTTCTGATTGCCCGACTTGCAAATCCTGATAGATAGAGAACCAATGCTTCCGGCCACCTTCCAGGTTGATTTCGACGTCAGTTGTGAACTCAAAGACCTCGCGTTCCGGGCTCTGATCGCTCCACGTTTCTCCTGTGGCAACACGAGTCAAATCATCCATCGACAGAACGGCTTCAAACACGACTTCGTCGGTGTTGGGCAAGTCGACGCGCGAGTTTTGATGTTGCGCAAATATAAGCCCGACGCGCAAGCGAGGGAATATTTCCAAGGATTACTGTATCCCTCGCTTGCGCGCTTGCGCGTTTTCATGTTGCGCAAATACAAGCCCGACGCGCAAGCGAGGGGATATTTCCGAGGATTTCCCGATCCCTCGCTTGCGCGTCGGGCTTGTATTTCAACGCTTCGTATTTTTCAATTTTCACTTGTTTTGTTAAGTAAAACAAGAAATTCCATCTTAAACGCGCAACATCAAAACTTGCGCGTCGGGCTGGTATTGTCAACGATGGATTGTCAGAAATGCATTACGATGCGACCGAGCGAAGAACTTCGACGGTTTCAGTCGGTTCAGGACGTTGCGTGTAATCTGCGTTGATGTCAGCCGCGCGAATGATCCCTGTCCGATCGACAACGAATCGGGAAGCGATAGGAAGTTCCCATTTCGAGTTCCCGTTGAAGTCGTCCAGGTTCAATCCAAATTTTCCATAGACATCTTTTAGGTCGTCAGCGAATCCGTGTTTCAATCCGATCGAATCTGCGTAAGCGTTGTCTTCATCGAAGAGGATTTCAAAATCCAGTTTTAGCTTGGCGATCAATTTTTGGTTATGTTCAGTTGTCTGAGGCGAAACAGCGACGAGTGTTGTGTTGAGATTCTTGAACTCCGCGACCGCGTTGTTGAGAGCTTCCAGCTCAAAATTGCAATACGGTCACCACATGCCACGAAAAAAGGAAACCACCAACGGGCCCGATTCGAGCAACGTTTGCGAAGAGACGTTGTTTCCATTGGAATCGGGCAAGCTGAAACTAGGCATCGCATCGCCGACTTGCGGAATGCTGCGGGACGAAATGGTTTCTTGAAGTTCAGCTTTGCATCGCGTCATAATTTCGACCATTTCTGGCGTCGCCTTACCGGCTGACTTTTGTTTGTACTCGTCGATTCTTGCTTTCAACGTCATCATGATCTCCGCAGGGGAATTCGAATTTGAGCTGGTCGTCTTGGACGCTGGCGAAAGAACATTCTTACTTGCACCAGCCAACTTATTGCAAGTTCAATTGGATGGAGTGTTTTACTGTCGCCAAGCATCGCCATGTCAGCGCGATAGAATCTCGACGCGACCAGTGACGTTGGTCGTGCCGAAGAAAAACTGAGACTGAATGGCGGCAATTTGAGACGAAATCGGTTCCCTCAGATTCAATCGGTCTATAGAATTAGAGCATGTCTTTCGCGCCAAAACAAAACTGGGATTCGTACCGCTTGATCGTCGAGCCAATGCAGCTTGACGTGGATAAGAAGCAGTCTCCTGATGAAAAATTTCGGCGATACGCTGCCCTGTTCAATCAGGTTTGGTCGATGAGGCCGGCGCGACCGATGGGACATGCTGCTGAAATCAGTCGCAACGAAGAAAAAATAGTACTTCGTAAGAAGCTCCGAAAAGCCTTCGTGTTAGTTGGTGAAGATCGTTGTGAATCAGCAGATTGAAGAGACGCTTCAACGATTGATAGAAATGCTTGACCAGCAGGATCTTGATTTCGCATTGATTGGCGGGCTTGCCGCATCAATACGAGGTCGCGTTCGCGTAACGGAAGACATTGATGTTATCGTGGACTGCGATGTTGCTCGCGCAGTCGAGATGTTAGATTCACTGGACCCCAAAGTGTTTCGTCCTTTTTTGCCGGATCCAGAATTGGTTCTCCGTCAGTGTTTTTTACTGCCGATCAGTGATTCTCAAACGCAAGTACGAATCGATTTGGCAGTGGGAGAGTCCGGGTTTGAAAAAATCGTCGTGCAACGGGCTTCGCCGGTGCCAGAACATTCAATTCCTGTTGCTACCGCTGAAGATTTGTTGCTGATGAAGCTTATGGCGGGAAGACATCAGGATATTCAGGATGTTGATGGGATCGTAGCAATTAGTCGCGATTCAATTGACTGGCGATACTGTCACTCAATGGCGAGCCAGCTTCAAGCAGCGCTTGACATTGATCTCGTGGCACTGGTTGCAAAACTCGAAAGTGGCAACGCGGATCGAGAATAGATGGCTTGGATAAAAAGTCGGCGGAAGTCTTTCAACAACCGCCGACCGAAAAGGCGGTTGATGACTTCCTAAACGAAAGTCAGTCAATCACCCTGGTGACAACACCGGATCCAACGGTCCGGTTTCCTTCGCGGATCGCAAATCGCGAGCCCTCTTCGCGAGCCCTCTTCGCAAGCCACTGGCCGCAAGCTACGTTGGTCGTGCCGAAGAAAAACTGAGGCTGGTTGCCGGTGCCAAACGCCGTGTGACGCCCACCTTCGTTGCGAAAATTATCGAGATGATTCGCGAATAGCTTGGTGACCTAAGCCAGTGCGTTGATCTCGAACTCGAGCGATCTAAGCGAGTCGATGATTGCAGACCAATCCGGAGGCGAATCGAAAATCATTGCTTGCATGTTGATGTAGTCCTTCTGCAATTCAATGTTGCCCTGCTCCGTTGGCAGCAATCGTATCGTTCCGGGCACGGCCAAATCGTGTTTGGCCCAAGGACTGCGATAGAATCGATTCTTGAATTCGACGACTTTCGCCAACAATGGCAGGTCCGACAAGGCATTCTGCTTTACCGGGCTATTGGCCATGTGAAACATGTCAAAATAATGTCGCGAATAGCCCGGCGGCATTGGCGACGTTCGATGAGCCTGCTGGTGCAGGATTGTTGCTTTCTCCCAAAACGTTCGTTCTGCAGTGATCGCGACGATCTCACAGTCAGGATTTTCAAAAACCTGAGGGAATCGTTCCGCCGCGTAAGGCCGAATGGTGTGGCGTGCTGAGGGAACCCACGATGCCAACGCGCCGATCTCAAGTTTCACTTCTGGTCGCAGAGCCGCCAAACTAAACGCGGCTGGATACGTCACGTTAATGACTTGAGGTTCGTGTTGGGAAACCTCGGCTTTTGCACCGGGACAACTGGCTAACAACTTGGTGACCAATGGTTGTAGGGTTTCCTCGATGTACGCTTGGGCTCGATCATTGAACTGCTGGTTGAACTTGTGCTGCTGGTTGTTGGATGGTTGCTTCATCCATGGATCAAGACTGTCCTTTTCATAGCCCAGAAGTTCCCAGTTCAAAACCAGATCAATGTCTTCAGAAAAACGATTGATCAGACCGTAGACTTTGGAAAGGGAAGTACCGCCTTTGAATACCAGTTGAGATTGAAGTTCTGATTCAAAAAGCTTCTTCAGCACCCAACAAACCCAGAAGTCTTTTTCGGCGATGGCAGGATTTACGCCCATCTGTTGAGCTGTCTGTTCAAACAGTTCGCGACGTTCCTGATTGCTCAGTGAGGCAACGCTATCCATCGCGGTCCTCGCGGCATATTTTCTTGATTGCCGAAAATACCCAACCCGTAACACGCTCGGTATCTTTCAGGACTCGCTTTCGTTTTTTGGCAGGCAGCCAAGTGCGAATTTGCGAAACTATCTTGGGGGTGATATTCGATTCACCGAGTGACCGTATGGCGTGGACGATGAGTGCACTTTCGTCTGTCTTAAAGCCAATCTCTTTGAAATTGATATGCTTGAACTGAAGCGTTGTCTTGTCGATCTGATAGTTGCGATTCGGCCCGTCCGACTGATAAATGTACTGGCTGGGAATCTGCGTGGTGATGCCAATCAGGTTGGCGGCAGATTGTCCGCTGGCCTCAATTCGCCAACCAAATTTGCGAGCAAGTGCTTTTGCAACTTGGTGGATGTCGGGGCCAAGTTCCTGCTGCAGCAGTTCGCTGTATCGCGGATAGTCGTAGATTCCACGGATGACTCGTCGAATCGTACCCTTTTTGATTAAGCGATTCAGAGCCATGTCGATGCGTCCTAGATCGGCAAAATCCTTTGGGGAAAACGCCCAACCCCTTCCGTTGCCGTAAATCCTTGAAAGTGCCTGTTTTTCATTGCTTTTTGTCATTTTTCACTCGGTTGATTTGTGGGAAAAAATAGCACTTTTTTCCCACAACTGCAATCGTGAAAAATGAGCTTTGGGGAGTTGTACCCACGTATGGCGTATAACGATTAAATCTCGTGGCTGATAAAGCCCAAAACAGTCGGCGGAAGTCTTTCAACAACCGCCGACCGAAAGGCGGTTGATGACTTCCGAAACGAAAATCAGTCAATCACCCTAGTGACAACACCGGATCCGACGGTCCGGTTTCCTTCACGGATCGCGAATCGCGAGCCCTCTTCGCAAGCCACTGGCCGCATCAGGCTCACAGACAAACGAACTCCGTCGCCGGGCATCGCCATGTCAGCGTCCAGAACTTCGACGCGACCGGTTACGTTGGTCGTGCCGAAGAAAAACTGGGGCTGGTAGCCAGTGCCAAACGGAGTGTGACGTCCGCCTTCTGCCTTGTCCAAAACGTAGACCTCGGTTTCGATGTTGCTGTGTGGAACAACGGAACCAACAGCTGCCAAAACCTGTCCACGCTGAACTTCTTCGCGCTGAATGCCACGAAGCAAGCAGGCCACGTTCTGACCAGCGATACCTTCGTCAAGGATCCGGCCAAAAGTTTCGACCTGAGTCACAGTTGACGAAATGATGTCGCTGCCATGACTTGACTGGCCGACAATGTCGACGCGATCGCCAGTACGCACTTTGCCCGCTTCGATCTTGCCCGTGACGACCGTGCCTCTGCCTTCGATCATGAAAACATTCTCGACCGGCATATTGAAAGGCTTGTCGATGTCACGCTTCGGATTAGGAATGGACGAATCGAGCGCATCGAGAAGTTCCTCGATGCAGCGAATCGAATCGGCGTCGGTTGGATTGTCGTGAGCCAACATGGCGCTGCCGCGAATGAACGGAACCTGACTTTCGTCAAACCCGTACTGCGTCAGCAAATCACGAATCTCCATTTCCACCAATTCGATCAACTCGGGATCGTCGACCAAATCGCACTTGTTGAGAAACACAACCAGATGCGGAACTCCAACCTGACGCGCAAGCAAAATGTGCTCGCGAGTTTGTGGTTGAGGTCCGGCGGCAGCAGAAGTCAGGAGGATTGCTCCGTCCATCTGAGCCGCACCGGTGATCATGTTCTTGATGTAGTCCGCGTGACCGGGGCAGTCGATATGGGCATACGTTCGCGCAGCCGTTTGGTACTCGACGTGAGCCGCAGTGATGGTAACGGTTTTCGATTTGTCACGGACGATGCCTCCTTTTGCGATTTGGTCATACGGTTTGTAGTTGGCGAGTCCCTTTTCGGACTGCACACGCAAAAGCGCAGCCGTCAAAGTTGTCTTGCCGTGATCAATGTGACCGATCGTGCCCACATTGACGTTCAGTTTTGTGTTGCCATTGTCGACAACGTTCTGCTTGATTTCCTTGGCCATTATTTCTCCTTTCAAAGAGTTAAAAAAATGTGGCAGCGAAATTGCTGCCGGGAACAAGCTATAAAAACATCACGTTGCGGATCCGACGTTCGCTTGCCAGGCGTAGGACGGATCCATGTTGCATCGTGATGTTGATACACTTCCGAAAGTTCTGGTGGCATAGGCCTCTGGCGCCTCTTGCCTGTGAGCATGCAGAACACAGGCCAGAGGCCTATGCCACCGCGCACCGATCGCGCATCCGCTTTCGCGTCACGATCGATACCGCTTAAGACTGCCAAATCAAATTCTGGTTCGCGGCAATTCTGGGGCTCAGATAGCTAACGAAAAGACGCTACGTGCAAGCAAAAAGGCCGAAATTCGAACAACTGAAGGGCAGTCGCAAAATCCCGTGTCGAAGCACAAGGGGAATGGTCGAAGTTCCCTGTAGATACTGCATCAAGAGGTAAAGATATGTTTGCATTGAATCGTAACTGGCTTGTCATGGTGGCGTTTCTGTTCTGTTTCGCAGAGACTGCCAATGCCGATCTCTTTCCGCTCTTCTCTGACGATGGCGGTGCAACATTCTCCAATTCTTATGTTGTCGTGACGGGCAACACGCAGACAGTTGATGTGTTCCTTGGCCAAAACGGAGCCAACACAGAATTGTCTACTGTCGGCCTGTTCAGTATGGGGCTCACTGCGACAACGCCTTCTACGACGGCAGCCAGTATCACGAGTGCGACACCGAATCCAGTTTTTGATTTTGTTACGACGGATCAGTTCGATGCGGATTCTTTCGACTGGAATGCAGCAGCTGTCTCCAACCCGACTCCAATGGCAGTAGAAATCTACTTGGGTTCCTTCGACGTAACGACCGTTGCTGATGGAACGACCATTTTTTCTTTTGCCGACATTCAACCAGGTACGGGGGCGGCAAACGCGAATTGGTTAACTCCCGATGCAACGGTTTTGGATGAGTCCATTTTTGGTGCCGGTGGAGTTGAAACGTTTGATTTAACAATCGTTTCCCAAGTGCCCGAGCCATGTGCAGGTACACTTCTTGCTTTCTTATGCGTCGGAATTGTGCGGCGGCGAGCTAGATAACACACGTCTGGTGTCCTCCCCAAAGCAGGTGAAGAAGGGTCAAATGTGATTTTCGGCTAACCGATGCCACGAGATGTTTTGGTGCCGATCTTGGCCCCTTTGGAAAATTGCATGATCGAACTTAGTTGCACCGTTCGCGGATGTTGCGAGACGCTTCAGCGGCAAGGAAAGTCAATGCGCTGTGAGAATGGTCACAGCTTTGATCAGGCCAGAGAGGGGTATTGGAATCTGACGCAACCGCAAGACAAGAAGTCAGCGAATCCAGGTGACTCTGATGATGCGGTGCTCGCGCGACATCGCTGGCTCAAACGTGGACACGCAGCCGGGCTGATTGAATCGTTGCGAGAATGGACGTCGGTCAAAAGCGAGTCTGGTCCGCACTCGATTTTAGATCTTGGCTGCGGCGAAGGAACTTTTGGGCCTGCGCTCTTTTCGGATAACGCGGCTGGTTACTGCGGAATCGATCTTTCTCGTCGAGCGATCAAGCTTGCGGCACGTAATTGGCCGGAAGCGACGTGGGTTTTGGCCAATGCCGATCGTGGTTTGCCCGTTGTAGATCGAAGCGTTGGAGCCGTCGTTTCGCTGTTTGGACGTCGGCCCGTGAAAGAAATCGAGAGAGTGTTGTCGGATGATGGAATCTGCATCATTGCAATACCAGGCGAAGATGATTTGATTGAGCTTCGCGAACAGACGCAGAAAGAAGGTCACCGTCGCAGTCGTTGGGAGCTAGTCGTCGATGAGATGAAAGCGGTTGGTCTGGAGCTCTCGACGCACAAGAAATGGAGCCAGCAAATCGAGCTGGACTCCGAAGAGATCGCCGATGCACTGGCGATGACGTATCGAGCCGTGCGAAATTCGCAAAACGCACGACTCGAAGGCGTCGATCGAATGAATGTCACGCTAGCCGCTGACTTGCTGTTGTTTCAACGTTAGGGCCTGTGGATTAAAGCCAATACAAGCACGCCGCGCGAGTTTTGATGTTGCGCTCTTTGCATCGATTCGGGCCAACGGCCCAGCAATTTACCTAGCCCAGCCCGATGGGGCTGGGTTTTGAAGCTGGCCGGACCTTCGGCCCTACGGTTGTTCGGGAAAACGAGTTCCCAGCCCGATGGGCTGGGCTAGGCAAATGACCGGGGCTTTGCCCCTAAAGAAAAATTGCGCAACTTCAAAACGCGTGAGCGAGTGAGTCAAGAAACTGCGAGAAAACTCACTCGCTTGCGCTCTTTGATGTTGCGCAAATACTAAGACCGACATGCAAGCGAGGGAATATTTCCGAGGATTTCCCGATCCCTCGCTTGCGCGTCGGGCTTGTATTGCAACGCTTCGTATTCTTCAATTTTCACTTGTTTTGTTAAGTAAAACAAGAAATTCCATCTTAAATGCGCAACATCAAAACTTGCGCTTCGTGCTTGTATTGATCAACAGAACCTAGTAGCCGCCACATCCTCCTGAGTAACCTCTTACCGGAGCGTAATTGCGGAAAGTTGGTTGGTAGTTTTGAACCGGGCGGTAGTTTTGAACCGGGCGGTAGGTCTGAACTGGAGAGTACTGCGGTGCGCGGTAAGTCGGCGCGGAATAAGTCGGCGTGTAGTTCACCGAACGCGGTGCGTATTGGATCGGTGCTGGAGCAGAGTACTGCTGCGGAGTCGCGTACGATTGCGAGGCCGCTGCGCGAACCTGACAGTTCGGGCAACTGCCTCCAAACGGTTGCGGTGCCGGCGCGACCGAACGTGACTGTCCCGTGATCGTTTGCAGTGGAGTAGCAGCAGGAGCGTAGGTCGACGGCGCTGGGGGTGAGATGTTCATCGGAGCCGGTGAAAAGGATGGAGCTGCATTTCGAGATCCACTTTGAGCATGGCTTGTTGCCAACATGCAAAGTGAGGCGATTGCGGCAACGAAGAAAATGGCAGATTTGGAGATCATAATTGAGCCTGAAAGTAATTGGGAAAAACCAAGGTTGATTGAATGTTCGGATCCTACGAGCATTCAGTTCGGTTTTTCAATGAGCTGCAGTCAGGGGTGTACGTTAGGACACAAGCGGCGTCGTGAAGTGTTCGATGGTTTACCAGTCAGGGCTTCATGGCCGTCAGTGTTACTCGCCCATTCCCGGTTTCGTTGCCTCGAATCCCATTGGGGCGATATGTGTCTTTCGTCCATAGATCAGTAGCATGCCAATCAGTTTTCCGTCGTTGGCCGTCACGACAGGAGAGCCGTGCCATACGTTTGGGTCGCCATTGAAATCGATTACGTCCCACAATTCCGCATGTTCAGCATTTGGCTTAATTAGGTCGCCGCGGATCGCTACATGAAAGCTGGTATTTTGATCACTGGACCGTCTAACGGCCAAGCAGTCGACTGGCTCTTCCAGCGAGACGCCATCTTCTGGCATCACGAACGGATCGAAACTTCCTTCGAGTTTGAGCGACCGAGTTCGCGAGCTGCCCATGTCGCTTGCGGATGTGAAAACACTTCTCTCGAGTTCGACGCCGCCAACGGAAAGCTTGAATGACTCATCTACATCCGCTTGTTCAAGAAGCTGTGCCGGCACAACAATTTCTTCCACGCCATCTCTGCTTATGGCGATGCCGTTAAACTGAGCCACTTTCTCTTTGCGGCCGAAGAGCCCCCGGGATTCCCAAGAAGCTTTGAATGGAACCGCGCCACGCAAGGCAACGTCCGTTGTTTGGAAATTCGCGGCACTCTTGAACCAATCGTCATTCGCAGCCGCGTGCAGTGTGAAAACGTCTCCTGGCGAAACTTCATTGCCCTGCCCCGTCGTGATCATTGACACTCCGCCACGAGCAAGCGTTTCCAACGATTCAGTATCCAGATCAAATCCGCCGCCATTGAGGCCGAACTTGAAATCAAAATCGAGTCCCGCACTCACCCAAAATTTTGACTGTGAGGTCAGCAGTGAAGCGTGTTGGTCAAAGATTCGAACTCGAACGTCAACGTGGCGAGCTTCCTGTGAAAGGGCAACGTCAAGGACGGTTCCGACGTCGACGCCACGGAAGGTCACCGCGGAACCTTTGCTGACGCTATACCGTTTGTCACCGCGAAGAATCAGTTCGATGCCGGAATCCGAAAGCGTATCAACGGGAACGTCGGCAAGCCCTTGAAATTTGTGCTCAGGTTGGAGGCTCGCATCTTTCGAATTTGGATTGGGTGAAACGCCGATATATTTGTGGCCGATCGCAGTCTCAAGACCTGAAATTCGAGTCAGACTAAGTTCAGGACGAACGATCCAGAAACGGGTTCCTTCCGTCGCCAGTTGCGACGCGGATGGTTTAAGCAACACTTCGACTTCGACACCGTCGAGCGAATCATCGAGATGAACGGATTCGACGGTTCCAACTTCGATGCCGCGATAGCGAACGGTGTCTTCGTGTTTCAGGCCGTGCCCTTCGGGGAACTGAATGTAAATCGTTGTTCCTTTTTGTGGCGTGGACCACCACAGCAGGCCGGCGGCGATCAATAGGCACAGCAACGTAAGCAGCCACAGTCTCGATCCTCCGAAGAGTTTGTGAGCGGCTGATGTGCGCGGTCGAATTTCTGCAACGGGTGGAGTGTTCATGTTTCTTTCGTGGTTGTGGCTTCCAGCCGCAATCGTTGGTGGCATAGGCCTCTGGCCTGTGTTGTTTGAAGTGACGGCTAAGCCGTCGTTACGGTATGCAAACGACTGCGGCTGGAAGCCACAACCACGTAATCTAATCTTCCCAAATCGCATGTGGATCAAAACTTAGCGATGCCAACATGCTCATCGCGACGCAAAAAGTAAACGCAATAATCGCTGGTCCGAAATGAAATTCGACCATGTCGCCGAGCTTCACCAGCATCACTAGAAAGGCAAGCAGCATGACATCCATCATGCTCCACTTCCCCAGGTGTTCCATCATTCGAAGTGTGAACGCTTTGTGTTTGCGATGCAGGATCTCGAGCCAACTGAGCTCAATCAGCAAGACAATTTTCGTGAGTGGAAAGATGACGGAGAACAGCAGGACAACCGAGCCGACAAACCAGCTGCCATGTTGGAACAGCTCAATCGTTCCACCAAGGATGCTACTTTGATGCGTCAGCCCAAGCTGATCGATGCGCAGGATGGGCATCAGAATTGCGGGCCAGAACAGGATAAACGCTCCGATTGCCGCAGCTGCCGTTCGGCTGGCTGAGCTCTCCTTGTTGGCTGGCTCCGTGAACTGGCTGCCGCAACGCGTACAGGCCGCAGTCTGCTCCGGTTCGAGCGAGGGTATTTCGTGGATCAGGCCACAGCAATGGCAGGCTTTGAGCATGTTTGGAAATGCGGAATGCGGAATGCGGAATGCGAAATGTATAATATCGTCTATCGTATGTACCCAAACATTATCACGACTGTTTCGCAACGATGCCATATCGGTTGGACATGAATTCTGCATTCCACAATCCGCATTCCGCATTCGAATCCCTTTGGCGTCCCTATTGCCAAATGAAAACGGCATCGCCGCCGGTTGAGGTTGAATCGACCGACGGCGTCATTTTGCGGTTAAAGGATGGTCGAAAATTGATTGATGGGATTTCGTCGTGGTGGACTGCCTGTCACGGATACAACCATCCAAAAATTGTCGAAGCGATGATCGAACAGGCGAAAACGATGCCTCATGTCATGATGGGCGGCATCGTTCACGATCAAGCGGTGCGTCTGGCCAGTCGATTGGCGAAGTGCCTAGAAGGTGAAGGCAATCGAGTCTTCCTGAGTGACTCAGGTTCGGTCGCCGTTGAAGTCGCGATGAAAATTGCGATGCAGCATTGGGCAAACCGTTCGTCGACCGGAAGAACGGCTCGCAATAAATTCATTAGTTTTCAAAACGCATATCATGGCGACACGACGGGAGCGATGAGCGTCTGTGATCCTGACGACAGCATGCACGCGAATTTCAAGGGGTTTTTGCTTGAGCAGTTTCCGCAACCGATTCCTGAGAATGATGAACTGGAAGCCGCGTTCGATTCATTTGTTGATCAGAGAAAGGATCAGTTGGCGGCTGTGATTATCGAGCCGCTTGTTCAGATGGCAGCCGGAATGCGATTCCATTCGTCTGCAGCGCTTCGGCGGATTGAGCGTGTTTGCAGGAAGCACGATGTGCTTCTGATTGCAGACGAAGTTGCTACCGGTTTCGGTCGAACTGGAAGTATGTTTGCGTATCAGCAAGCCGATATCCATCCTGATATTATGTGCGTCGGCAAAGGATTGACTGGTTGCAGTGTCGGTTTGGCGGCGACGATCGCGACGGCGAAAGTTTACGAGCCTTTTCATTCAGATCGTTGGGAGGCAGCTTTAATGCATGGTCCAACGTTTATGGGGAACCCGATTGCTTGTGCTGCGGCGAACGCGTCGCTGGATCTGTTCGAATCGGATCCTCGGTTTGAACAGGTCTCTGCGATCGAACGCGTGATGCGTGATGGTTTGGAGTCGCTGGTTGATTGCGAGAATGTGGTTGAAGTCAATGTGTTGGGGGCGGTTGGTGCTGTTCGGTTGAAAGCTGATTTGGATGTTGGGGTTGCAGTTTCAGGCTTTGTGGAAGAAGGCCTTTGGATCCGTCCAATTCGCGACACGGTATATTTGGCACCTGCGTTTACGATTGGCGAGGAGGATTTGGTGAAGCTCTGCGATGCGGTTTGCCAGTACGTGAAGTTGGACTCAAGGGGGGAATGCTCAAGCCCCTCACCCCCAGCCCCAACGCCGTGAAGAGTTTCCAGACAGCAAAAAGCAAGGCCTGCATTTCTCGCAGTGGCTACCCGAGGCCTTACGGCCAACGGCTCACTTGCCTGCTTCGAATTGAAAAGTGAGCCGAGACGCGTGAGCGTCCGGGTGTCCAGCCAGAAAACGATGCGCAAGATGGAATTTTGGCATTGGAAAAATCTTCACGGCGATGCCTCAGGCTCCGGATTCGCGGGGAGAGGGGAGCGAGCATAGAAGGGTGGCATAGGCCTCTGGACTGTGATGGCATGTTCTCGAATCTGCTTGCTGGCGCAAAAAGCTCTGTCAATTACTTTCGACTCACTGCTGCCACCAACATCTGTGTCACGCGTTTCAAAAACTCATAGTCCAACGTCTCTGGCGTATCTGTCGGTTGATGATAGTGCGGGTTTCGAAACTCCGAAGTGTCCGTCCACATGAACGCGGGATATCCAGCGTCCCAAAACGGTGCGTGATCACTGCGGCGAAGATCTTTAAAGATGCGTTCCATGCCCATGAACACTTGAAGGCCAAGAACAGGTAGGTCTTCAACATAAGTCTTGGCCGTCTGAACCGTCGGTTTCAGGATTCGGTTCGAATTCCGATTCGCAACGATCGCCAGAAAGTCACCCGCTGATCGAGCAAGCTTCACGGGCAAGCCCTTGGGTAAGTTCTGCGATCCTTCGGTGTGGTCGCAGTAGCCAACCATTTCCAGAATGTGGGCGACCTTAACGCTGACCTTCTCAGGCTTAATGAAGTCGTTGACGAAAGACTTACTGCCTTCGAGTCCTTCTTCTTCAAGATTGAAAGCGGCGAAGCAAACCGGCAGATTCAATCCGGCAATAGCCTTTGCGCAGCCAAGCATCGCCGCGACGGCGCTTCCGTTGTCGTCGGCGCCGGGAGTCTGCGGCACGCTGTCGTAATGAGCGCCGATGATCGTCACGGGATGACTGCGATCGAATTCGGTCACAATGTTGTCGTATTGGCTCTGTCGAAACGTCTTGTAGCCGAAACTTTGAAGTTGAGTTTCGATGAAGTCCGCGGTTGCGCGGTTCTGTTCGCGCTGTTTTGTCCATTGACGCGGTTTCGAGATCTGTACGACGATCTCCCGAAGCCACGATGGATCGACTGTTTCGAGTAGCGATTGAACTTTCGGGTCAACCGTTCTGGATTGCAGCGACGTTGAGGCAATGACTTTCATCAGCTACCTCGGCTGCGCCAAAAGTTTTCTGGCAAGTTTGCAGTCGCCATCAAACATCGCTTTGGCGACTTCGTCAGCCAGTTCCGCGTTGGACTTGCGAAGACGATAGAGTTGCAATGGAAGGATCAAATCGGCTTTCTGGAATTGAGCGTTGTTATCGGTTTCGATCAAATGTTCCAGATAACGAAGCCCACACTCGCGAGTCGGTTCGATGATGGTGCCTTCTCCGAAATCGTTCCATGTGGCGATTTGAATCAGGTTGGCTTTTGTCTCCCGTGCCAGTTTCAGTGATTCGGCGAACGTTAGACCGTCACGCTCATCGATAACGCCATGGCTTTTCTGGACTTTGGCATCCGAGTAGATGTCACGAAAGCCAGGGAACACGACGGGGATCATTTCCTTTTTGCTATCTTTGTAAATTCTGGTGAGGAAACTTCTCCATGTTTCGGGTGCGACGATGCCGCGATCATGAACCGGCGGCCAAGCAAACGATCCTTCCAGTTCAAAATGTTTGTCTGCGTGCGGCATGCCGAAAACTTTGGGAGCCAGTTTGCATTGTTTTAAAGCTTGTTTCCACGCATCGGCCCTGAAGTGCTGAGGTCCAAAGGTTAGCAGCACCGGTTTGTCGCCGGATTTGATCCACGATTCATCAGAGAAGAATTCGTCGGCAAGTTTGTTTAGCTCTCCGACGAACTCCGCGACGTCATCTGATGCAGCGATCACTTTGTCTGCAACCATGTGCTTGATCGTTTGGTCTTCATAGCAAAACGTGAAAGAGAGGCCGGCTTTTTTAAGCCATGGAATCAGTGCTCGAGTGTTACGATCGATCATCGGGTAGTCGCGAAAGTCACGCGAACCATACCAGTCGATGATGACGCCATCGATGCCACTGAGCTTCATCAACAAAACGTGGTACTCGAGGACGTGTGGATCGCCAGAATCGTAGGGACCGATTGACGGGTAGTGAAAGCCAGCGATTTCGCGACGGCCGTTGGCTCCAACCTTGTCCGGATCGAAGTGATTCATCGTCCAGTGCCAGCCCCACTTTTTGGTTTCTGGTGCGGCTTCGTACCACGGCATGTAGTGGGCGAGGATTTGCGGGTCGGGTTCGTCAGCGACAGCGGATGAAGGGAGCGTTAGCAAACAGAGAGCCAATGCAAGCCCGAAGCGCAAGTTTTGATGTTGCGCATTTAAGTTGGGATTTCTTGTTTTACATGACAATACACGTGGAAATTGAAAAATACGAAGCGTTGCAATACAAGCCCGACGCGCAAGCGAGGGATCGGGAAATTCTCGGAAATATTCCCTCGCTTGCGCGTCGGGCTGGTATTTGCGCAACATCAAAAAGCGCAAGCGAGTGAATATGCCGGCGTGGTGATTCACTCGCTTGCGTTTCGAGCTTGTATTGATGCTGCGAGAGCGTTGACTAAAACAATCCGCCATCCCAATCACCATCCTCTTCGGTCTCATGATCAAGTTCTTCTTGGAGAGATTCTTTTTCATTTTCGGACACGCTATCAGGTGACTTCTCCGCGACCGTTGCCGAGTGATCGTACGGTTTGGTGATGGCTTTGCCGTCTTTGTCCACGCGAACCAGCAATTTGATTCGAGCTTTCGCCTCGTTGAGAGAAACATGACAGTTGCGAAGATGAGCAATTCCGGCTTCGTATTTTTCAAGCGATTCACTCAGCGGCAAATTGCCTTCTTCAAGATCGCCCAGGATTTGACGCAGCTCCTCGAGCGATGTTTCGAACGGAACGGCATCCTTGGGCGCCGCTTTTTTCTTGATTGGTTTCTTTTTTGCCATAGCTTCAGGATAGCAAGCCAGCGGCGAACTGTCAGGTGTGATGCGGATCTGCCCCCTCATCGTAGAATTGGTACTGCGGTACATTATGTCGTGTGAGAATTATCTGAAACGCAGACCATCAACGAACTTTACGCAATGAAAAACGACATTAGCTCTAACATTCGACTGCTTGGCGATCTGCTTGGCGAAACGATCGTCTACCAAGAAGGCGAAGCTGCGTTCGAACTCGAGGAAGAAATTCGCTCCTTGGCCAAGCAATGGCGTTCCGGCGACGAGTCGGCTCAGAAGCGTCTGGCCGAATTGATGCCTCGGCTGGTCGAGAATCTTGACCTGTCCGAATCGACATTGAAAGCATTTTTGACTTATTTCCAGCTGGTCAATCTTGCTGAAGAACATCAGCGCGTCGAGATTCTGAGTCAACGATCCGAGAAAGCTTTTGAATCCGGTCAGCCGATGGACGAAACCGTTGCAGCGGCTCTCGAGACATTGAAGCGAGAAGGAGTTTCTCCTGCGCAGCTGAAGGACATTTTCCAAACGATGGAAATCGTTCCGGTCTTCACGGCGCATCCGACGGAGTCAAAGCGACAGACGATTCGTGAGATCTTGCGTCAAGTCACCGAGCTGATCGCGAAAGTCAACGATGGAAATGTGCTTTCGAAAGAACGGGCAAGTTTGCGAGAATTGTTGCACGACTACATTACGCTGCTGTGGCAATCGGCGGAGACTCGCCAACGCCGACCGACGGTTATGGACGAAGTTCGAAACACAGGGCTCTATTTTTTCGAGCACACTTTGTTCGATCTGGTGCCTCGCATCTACGAAGACCTTGAACAGTCTCTCAAAGAGACGTGGCCGGATGAAGAATTCGATGTACCCAGTTTCCTTCGCTACGGTACGTGGATCGGAGGCGACCGCGACGGCAATCCCTTTGTTACCATCGACACAACGATTGAAGCTTTGAAGGCACAGCAGAATCTCGTGTTGACGATGTATTTGAAAGAGGTCGATGGACTCTACGAGCTACTAAGCTGCAGCGAATCACGCACCGATATCAGTCAGTCACTGACGGACAGCCTTGCGGCTGATCGTGAACTGGTTGATCCTTCGGAATATGAAGTGCTGGATCGATTCGATGACGAGCCGTATCGCAAAAAGTTGGTGATGATGTTCCGTCGCTTACGTGCGACTCGGGACGCAGCCGACGTTGCTTGGTCCGGAACTCCCGCGCCGCGCCGCGCTTATGCAAACGTCGAAGCTTATCGGCATGATCTTGAGTTGATTCGCGATAGTTTGATGGAGAATCGTGGATGGCGTTTGGCTCGCGGACGGTTGGAGCGTTTGATTCGTGCGACCCATGTTTTCGGCTTTCACCTTGCATCCATGGACGTTCGTCAGCATGCGAAAACTCACCGCACTGCGATGGATGACTTGTTGCGTTCGCTTGGCTACTGCGAAAATTACCTTGAGCTTAAAGAGCCGCAGCGGATTGAAACGCTGACGAAATTCGCGACTGATGGCGACCAAGAATTCTCTTCGGTGTCCGACGATCAAAAGGTTGGCACGGCGAAGTTGCTGGACCTGTTCGCGACCATCAAGAAGGCTCACAACGTCATCGGCGAATCTAGTATGACGACTTACATCATCAGTATGACTGAAGGTGTGAGTAACCTGCTGGAGATCTTGCTGTTCGGGAAAGATGCGGGTCTGTTGGGCAAGCTGGACATCGTGCCTCTGTTCGAAACGGTTGATGATTTGATGGCGGCTCCGGAAATCATGAAGGCGCTGTTTGCGAATCCCGTCTACGCACAACATTTAAAGATGCGTGGCGATCAGCAACAGATCATGATCGGCTACAGCGACAGCAATAAAGATGGCGGCTTCATGCGAGCCAACTGGATGCTGTTCACGGCTCAGCGAAACATGGCTCAGGCCTGTGCCGATTGCAATATTCGAATGACACTGTTTCATGGTCGAGGTGGATCACTTGGTCGCGGCGGTGGTCCAACGAACCGGGCGATTCTTGCGCAACCAACTGAATCGGTTCGCGGTCGAATTCGAATCACGGAACAGGGAGAAGTTGTAAGCTCACGCTATAGCGTTCCCGGAATCGCGCGACGCCATCTTGAGCAAGTGCTTCATGCCGTGCTCTGTTCGACAGGTAAGCGTCCGGAGTTCGATGCTTTGGCGCAGTGGTCAGAAGCAATGGACGGGTTGAGCACAACGGCGTGGAAGAAGTATCGCAGCTTGATCGATCATCCGGATTTCCTGAGCTATTTTCAAACGGCGACGCCAATTGATCAGATTGATCGGCTGAATATTGGTTCACGTCCATCGCATCGCCGCGTCACGAAATCGTTGGACGATTTGCGAGCGATTCCGTGGGTGTTTGCTTGGACTCAGTCTCGAGCGAACGTGCCCAGTTGGTATGGAATCGGAACCGCGTTTTCTGAATGGCTGGGTGATGGTTCGGATGGCCAGCGATTGGAAATGTTGCAGACGATGAATCGAGAGTGGCCGTTTTTCAGGACAATGCTTTCGAATGTGCATCTTGGGATGGGGCGAGCGGACATGGAGATCGCGGGCATGTATGCGGAGCTGGCCGATCCGAAAATTGGTGCTGTGATTTTCAACGACATCAAAGCTGAGTTTGAATTGAGTCGCGAAATGCTGTTGAAGGTGACCGAGTCGACCGAGATTCTAGAGGCTGAGCCGTGGTTGCAGCACAGCATTAAAGTCCGCAATCCCTACGTCGATCCGATGAACTACATTCAGGTCGCGTTGTTGAAAGAGCTGCGTTCAAACTTGGAGCACCCGCAATTGGAAGAGCTGCAGCGGTCGATTGTTCTCTCGATTAACGGCATCGCTGCTGGTTTGCAAAACGTTGGTTAGCGCAACGATACTGCTAAGAATTGGGGTTGGCAATTACGTAGCTCGCCTCTCCGAGGCGATTTTTAACGTCTCGGAGAGACGTGCTACTTTGACAAGCAATCCTTAATTTGAGAAAGAACTCTGCACTAGAAAGTTGATCACCACGTCGGGTGAACCTGCGAATTGAAATCCGCGAAGTGGTTCATGGACAATCGATATCCAGTTTGGATCCGGGCAGCAGCCATTGCAGTTTCGTAAGTTTCAAACGTTTGCCTGGCCGATTTTTCCCAACTGAACTCTCTGCAACGCATACGACCTTCGATAACCAACTGATCGCGAACACATGGGTTGTGCAGCAGAAATGTCAACGCGTCGGCCAAGTCTGTTTTGGATTTTGGGTCAAAGAGCAACGCGGCATCGCGAACAACTTCCGGAATACAAGAGTTGTTGGCAGCCAGTACGGGCGTGTCGCAGCTCATTGCTTCGAGCAATGGCAATCCAAACCCCTCGTAGAGTGATGGGTAAACGAAGCAGAGGCTTTTGCGATAAAGTTCCGCCAATCGGGCATCATTCACAATTCCCTGATTGATGACGTGTTTCGAAAGTCCCAGTTCGTCGATGTTCTTCATCTCGTTTTTTGAGAATTCACTTCCAACGGTTCGCAGTTGAAGATCGTCGTCACGAGAAACAACCGTTCGGAACGCGTCTAATAGGCCGCGGAAATTTTTGTATCGCGAACGACTTCCAACATAAAGAATGTAGGGCCGAAGCGGAGTTTGGATTGTATCCGTTGGCACGACATCACCCAATTCAGTCGCGTGATAGATAACTCTCGTGCGAGACTCGCATTCAGGATACAGTTCAAGGAGGTCATTTCTGGTGTGCTGAGAGACACAGATGATCGCGTTGGCTCTTTTGATGGCTCGCCTTTTCAGTTCGGCGTGCTTGCCATGACGATCCAACAAGTGTGGAAACTTTTCGTGCGTCATATCGTGAACGGTGACGACAAACGGCGGACCACTGCTGATTTTCTCAAAGCCACCAAGGGTGTCGTAGTAGGTGGCATGAATCAGGTCCGGAGCGATAAGCTTCTGCACGGATTCAAGCCGAGTCGCTCGAATCGCACTGGAAACTTTGCGAAACGGGCGAGGCAAATTGAAGCTCTTGACGAACATCTGAAGCCGTTCGCTTTTTGGAAAGTTGTTCGTGGGACATTTCGAAAGAGTGATTGCTGGATCAACACCCTCCGGAAGGTAGTCGATCAGCTTTTCAAAGTATCGATTGATGCCTCCAGCTTCTTGGCGATGAAAAATCATGCCGTCGTAGAGCACTTTGAACTGAGGTGATCGACGTGAGTGAGCAGAGTATTCTGACATCAGGCTGCTCCCTTTTTGTGAAGGGTGCTGCCGTAAAGTTTGAAGTACTCTTCCGAGGTTAAATCCTGTTCGATCTGCCCCTGCTCAAGCATGATGATTCGATCGGCGATCTCCAGCGTTGCGGGTCGGTGGGAGATGATGATCGTCGTTCGCTGCTTCAAAAATTCCTTCAGAGAATCGTGAATCAGTTGTTCCGAAGAAACATCGACCTGGCTGGTGGCTTCGTCAAGGAACAGGATTTTCGGGTCGGCAACGATCGCACGAGCTAGTGCGATGCGTTGACGCTGCCCACCGGAGAGCGTGTTGCCGCGATCACCGACCATCGTGTCGAGTCCTTTCGGAAGAACGTCCAGAAAGTCAGTCACACGGGCCATTTTTGCGGCGCGGAAAACGTCGTCTGTTGTCGCGTTGATGTTGCCGTACTGAATGTTTTCCAGGACCGTTCCTTTAAAAAGGACAGGATCCTGAGTCACCATGGCCATTTGCTTTCGAACATGGCGCGGGTTGACCGTTTTCAAGTCGATGCCGTCAATGAGGACGGCACCCCATTGAGGATCGTAAAAGCGGGCCAGCAAATTGATCAAAGTTGATTTGCCGGATCCGTTGGGGCCGATCAAAGCAACCGTTTGTCCAAAAGGGATGACCAAGTCAAGTTGCTTGAGCGTAATCTGCTTCAGGTTGTACGCAAAGTTTACGTTTCTGAATCTGATTCCTTTTGAGTGAGGCGGTAGACGGTTCGGATTTTCTGGAGTTCCAATTTTCGGTTGGATTTCGAAGAAGTCATAGAGTCCTTTCGATGAGACATCCGCGCGAACGAGCGTGTTATAAATTTCGCTCATCTTTCTTGCAGGATCGCTGATACCTGCCAACATTGCAAAAAACAGAAACACGGTGCTCTTGGACATCGGTCTGTCGCTCATCCGCACACCCAACAGGTGCGTTGTGTCGTTTAGGACAAGGTATCCGCTGGCCAATAAAGCAATCGTGATGCAAATCATCCCGGCAAGTTCTGTCGTCGGGCGGAGCAGTGAATCAAAGAATCGCTGTTTGACTCCAAGGTTGTAGAGTGCTTTTGAGAACTTGTTGAATCGAGCTTTCTCTGTGCGTTCGCGATTGAAGATTCGGACTGTCCGCAGGGCACTGAGTGACTCCATGGTTGATTGGAGGACTCCGGCGATTCCGCCCAGTTCACGAGTTGCTGCAATTCGCATGTGCTGCGAAACGCGATTGATCACGATTCCAGCAAACGGAGCGACAATCATTGTTAGTAGAAGTAGCTTCCACGAAATGCAGGCGGCAAACACCAAACAAACCAGCATCTTGATTGGTTCCCGAGTTCCTTTTCCGTACAAACTCGTTAATCCAGCGGTGACCAAATTGAGGTTGTAAATCAGCATCGTCTGCATGGCAGAGGTACCCTTTTGGTCGATCACCAATTGATCCATCTTCACCGCAGAAGCATAAAATTCCCGACGCATCACGAGCGCAGTCCGCTGCGCAATTTGAGCCACCAGAACCGAGTTCAATACTAAACAGACGCCTTTGATGATCGTGATTACAATCAGAATGCTCAGGACAAATGCGAGCGTTCCAAATGGCGTTTTTGGGACGCGCCCTTCAACCCAGGGCATTACGGTCCGATAGAGTTGATTCGCTTTTTCCTCGGCGGCTAATCGATGCGTCTGATTGTCGAGCTGCCCCCTTAGTTCGCGGGAATCTCCAGAAGCGCGTATTTGAGACTCGACATCACCAATCGAGATTTGTAGCTCGGCAATCTTCTCATCCGTTTTCTCGATCTCAGCGACGAGCCAGGTCTCGATCGTGTTGTCCGAAAGAACTACTTCGACGAAAGGATAGATGGCGGAAATGCTGCACCCCCACAGCAAACCAATGAGCAGCGAATTGATTAACAGAGCGGCAATTTTCCACCTGTTCACCAACGATAATTTTATGACTCTGAGGAAATGGATCATTTGCGGTTTCGGGATAAGCGGCTGCTGCTTCTTGTTATCGGATCTTCAGTTTGCCGTGTTGTTGCTCAAGCAGCTCGCTTCAAACCTTCGTTCGGAATCCAAGCTTCGTTTTCGTGCCGTCTCTGTTGAGCTTTTGCGCGATTTTCGTAAACGTCTTCCAAGGCGCCAATCAATCGAGCTTGAACGTTTTCAGGTCCCGCCCAGTCTGTCATTTTTTCGCGAGATCGTTCGCTGATTTCGGCATAAGTTTCTGGATATTCTTTCGCAACCTTGTAGCTTTCGCGAATTTGCTCCACCATCGAAGTCCAAACGAGTCGACCCCAAGTCGATCGCGTTCTCAAATATGGATCGTGAGGCCAAGCGGCTGGTTCCGGATTGGATTCCGCAATGAATCCAACTTCGTTGTCAAAGTAGTCTGAGATCGCGGAGTGACATGGCGAAACGCCAGGTTTGCCTCCAGCCAAGAAATTCATCAGCGGCAAACAATTTCCTTCAGCCTTTGTTGTCTGAATGTAATACGTCGACGCATCGGTCAGCTGAACCAATTGTTGGTCGGTTAGGTACTGCGATGTTATCACCACGCGGCATCGATGATCGATGTCTCTTCCTCGATAAAATGCAATGAATTTCGCCAGCGCGAGAGGGTCACTTGTCACCAGCTTCACCACCAAAGTCGCATCTTCCTTGTCGCCCAGAGCTACCAAGAAAGAAGTGATCAGATCCTGCCAGTTTTTTCGGCCGTCTTTGGGGTTGAAAATGCTGGTGTAGACAACGCCACTCAAGTCAAGCGACTCGACTTCAAAATCGACAGGCAATATGTTCGCCTTTTTGCTCCGTTTGAGTCGGTCAGAAATTTTCCGATAGAGGTTTTCATTGACCACTGAACGAAGGAGGCCTCGAGTCGCTTGCTCGATTTTCCGACCAGCCTTTTTGATTGGACCTTTACGTTTTCTATGAGGAGCGACGATCGGAAACGGAATGGCTACCGTTTCCTGTTCCTCAAACTGGAAACTGTACGCGGAGCAATCAATTGATCGCACGTGATCAGCTTGCCACGTCGGCAATTCATCGTAGCCTTCCGGCGTTGGGACTTGGACATGGTGGATTGGGACCTCAACGCCAGACTTCCGGAACGCGTCGGAAGTAAATGGACCGCTCACGATCAGAGCGTCACACATACTTGCAACTTTTGTCCAATCGTTCTGTGGATTGGAATTAAATTCATGATCGGGAATATCAGGGAACTCCCACGCAGGCATCAAAACATTTGGAACGTTCGGTGAAAGATAGGCGTCCTGGCAAGGGATGACGGACAAGTGAACCGGATCCAGTCCTCTTTTACGAGCATCGACGATTGCTGACTCAAGATTGGTCCAAGGATCTGAGACCGGAATGACCTCTCCCCACGATTCAAGAAGCGGTGCATAGAGCTGCATCACGATGTCATGCGAATATCCGGGAACGCCCAAGTTCTTTCCATTTTGAGCTCCTGTTCCGTAGGAGCTTAACAGGATCGCTTTCCGGGATTCGTTATGCCCAGATCCGTTATGCCGAGATTCGTCATAAATTCTGAGACCTTGTTTTTC
Source organism: uncultured Pirellulaceae bacterium (assembly GCA_938010615.1). Taxonomy (GTDB): domain Bacteria; phylum Planctomycetota; class Planctomycetia; order Pirellulales; family Pirellulaceae; genus Mariniblastus. The sequence goes on along the minus strand of CALLUY010000083.1, from coordinate 12,894 downwards.
CTCAGGAGCATTCATTGTGTCTGCCAAAGCTACCGTTCGTTTTTCGTACCGTTCAAATGAAAGCGAGCCGATGGAACAGCTCGCAGGCGATGAAGTGTTGAGATCAAGCAGCCTTTTTGGCGATCAGGATTTGACTCTTCGGCATAAATTCTTCCAGCGCTTGTTTGATGTGCCTGCTGTCAGGTTTGTCGATCAACTCATTCCATGTTGCAGTCCAATGGCTCAAAATTGGCTTCTCTGGTTCGCCGAGTTCCTGGCCGGCAGCCCAAAACAGAATCCACCAAATCGACCAATAGAAACCGTGAGAATCACGTTTCTCAATCTCGAGACCACTGTTTTCGAGAAGCTCAGCAAATTCTTCTCGCTCGAAGATTCGAACGTGATTTGGTGGCATCCAATACTCTTTGGGAGCAATCTTTTTCTGAACTGATTCACCCAGCGGATCCGGAACGGTGATCAAAAATTGTGCCCCGGGTTTCGCGACTCGAACCAATTCGCTCATCACGGCCGCTGGATCATCAACGTGCTCGAGGACTTCTCTGCAGATGATCTTCGTCGCGACGTTATCTTCCAACGGCAGCGGCGTCGAGTCGCTGACGTGAACTTCGAATTCGCGTGCTTTTGACTTCTTCAATTTTGCTCGGGTCGTTTCGATGCTGTTCGGGCAGATGTCCGTCGCAATAATTTTTGCGCCTCGATTAGCGCAGAACTTGGCAACACATCCGTCTCCGCAACCAATGTCGATAACGGTATCTTCAGCTTCAATCGTGAAGCCGTCGTACAATTGGCCTTTCTCGGCCAGAAAAATCCCCGACATGCGAGCGTCTTTCTGCTGCACAATGTTGGATGATGGTCGGGAACAGTTCGTTAATGGCGTTTTCCGTAACGTCTTTTTCGCGAGTTTTGCGAGGGCAGTGCGCATGTGCTTGACTCTCTGTATATAGGTACCGATTGCTGTCTCATCGGCAAATCACCCATACGACTGAAATAATTTGCAAGAATTCAGTAGTCAGAGAGCTCTTTTTTTTCGGCAAACTCAACGCGTTTAGATCTAATTCGCTCATCAACAAAGGCGCAGGAGGACGAAACCAAACTAGAAACATTGAAAACAGGAAGAAATATGCGCAAGCCAAACGTCAATTTTTTCGTCCCCGGATTCAGTAAATGCGGGACCACAACACTTTGCTCGCTGCTGGGAGACCATCCGGAGATCTTTATTCCCGCATGCAAAGAACCCAACTTCTTCGCAATGGCGTTCCATCGAGGGTGGGACTGGTACACCGATCTGTTTGAAGAAGCCGACGGACGTTGTAGCGGTGAAGGCAGTACTTTCTACACGGCGAAAAATTTTGAAAATTCGGCGGTTGAGAACATTGCCGAACACTATGCGGATTCGAAAATTATTTTCATCGCCAGAAATCCATTCACGCGAATTGAATCGAGCTATCGAGAGCACCATCACAGCGGGCACAAGTATGGCGTTCATGTTCCGCATGACCTCGAGCAGACGCTTCGCGATTTTCCAAATATCATCGACGACACAAGTTATTGGTCTCGGTTGAGTGCCTATCGAAAACAAATTGACGATCAGCAGATTCACATCTTGTTTTTCGAGGACCTGTTAGCGAATCAGGAACTTGAGCTGCGAAAGTGTTTTGAATTTCTTGGCGTCGATGCTGACGTAACGGTCGAAAATCCTACTCGTCAGTTGAATCCAGGCAGTCGAAAACGATACGACACCGCGATCATGCGGCGAATTCGAACGTCGAAGATGGCGTCGTCAGCTTGGGGCATGCTTCCTGTGAAGAAGCGAATGGCGCTTGAGTCGAAGGACTTTTTCCGCAAACCGTTTAAGCAGAAAATTCAGTGGTCTGCGGCCGCACGAAACTTCACGTTAGAGAAACTTGCTGACGATGCGTCGCAGTTTCTTGAGTTCGCCGGCAAGCCTGCTGACTATTGGGATCTGTCTGAGCCGGCTACGAAAGTTAGAGCGGCCGCTTAGGCGACGTTTCAAGGCATCAGTAGATCGTCTTCGATTGGAAAGTACTCGGTTGCTGCTCGAATCAACGACCCGGCTGTTAGTCGCTCCACGCCATAGACTTCGGATTTAGTGTCGAACCGTTCTTTGATTCGTTTAAGCGCCAAATCAAAGTCGCCGTCTCCGGACGCCAAAATAACGGTGTCGATTTTCTCTGCCAGTTCGATCATGTCGAGCACGATGCCGACGTCCCAATCGCCTTTCGCACTGCCGTCGCTGCGTTGGATGAAGGGTTTGAGTTTTACTTCGAAACCAATGTCGCGAAGAATTTGCTGAAAGCCGGCTTGTTTTCCACCGTCGCGACTTTCGATCGCATATGCAATGGCAGCGACGACTTCACGACCTTCGGTCACCGCTGACCAGAACGCACGGTAGTTGAACTTGCGACTGAATGCTTGCCGAGTCGTGTAGTAGATGTTTTGAACATCAACGAGTATCGCGATTTTTTCCATCGGACCATCGTATCCGAAAGTCGTAGAATTGCCCACGAATCAGACAAATCCTCACGAATTGAAATGCAAAAACTCCATCCTGTACTCGTGGAAATTCGTGTGATTCGCGGTCCAAAATTACTTGGTGGCATTGGGTTTGATCTGATCGCCCGCTCTCTCATATAGCTCCGCAAGCTTTACCAGCACCGGTTCAATTTTCAGCAGGAATTCAGACTCGTCCATTTTCCCTTTTTGTAAACGAATCTTTTCCAACTGCGATTCGAGTTGGTCACGCATTTTCCGGTCGTCAGCAGAGAGTGAATTTTCGACACCGCGCCGATTTAGAAATACTTGGTTGGCAATGAAACCGTCTGGCAATCCTTGTTTGGGCTTCCTGTTGGCACGAACTCCGTCGAACCAATCCGATGGTGTTCCTTTTGAATCGCCGTTGTCATCAAGCAAAGCATGTTCGGTAGCGATTCGGTTTTCCTTTTGATAGAAATCGTTGACGCCACGACTGGCAGCACAAAATGCTTCCAGCACTGAAGTTTGACCGTCCTTGTCCAAATCAATGGCGGGATCGTCGATCGATTCAGAAAGATATTGCCCAAAACGAGCGAAATTGAATTCGAAACCGCTACGACTGGCCGAGACGATGATTCGATTCTTCCCGCTTAACGCGTTTATGAATGGGCTGCTACTGGACGCACAGTTCAGGACGACCAATCGATGCTCCATCGGTTCTAACCACGAACTCAATTCATCCGACTGAACATCTGGTCCGTGAAGATTGAATTTGGCTCGTTTGCCGTCAAACGTTCCATGACCAATCATGACCAACCAAACTTCCTGTAGTGTTTCGTCATCTGCAGATTCAAGAACGGCATTTTCCAGCAGAGATTTCGATTTGTCTTTATCGTCGTCTAAGCCGATTACCGTTAGTTGTGTGTGGCTGGCGGCTTTCTTCCAAGTTTCAGCCCACAGTTTGAATTGCGTTGCGTACTCTTCACTGCCTTCAGCGCCGACAATAAGGATGACAGCCTGACTGGACTTGGTAGCAACTTCTTGTGCGAGTGATTGAGTTGGGAACAGCAAGCAATACAATCCCGAAGCACAAGCGATTGAATACCACAAACGATTCACTCGCTTGCGCTTCGGGCTTGTATTCACTCGCTTGCGCTTCGGGCTTGTATTGGAACCGTTCAGAAAATTCGACATCAAGCCAATCCCCACATTCTTCGCGCGCCCCATTCTGCGATCAGTAGTCCGACTGCGGCGCCAAAAATGGACCAGCGATGCCACCAAGGGACCGTTTTTGTTTCCGATATGGGAACCTTTTTTGTGTCGAATTCGGCGGCAAACGAATCGAGACTGGTGACTTCTATCAATTCACCGCCAGTCTTCTCGGCGATCTGCTTCAGGAAGTCGCGGTTCGGTTGGAGCGATTCGAACTCGTCGATGGCGGGATCGGAAACCCAGCCAGTTTCTCTTGTTTCGATAAGTTCTCCGTCAGGAGATTTCGCGGTTGCGACGACTCGATAAGCTCCCGGTTCTCGCGATGAAAATTCAGCGATGTATCGCCCAACTTTCTTAGTGTCTTGCTTTGAAGCGATCACAATCTCTTTCCCTGACGGCGAGATGACTTTTAGTTCCAGCTCTGCGTTGAGTTGCGGTTTGAATTCTTCATCGCGAAGGTCAACGCGAATTTCAGTCAACTGCGATTGCGTGGCATGAGGCTCTGCAAGAATCTCGACTCTCCGCGGCGTCTCCGAAACTAACCAACGCATCGTTTGACGCCAAGCTTTGTTTAGGTCTTCGTTTTCGTCTTCGGATTGGAGCTTCCATCGCCAGAGGTCACCGATCAGCATTGCGGCAGTTCGTCCGTTGCCAAATCGTTGGACAACGAGTGCTGGATGTGATTTGTCATCGGAACCTGTCGCGTTGGCAAGAATGGTGGCACCCGGCTTGATCGATCGCGAACGACTAAGGGTTTGGAATGACGGCATGGTCTCGAGTCGTTTGAGTTCCCCGTCGCGAGTCGGCTCGATTCGAATCCAGGGTTGAACCCATCCTTCACGGGTGAGTGCCAGTCGATATTCCAAATCGGTATCCGGAGTAGAACGCTGATCGAGGTACACCGGAAGCGATTCGCCAATCGGAGTTCGGTCGTAACCGCCGCGAGCAAAAGTGCTGAATCCACCGAGCATCATCAGTCCGCCGCCTCGTAGGCTGACGAATTGTGAGAGCAATGTCTTTTGGTCTTGCGTGAAGAATGACGCTTCTAGGTCGTCGATAATGATTGCGTCGTATTGGAACAGCCCTGCCGCATCTTTTGGAAATCCATCGCGAAGTTCTGCTTCGTCGCGGGTGTCCAAACGAATCAAGACCGATTCGTCATACTGTTCGGCCGTGTCATCTTTCTGGTTGCCGAAACCGCGAAACAGCGGATTCGTTGTTTCCCCATCACGACTACGAAACGTGAACTTGGGTTCTTTTTTTGCGACTCGCAGTAACCCAACAAGATCAAGTTCATTGTCATCCGCCAACGCGCGACGCATGAATTTGTACTCCCAGTTTGGCCGTCCTGCGACATACAGAATTCTGAAAGGCCCTTTGCCGCGGTCGACGATGACCAAACGCCGATTGTTGATCAGGGTTGCCTCGTCGCCGTCATCATCCAATGAGGTGTCTTTTTCGAAAGCGCGAATCTCAAAAACGTTGACTCCGCGATTTTCGGGCTTCAGCTTGAAGCGGACCGCGAACGGTTTTCCATTTTCCAGACGACGGACTTCCTGTGATTCGATGACTTTTTCGTTTTCACCCACCAGTTCAACGGTGACTGTTTTTCCTGCAAACTGTTGAGCGATCAGTTCTGCTTTGATGGTCACCGGTGCCGATTCGAAATTGGTTTGCGAAGTCGTGACGTTCGTGATGGTAAGGTCTCGCAGCGGTTGGCTGTCTCCAATGACGACAGGATAGACTGGCGGAAGCGTTGTCCAATCGAACTCCGATAAATCGGGATTCGTTGACTCGTTTCCGTCGGTTAATAGCACGATGCCGGCAGTAGGTTTTCCTTCGATACGCCTGCCGACGTTGGTCACTGCGTTCAAAATTTCACTTGCTCGTCCATCAGCCGAGAAATCCTGAAAGTCAACGACGTTGGTGGCGCGTTCGTCGAATGTGTAACGACGTAGTTCGAAATTACGCTCCAGTTGATTCAGCCAAGCCGCATCTTTGTCTAGCAACTTGGCAAGTGTTTGGGCGCTTGAATTCGCGTTTCCCTCATTTTTAACGTTGAGACTTTGGCTCGTGTCGGCCAACACAATCAGCGAGTTTGCTCCCGGTTTGGCCAGTTCAAATTGATTCACTGGTTCCAGCAAACAGAGAACCAACAAGCCAATCGCAATGCTCTTCATTGCGGACAGGGTGATGCCGCGTTGTGGGCTGATTTGCCTGGAGAAGTTTGACCAGAGCACGACGGGAATGGCCAGCAGTGACGCGACCAGCGCGGGAATCCACCACTGCAACGAGTTCCAAGCGTCTGGCATGATTGACGAAAAGATTTCTATCACTGGCCGGTCCCCAGCGTCTCATAGTATTTGCGAACGGCATTTTCGTATTTTGTTGGTACGGGTTCTTTGTTGAGCGGCACCAAAACGTTCTTCGGATCACGACGAAGGATTTCCTGTGAGACGCGGCTTTGCAGTTCGGCCAACGGTTCTGCCAATTCGAGTTTGATCTTTTTCCAATCGGGTTCGGGCGAGTGACGTTTGAGATCTTTGCGAATCGCTTTTGCTTGATCGCGAATTCGCGCCGCGTCAGCACGCAGGTCAGGGTCAGCTATCATCTCTTCGACATCACGAAGCCGATCGGACCATTCACGGAAATCTTCACCCGTGATTGGAGCAGAGTTGCGAATGTTGTGAGGGTTTGCAAGTCCACCAAGCCGGCCGGTGTCAGTTGGTTCGCCATCAAGTCGATTTCCGCCGCGACGGTTTGGCGATTGTTGATTTCTTTCACCGCGCTGGCCTTCGGCTTGTTGTCCTTCAGTCGGTTTGTCTTCGCCCTGATTTTCGCGATGGCCTCTTTGACGTTCATTGTCTTCGTTTTCCTGAGCTTCGCCCTTTCCTTGACCGGAGCCTCGTTGCGGTGTCTCGGCGTTTTGTTCTCCATCACCAGATTCACCCGTTCGCTGTTGTTCATCCTCTTGCTGTTGTTCGCCGCGCTCACCACCCTGCTCTTCCCTTTCAGCGTTGCCCTCCGCTTCAGGATTATTTCGCTCGATCTCATCGTCGAGTTCATTTGAAAGATCTCTGATTGTGTCACGAGCCGCTTTCAAGGCTTCCGTTTCATCACCGAGTACGCGTTCGGCCGCGCGATCAATCCCTTCGACGAGTTCCTCGATGCCCTGCATTGCGGAATCGTGAATCTGTTTGGCATCTTCATCGAAGCCGCGTTCGATCGCTTCTGCTGAATTTCGCAACGCTCGATCCGGTCGCGACTGTTCGGTTTCGCGAAAAGTATCGTAAAGTTCATCTGCGAGAAGTGGTTCAGCCTCTTCGGCCTCTTCGATGGTTTGCTTTATCTGCTTGCGAAGGTCTTCGACTTGTTGTTGTCCCTTCATGATTCCATCGACCAATTCCTTGCGTTTGTCGGTGCCATCAAGTCGGTTGTTTGACGCTTCGTTTTGTTCTTCGTCGCGAAGCTTCTCCGATTGAGCTTGCTGTTCGGCTTGCAGGTCCTGAGCCTGATTTCGCATCTGTCGCATTTGTTCATTGAATTGGCCGGCAGTTTGCTTTTGGAATTCGTCACGAAGCTCTTTCAGCTCACGTTCAGCTCGTGTGCCTTCGGTTGCGGCTTTTGAGAGGTCACCCTTTTGAAGTGCTTCGGAAGATCGTTGTACGTTTTCACGAGCCTGTTCCAGCTGTTCCATTTGATCATTCTGTTGGTTCTGCGATTCTTCCATCCGTTCCTGAAGCTCATCCGTGTCCCGGAGCAACTGTTGCTGTTCTTCCTCGAGCCGCTTGAGTTGCTTCTCAAGATCTTCCCGCTCCTGTTCCGTTTCGGCTTCTTCGAGGGCCGATTGAAGTTCTTTGACTCGTTTGTTGAGATCGTTCTGGCGTTGGGCAAGTTCCCGAAGTCGACTGAGGATTTGTCGATTCTCCTGCTGTTGCTGATCTTGTTCGCTTTCTTGCTGAGCCAATCGTTCCTGTTCGTAGCGGTCTTCCTTTTCGGTTAACTCCATTTGCTGCAGCTGTTGCTGTCGAGAAGATTGCGAGCTGCTGGATTGGGAGCTTTGTTGCTTCGACTGCTGGATTTGAGTTTCACGTGCCCGCATCCTGAGCAGTGTTTGCCAAGCCAATTGTTGGCTGCTGAGGGCTTTGGGTAGCGGTTTCGCGGCGGGCGTTTCTCGAGCGGTTGCCAATTTATCGACGGCGTCATTCATGATCGACTTGAGTTCATCAACCAGAGATTTCGCCAAGTCGTCATTCAATTCTTCGGCCAGTTCGTCGACTTTGGTGATCGCAGACCGTTGGGACTCAGCCAGTAGCTTTACGTCACCGTCAAACGCGCTGGTCAAGGTTGGTCCTTTTTCGCGGCGGATAACTCGCCACGTCGCGTTGATGATTTCCTTTTGCAATTCCGCAAGTTCCATCGCTTGTTGTGCACTCGGTCCCTGTTGGCCTTGCTGTTGCTGCTGTTGATCTTGTTGTCCCTGAGCTTCAAAGAATATTTCTTCGAAGCGACGAACTTCAGCGAAAAACATGTCGCTCTCGGTGCGGCGAGAATCGCCATTGGGTCCAATGTCTTCCGCCCAGAAATGCCAAGCCACGAGCTGATCAGGTTCTGCATTGAGCGACTCAAGTTCCAGCAAGTGGTCCACAACATGTTTCTTTTTCGCGCTTTGATCGCTGGCAAGTTCAAGTTCACGCATCTCGCCGCCGCCGATCGACCAAGCCAATCCGGTCCGGGCAATCCCAAAGTCATCCCAAACCGAAGCACTCATTGAGACTTCCTCGATCGCAGAGACTGCAATGTCGCGAGCGGGTTCGAGAAGTTTTAACTCCGGCGGTAAATTCTCCAGAGCTTTGATTGTCAGTAGAGGCGGCGATTTGTTTTCGCGTTCTTCTGCGTCGGTCAGGTGTAATCGGTATTTTTCTGAATGCTTGATGACGATCTCGGTTTGCCACAACAATGGATTCGATGCCGACTGCGAAAGCTGTAGCAACTGCCCGTCTTTGCTGTCGGGGCGAAGCGTTGCGGTGGTGATTTCTTTGTTCACATGGAATTGCAGCTTCGCATCGGTTCCGATGACTGCGGAAAATCGGCGAGTATCCTGCAACGTTTTCTGAGGCAGTTCGGTGTACTTGGGATAGTTCAGTTCGACGTCCGAACGAACAAGTCGAGGAAAGTCAAAAACGCTGACGGAGAATTCTTCCGACGTTTCGTCAGCGAATTCAACGCGATATTTCAACGGATGATCGACTTGCATGATTCGTGATGCAAAAACTGGGTCGTCCAGACTCTTGGTCATCGCAACGATACGCTCTTCGCCGGATTCGTCCGTATAGTGCAATTCAGATTTCGAAGGCGAGTCTTTTGCGAACTCAGCCAGGACAAGCAGATTTGTCCCACGTTCGATTTCGGTATGGCCGGGCTGGACTTTGCACGTCAAATCGAGCTTAAGCGGTTCTTCGATGTCGTCAAACAGGTGGATCGAGTTGTCAAACTCGGGAGTCGGTAAACTCCACAACATGAAGCAAAGGGCGCTGGCGCTGGCCAGACCAAAGAGTGCTCCGAAGGTCGTGGAGAACAGTTTCCATCCGGGAATGACAGAAGCCCATTTTTTCTGAAAGCTGTGATGCATCGCTTTTTGAATAACGTCGTGTTGGAAAAAGCTCAGGCCTTCGGTTTGGTGTGGCTTCTGTTCGATTGCCGTTAGCAAAACGGAGTCCAGCTCTGGAAAGCCTGCTTCGACTCGATGAGCGATTGACTCCACGCTTGGCATCGAAAAGATCGCGCACGCAATCGCAGCAATTGTGCTGATTCCGCCGACGGCAGCCATCCATATCCAAGCCGACGGCAAATAGGCGTCGAGAGCCGATTCTGCGGATCGATTGAGGGCGTAAACAAGGATTCCAATAATCGCCAAGGCGATCCACGTGATTGCCAAAAAGGAAAACGCAAGCCGCCACCGTTCACGACACACAACAGGGCGAAGTTGGTCAAGCAAAGCTGGATTTATTTGCTGGGTGGTGTTACTCATTTGCGATCCCTTGCTCAACGGTTTCCTGTTTGCGGCTCATTCGATCCGTTCTTCCGGCCAACCACGATTCGGCCATGATCAACCCAATTGCTCCGAGGATGAGCCACTTCCAAAGCTTCTGCCGATTTTCGAGTTCGAAGTCAAGCAGTTGTCGCTGTTGTTCGACTTCCTGATCTGTTGTGCTGTGAGTGCCGACTTCTACGCCCAATGCCGAAACTTGATCGACTGGCATCGTGGCCGTTTGGCTTTCCGAAGGATCGAGATTGACGGCGATTTGTAAGTCCGCGAGCTCCGAATCAGAAGAGCTCATGAAAGAATAGATTCCTGGCGAATGAAGTGTTTGCGTCGATGAGTCTTCGATGAATTCAACATCGCCGTCGGGTGAAATGAAACGGTCATAGCCTTTAGGTGACTGGATCGTTTCGCCGACGATACTGTTGGCTGCTACCGGTTCTGTTCTGGTTGACAGTTCGATCATCCGCAGCATCAGAGGAAGGAATTTGCTCGACAACGCGAGTTGACTGTTGGCCGGTTGCCAGCCGAAACCCATCGCGTAGATGTTGCTTTTGTTGTGAGCGAGTTGATGCCAAAACGCGGGCGTGTCGTCGTCGAACCGAGCCAAGACTTGGACGTTATCTGGCAAGTCCGGACGAAGGAATTTCCAAAACCGAATCTGAGTGAAATCGTTGAATCGCGGTCCCGAAAACGGCGTGAAAACCGGGTGGGAAAAGTCAATGTTTCCCAGCATGGCGTAGTTGTCGCCTTTATCGTTTTCGGATTCTTGATTCGTCTCGACTCCCGTCCAGTCGCCTGTGGATTTGAGCATCGATTGATCGTGGAGAACTACCAGCAACGTCACGCCACGCTCAAGAAGGTTGTCGATCGCTTTGTTTTCATGTGCAGATACGGGACGCGTCACGACCATGAAATCGATCGTGTCAAAATTCAAGCCGAATTCCATTTTGTCGGCCACTGAAGAAGACTGCTGAAGGTTGTAAGTCGCTGTCGGCGTTTCAATTAGCGATCGCTTTAAGTAATAAAGCATTCCCTCTGGATCATTGGGTGATTCGTCGCCGACATAACGAACGGAAATGGTTTTCTTAAGTGGTGGAATCGCAAAGAACTGATTGTCGAATTCGGCATCGTCGCCGTTAAGGATGAGCTTGTTGGACGATTGCGAAGTCGAGTCTCGCTTGACCGTCAGTATTTTGCTGGATCCTGCTGGAACCTGAAAAGGGATGGATGCTGTAGAACTGTTCTCCCACGAAACGGAAAATTCATCCGAGCCAGAATCTTTGGCGTTCCGCACCAACACGTTTTCCCGAAGTTGCTGTAGATCATTTTCGTCGACCGGTAAAAGTTCCAGCGTCGCGTTGGTTTCCGATTCAGTGGAGACTTGTGCGAATTGCACTTTCACTGTGTCCGGCCAGCGAAAACTCTGCAACGCCGAAGTCGACGATCCCGATTGCATGTCAGAGATCAGAATGACTTGAAGCTTGGATGCAAGCGATTGGATTCCCTCTTCTTCTGCTTCGGAGTCCTGGCCGTTTTGTTGGCCCTCGAGCAAACGGTTTGCAACGTCTACTAACGCATCGCCAAGATTGGAGGCGTTCCACGTCGGCTCAAGTTCTAGTGCGCCAAATTTCTGCATCAAAGTTGCGGCATTTGACTTCTTTGTGAACTCAATTTGCTTTTTCAGCTGAGCGTCGAAAGTGAAGACGGCGATTTCGTCGTTGGCATCAGCGTCTTCGATGACCTGCTCCAATTTTTTGGTCGCTTGATCCCAGAGGTCAACACGTTTCATGCTGGCGCTGGTGTCGAGCAGCACGGCGGTTTTCCTGCCTGGCACGTTGGCGAAATCGAGTTTCACATTGCTGTTGAGAAATGGCCGCATAAAGGCAGTCGCGATCAAAGCCACCGCCGCCATACGGATTGCCATCAGCAACAGATTGTCCAAGCGACTGCGACGCGTCAATGTTGGCGGCGACGGACGCAGGAACATTAGCGAGCTGAAAAGTGTTTCGCCTTTTGGAGTTCGACGAATCAGGTGAAACAGGAATGGGCCGGCTAAGGCGAGGAACCCTAGGCCGAAAAGCCATGCGAGTGCACTCATTGGGGCCCCCCGCGTCGATTCGGGTTGGCTGCCGTGAGCTGTCCGCGCTGAGCCTGATGGGCTCGGGCTTGCAGGAAATTGAACAACGACGTTTGCACGGGGTCGGAGGTCAATGCTTCAAAGAAGTTGATTCCATTTTCGTCACAGAACGTTTTTAATTCTTCGCGATGTTCGTTGAATTTGGTTTGGTACTCTTTCGCGATGGAACCCGGATCAACATAGAGCTCCCGTCCGGTTTCGAGGTCGACAAAGATTGACGCTTTGTCGAAAGAGAAATCGACTTCATTCGGATCGAGCACGCGAAGCAAAACAACATCGTGGCCAATCGCCCGCAGATAGCCCAACTGTTTGGTGATCGAATCGATTGGAACTAGCAGATCAGAGATGAGCACGATCAGCCCGCGTTTTTGCACCGTTGCGGCGACTTGTTCGAGTGGCTTGCTGATGTTGGATTCGGATCCGCCGGTCGATCGTTCCAGAGCTCCCAATAAACGCCGGAGGTGGCCCGGGCGAAATCGAGCTGGTAGAACCTCGTCGATGAATTCATCGAAAGTGATTAATCCGACCGCATCGCGTTGTCGAAACAGGAACCAAGCAAGCGAGGCAGCAATCGTTTTCGCGTACTCAGATTTCTCAATTCCAGTGGAGGTGAAGCTCATGGAGCGACTCAAGTCGACGAGAAGATGGCAACGTAAATTGGTTTCATCTTCAAAACGTTTGATGTATTTTCGATCGCGACGGGCGAGCAGTTTCCAGTCGAGATGTCGTAAGTCGTCTCCCGGCGTGTATTCACGGTAATCGGTGAACTCAACGGAAAAACCATGATAAGGACTTCGATGAAGCCCCGACATGAATCCTTCCACGATCAATTTGGCTCGAAGTTCCAGATCCTTGAGCTTCAAAATGGCTTCGGTGTCGACGTACGAATTCCGTGGCGAGGATGTGATTGAACTCTCGCTGTTCGGTTTCGGATTGGTCGTTGAATTGCTCATGGTTTAGTAAGCCAGTTTGCATGAAGTACAAGCCCGAAGCGCAAGCGAGTGGT
>CALLUY010000082.1 GCA_938010615.1 uncultured Pirellulaceae bacterium | reverse complement strand
GGTCGCCAGTTTTGGTGAGTGGTCGCCGGTTTTGGTGAGCGGTTGCCAGTTTTGGCGAATTCCTGAAGCGAATGACCACTCCCTTGCGCTCTTTGGCGTAGCACTAAACCGGCCTATCCCGACGGGATTCAAGCGATTAGCCGGTGATAAGCGCAGCGCCATCACCGGATTCGGTCGGGAGGAAACATGATCCCGAAGGGATCACAGCGGGCGTTTGCTGCGATCCCTTCAGGATCGAATCGTGCATCCTTATGGTTCCGGAGGTGGTCGCTACGCTCGACCTCCGGCTAATGGCTGAAATTCCTTCGGAATAAAAATGCGTGCAACCTCAAAACTTACGCGTCGGGTTAGGATTTGCACGGACAAACCGAACCCTGCAATGTCCAAGCAAGCGAGTGGTCGCCGGTTTTGGCGAATTCCTGAAGCGAATGACCACTCGCTTGCGCTTCGGGCTTGTATTGCGTCGGGCTTGTATTGAAACGTTTCGCAAATGGTTTCGTCATTTGCTTTCTTCAAACTTCCACAGAAACTTGTCGCTGCGCACGTACATCGCGTTGCCAGATACCGCTGGCGATCCGAGGAACACTTCGCCTTTAGGTTCTTCTTCCGATCCGTCTTCCGTTGGAACCACGAATTTGAATTTCTGAACCACTTCGGGTTTGTCTTCCTTGCCAAGATGTAGGTCGACGAGGCGAAATACTCCGTCCTGTCCAAAGCAATACATGTGGCCGTCGGCGATGACGGGAGTAGACCAGTAGCTGCCTTCGATCCGAGCTTCCTTTTTCTTTTCTCCTGTTTCGCGATCCCAGATTTTGAGGATGCCGCCAGAGTTGCAAGTGAAAATCGAATCCCCGTTGACTTGGTAGCTCGGACTTCCTGCTCTGATTTTTGCTTGGTTCCATTTTGGTTCGATTTTTCCATCGCTGGCAACGGTAAACGTTGAAGTTCCATCCATCGGAGCAAAGATCGTATCGTCAACCACGCAAGCGCTCGACACGGTGCTGACCCTGCCTTCCTGTTGGAATTTTACTTCGCCTGTTTTTGGGTCCAGCACATCAATCTTGTCAGCCGACTGCAAAAGGACCAGAGTCTTTCCTTCCCGTGTTGCGACGGGAAGTGGAGTCGCATAGACCGCTTTCTTGTTGCGATCCTGAGCCCATACGGTTTTCCCTGTTCTTGCGTCGAGCCCCGTTGCAAACGAGTCACCTTGATTTTCGACTTGGACTACGACCACGCCATCGATAACGACCGGCGATGAAGACATGCCAACATCGTTACCTGCCTTTGGACGATCTGCCGCAAGACCGCGATACCAAAGCAAGTTGCCGTCCAAGTCCAAGCAAGCGATGTCGTTGGAAGAATAAAACGCAAAAATACGCTCGCCGTCGGTCGCTGGCGTCGGAGCCGCGTTTGCGGAAAGCGGATGACATAGACAACGCCCGGTGGCCCAAAAATTCTGTTCCCATTTTACGTCGCCGGAATTCTTGTCGAGGCAAACGACCATCAGTTCATCTTGCTTGTCACCCAAACCACCTGAACAGGTTACGACAACGTTGTCGCCAATCACAATCGGACTCGAAGCTCCTTTTGCCGGAAGCGCTACTTTCCACGCAACGTGAGACGTTTCGTCGATTTTCTTCGGCAGCACGGCTTCCGCAGCAACACTGGCAGCTCCGGGACCCAGAAATCCGCTCCAATCATCGGCGCTTAATGGCGAGCCAAAAAACGTGAACGGGACGAAGAGTAGAACGAGCAACGATCCAACGGCAATGGTTTTCATGATCTGCTTTCGAAAAGAGTTTACGACCGATCAATATACCGGATCTCATTCGAGGTCGAAATGATATGCCACGGATTTTACGTCGCAAAAAGACCACGATCACCGTGCGCGCATTGTCTCCGATCAAGTACCATAAAGGTTGTTGGCGAAAAAACAAAAGAGCATAGAGTATAGAATGGAATTGAAAATTGACTCACGGTACCCATCGGTTGACGATCTTCGTACTAGGGCGAAGAAACGCATCCCCCGGTTCGCGTTTGAGTACCTTGACGGCGGCTGCAACGAAGACGTGAACTTGATTGGCAACACGGCCGATATCCGTGATGTGAAATTGCTGCCCGAGTATTTGACGGAGCATGAGTCGTCCGATTTGAAAACGGAATTGTTTGGGCACGTTTACGATGCTCCATTTGGAGTCGCGCCAGTCGGACTTCAAGGTTTGATGTGGCCCAAGGCGCCAGAAATTTTGGCCAAGGCAGCTTTCGACTACAACATTCCATTTTGTTTAAGCACCGTCACGACCAGCAGTATCGAGACGATTTCGGAAATCACCGAAGGCCGTGCCTGGTTCCAGCTTTACCATCCAACCGAAGATCATGTTCGCGACGACATCATCAAGCGAGCTGAAGCAGCCGGTTGTGAAGTGTTGGTGATTCTGTGCGACGTCCCGACGTTTGGTTATCGTCCGCGAGACATTCGCAATGGGTTGGCAATGCCGCCGAAGATGACGATGAACAATATCCTGCAGATCATGGGCAAACCAAATTGGGCGCTACGAACCTTGAAGCATGGTCAGCCAGCTTTTGAGACGCTCAAGCCATACATGCCCAAGAACCTGAATCTCGCTCAGCTTGGCAAATTCATGGATCAGACTTTCTCTGGACGTCTCAATGAAGAGAAGATCAAACCGATTCGGGACATGTGGCCCGGGAAGTTGGTGTTGAAAGGCGTAGCCAGTGAGACCGACGCGGAAATCGCTTGCCGTTGCGGGCTCGACGGGATCATCGTTTCTAATCACGGTGGTCGGCAATTGGACGCCGGTCCGTCAGCGATCGAATCACTCCGCAGGATCGCGGACAATTATCGTGACCGTATCAAAGTGATGATGGACAGCGGGATTCGTTCCGGTCCAGATATCGCGAGAACGATTGCGACCGGAGCCGATTTTACTTTTATGGGCCGTGCCTTCATGTACGGTGTCGCGGCACTTGGAGAACGTGGCGGCGATCACACGATTTCGATTCTTAAACGGCAGCTTCAGCAAGTGATGGAGCAGATCTGTTGTAAGAAAGTTTGCGATTTGCCACAGCATCTTATCGAGTAACCGGCGGTGGCTGGTTCGGTGAAGACCGTTTTCGTTTAACGGCAATGCCGTTCAATGAAGCTAAAGTCTCGGTGGCATAGGCCTCCGGCCTGTGTTCTGCATGTCCACAAGCCAGAGGCTTATGCCACCTTGCCAACTGCAACGACCCTACTGAAAAGCCAAAACGAAGGGTGATGTCATCTTCATAGAACGGTATTTCGTTTAACGGCAATACCGTTCAATGAAGCCAAAGTCTCGGTGGCATAGGCCTCTGGCCTGTGTTCTGCATGTCCACAAGCCAGAGGCTTATGCCACCTCCCCAACTGCAACGACCCTACTGAAAAACGGTGTTGCGTTTAACGGCAAGCCAAAGGCGACTGCGTTTCGAAATCAAAA
>CALLUY010000081.1 GCA_938010615.1 uncultured Pirellulaceae bacterium | reverse complement strand
GCGCGTCGGGCTTGTATTGGAACGCTTCGCTTTTTTAATTTTCACGTATTTTATCAATTGCAATGCGAAATCTTCTCTCAAATGTGCAACATCAAAACGCGCAAGCGACGGATCCGGAAATCCTCTGAAAAATCCGCTCGCTTGCGCTTCGGGCTTGTATTACTGGCAGTTATCGACAGCGCTTAGACTGTCCAATCTCAAACGAATGGAACTCTTGACGAGTTCCGCTACAAACCGAAATTGAATTTCGGTTAAGATCGGTTCGACTGACCAGCCCCATCTTTTTCGGTGACTTCGTGAAACTTGTTATCATTGCGATTTCCTTCTTCTTTGTTTGTGTTTGCGCGATGAATTTGTCAGCCCAGGACGAATCGTTTTCGATAACGATGGACCCGGTCAAGCACGGTTCGATCACGCTCGATCCTCCGGTTCCTGAAGATGGAAAGTATCCCGCAGGAACGGTCGTATCGGTTGTCGCAACTCCAGCTGATGGCTACACGGTCGATTCGATTTACTACTCGGTTCCCGGAAGATGGGGAGCCATGTATCACGAGTCGTTGACGTCCGAATTTGAGATCACCTTTGATCAGGACAAACACGTTGGGGCATCGTTCATCGAAGCGGAAGAAGTCGCTCACGTTTCGGTCAAGCACAACATTGTTTACGCTCAGCCTGGCAAGAAGCCACTGAAGTACGACGCATACTCACCCAAAGCTGCCTCCGATCTTCCAATCATTGTCATTATTCATGGTGGCGGATGGGCAACCAACAATGAAGACGTGATGCGTGGGTTGGCTCGCGAGTTGACCAAGGGAGGCAAGTTCGTCGTTTGCAGCATCGACTATCGTTGGGTTGGAAAACTTGACGGCGACGAAGAGCCGAACTCGATCGCCAACTTGATCGAGGATGTATTCGGTGCGATCGCCCACATCATGGAGCACGCCAAAGAATACGGCGGCGACCCATCTCGAATTGGAGTCACAGGCGACAGTGCCGGCGGTCATCTATCGGCATCAGCTTCAATCCTGATTGAAAAGATTGGAACCAATGGCTTCGGTAAATCGGAAGGCGTCTACGAGTTTAGCCCGACCTATCTTCCAAGCGGAAAATCAGCCGATGATGTCCGCAACGAAATGCTCAGCTCAATCAAAGCCGCCGCACCAAGCTATGGCGTTTTCGCTGCCGATCGCTTGAAGAATTTCATGAAAGGCCTGCCCGACTCTGCCGCCGAGGCGACGGCTCCGCAGAGTCACATTCCAGATGTGAGTGTCCGGTCAGTGCCTCAATATCTGACTCGCGGCACAAACGACGGGCTGATCACCGATAAAAAAGTGAGTGCATTCGCTGAGGCGCTTAAAGCCAAAGGCCAAGTCGTCGTCTACGATCAGGTTGACGGGGCAGGGCACGCATTCTTTGATTGGAAACCAGCCGATCGCGAAAAAGCGACCTTCAAGAAGTACGGCGTCCCTTACGCAGCAAAGATGAAAGCGTTTTTCGAAAAGCATTTGTATTGAGTAAGGCAGGTTCGCTCTTTTCGTTTAACGAGACTCCAAGAAATTTGGGTTTAGGGCGAATCACTCGCATGACGGAATCTAAAAACGAATCTCAAAACGTCACCCGTTGGATCAATCTGGTCAAAGGAGGTGATTCAGCAGCAGCGAATCAAATCTGGCGACACTACTTCGACCGTCTCGTCGGATCGGTGCGTCGGAGACTCTATGGTCAAAACCGAGCTATCTCGGATGAAGAAGATATCGTCCTGAGCGTGTTTGACAGCTTCTATGCCGCCGCGGAAAAAGGCCGGTTTCCTGACCTGGCGGATCGCGACGATCTTTGGAGCCTTTTGTTGACGATGTCGACCCGAAAAGTGATCGACAAACGCCGCCACGATCAGCGGCAACGACGTGGTGGAAACGTCGCCATTCACTCGCTCGATGCCGACGAAGACGACTCAATCATTGTCGAAGCGATCGGCAATGAACCCTCTCCGGACATGGTTTTAATGATGCAGGAGTCGGTCGAGCAACTTTTTTCTCATTTGGGTGTCGGGCAACTGCAAGATTTAGCGGGTGCCAAATTAGAGGGGTATTCAAACGCGGAAATTGCCAATCGTTTTGAGTGCTCTGAGCGGACGATCGAACGTCGTTTGCATCTGATTCGAGAAAAATTACAGCAGGAGCTGATCTCCGATGACAATTCAACGAAAAAAGCTACCGATCGCGGCGCTGGAGCGGATTGACGATCTGTGTGCAGAGTTCGAACGCCGCTGGCAATCGACCGAGCCGCAGACAATCGAGTCCGCGATCTCTGGCGATCTGGCGACGGACGAGCGAGAGTTGCTGCTTTCGGAGCTGCTGGTTTTGGAAATCGACTACCGCCGTCGCAAAGGCGAATCACCTGAACTGAAAGACTACGCCGATCGTTTCCCGAACGACGCAAATGCGATTCGAGAAGCACTAGGAATCCAGCAAGCACCGTCGAGAGGTTTTGAGCCACCGAGCTTGGATCAGATTGGAAAACTGTTTCCGGAGCTTGAGATTGTTGAACTGTTGGGCGCCGGAGGTATGGGAGCCGTTTACAAGGCTCGGCAAAGAGGGCTCGATCGATTCGTCGCACTGAAAATCCTGCCGGAAGAATTCGGGCACGACGTCAAGTTTGCGTTGCGATTCACTCGTGAAGCTCGAACACTTGCCAAGCTCAACCATCCCAACATTGTTTCGGTTTTCGAATTCGGAAACGTCGAAGACATCTACTACTTTCTGATGGAATTCGTCGATGGTTCAACGCTTCGGGAGGTTGTTCGCTCCAAAGAGCTCGCACCAGAACACGCGTTGGCGATCGTGCCCAAACTTTGTGATGCGTTGCAGTATGCTCACGACCAGGCGGTTGTTCATCGCGACATCAAACCCGAAAACATTTTGATGGCCAAAGACGGGTCAGTGAAAATTGCGGACTTTGGATTGTCACGAATTGTTGGAAATGGAAACGAAGCGATGGCGCAAACGGCTTTAACGCAAGCGCATCAAGTTCTTGGAACACCTCGCTACATGGCACCCGAGCAGTTGGAAGGATCGCACCGAGTCGATCATCGAGCGGACATCTATTCGCTGGGTGTGGTTTTCTACGAAATGTTGACGGGCGAACTTCCGATCGGACGATTCGAAGCTCCGTCGCACAAAGTTCAAATCGATGTTCGGCTTGATGAAGTCGTCTTGCGGACGCTGGAGAAGGAACCGCAGCGGCGATACCAGGCGGCGAGTGCGATCAAGTCAGATTTGCAGTCGATTGCGTCGAATCCCGACAATGCCTACGCTCCGACGGGAGTGCACGAAACTCGTGAACACATTAGCGGAAAGGCAGGAATGCCGATTCCGCCGGCGAGCCTACAGCAACAGGAAACCGCGGCGAGGTTGCTTTTGTCGCGCCGCGAGCTGATGGATCGCGTTAGAACTTCGCTAGGTGGTCTTCGCCGCGGACAGATCATTCAAATTCTAATCGGTGTGGCGTTGATTGTCCTTGGAGCTCAGTGCTGGGCGCGGAACATCGGGGTGTCATCGAGTCGTGTGATCTGCGGAGCCATTTTGCATCTGTACGGAATTGGAGTGATCGCCGCCGCAGCGCACGTATGCACTCGGATTGGTCGCATGGACTACTCCAAACCCGTTAGCGAAGTTCGCGAAATGTTGGACAAAGTTCGAACGTCGTACTTGGTCACCGGCCCAGTGATTGGGTTTCCATGGTGGCTGATGTGGATACCAGTCATTGTCGCCTTCGGGTTTGATGGGGTCATGCATCGGTACTCGCTGTGGATATCGCTGGCGATCGGAATTCCAGGCTTGGTCATTTCTCTGTGGCTATATTTGCGGTTGCTTAACTCGAACAAGGATTCGGCCAAGAAGTGGCAGAAACAGTTCGCCGGCGAGAGTCTTTCAAAGGCCTACATGACGCTGGGCGAGATCGAGCGAGCCCGCATTGATTAGGCAAATACAACCCCGAAGCGTCCCAATACAAGCCCGAAGCGCAAGCGAGTGGTCCCCCGAAGCATCCCAATACAACCCCAACCTCGAAGCGTTCCAATACAAGCCCGACGCGCAAGCGAGGGATACTGAAATCCTCGGGAATATTCCCTCGCTTGCGCGTTTTGAAGTTGCACACATTTTTATTCCGAAGGAATTTCAGCCATTAGCCGGAGGTCGAGCGTAGCGACCACCTCCGGAACCCTAGGAATGCACGATTCGATCCTGAAGGGATCGCAGCAAATGCC
>CALLUY010000080.1 GCA_938010615.1 uncultured Pirellulaceae bacterium | reverse complement strand
CTCATCCTCTGTCAGTCGCTCAACGGCAATCTTTCGCTCCGCCCAAAAGCCAAGCGATCCACACAGAGCAGCGATCTCTCCCGGCGACATGGCCACATAGAGTCCACCGCATTTGTGATAGCCATTGTCGATTCCGGTTTCGGACAGCAAACGCTGCGACCAGACTTCATGCATTTCATTGCTGGCAGCCTCAAGATGTTCCAGTGGATGAATCGCTGTTTCAGCGTTCCCCGGCAGCAAAACTCCAGCGCCTGCCCAGGAAGCCTTGCGTCCAAACGGACCATTGTCGACGAGCGTGACGCTGTGACCACGATTGGATAATTCCCAAGCAGTCGACAGCCCAATCACTCCGCCACCGATGACGGCGACTTTCATGATTTTGCTTTCTTCAAAATTTCGGCAACGTTTGGCAAAAATACTTGCTCCCAGAGCACGTTGCCGGAACTTTCCAGTAGGTCAAGCTCCTGCATCAGGTCCTCTTCGTTATCGATATCAGTCAGCGTTTCCAATTGAGCCACTGACAGACCTGAAGATTCACAAATCGCCAACGATTGCCGCAAGACTTTTTCGGTGCTCCAATCGATTCCCTGAAAGATCTGCTGAGCCATTTTGCTCAAACCGACAAGGTAATAGCCGCCATCGGTGCTCGGACCGAAGACGACGTCGTGGCTCAATAGTAGCTCAAAGGCTCGATTTACGATGTCGCGAGTCAGGCGTGGGGCATCGGAGCCAATCACAACGATTCTCGCATTGTCAAATCGAGAATCAAATTGTTGCTGAAAAAACTTACTCATTCGAGTCCCAAGATCGCTTTCAACTTGAGGGACAAGATTCCAAGCCTGTCGAGGCTTAATTTGATTCAGCAATGCTTCGAAGCGGTCCTTGGCTTCTCCGGTTGATGGGCTAAAGGCGATCGTTCTCAGGCCAGAGAAGTTACCGAACTCACAAAGATGAAGCGCCAGCAATTCCAGATAGATTTCGGCAGCAGCGGCGGGACCAAGTGTCTTTGCCAGCCGGGTTTTTACCTTCCCTGCGTCCCAAACTTTGGCAAACAGCCCCAGCACGCGGTCCGCATGTTCAGGATTCGCACTTTTGGCGAGTGAATCGGTTATTCGGTTGGCCACGGAGCGTTCTCAACTGAGTTCGTGCACCACGGGTGAAAACTGGCGCGATCTGATTAGAATGGAGCTACGATGATACGATGTCGGATACAATTCTGGCAACTATTCTTCCCTGAAGATCATGAGCCATCATGGCGGACCAGAGCGCCAAAAACTTACTTAAACTTCTTGAGAAAAGCGGAATCGCTGAGCAGGAGTCCATTAAGGAATCTCTCGGCACGCTTTCTGAAAAAGTTGCTGGGCGAGCTGTTGGCACCAAAGAGCTGACGGCTCATCTGATCGAATCCGGAATCATCACGCAATGGCACGCCGACAAGCTTCTGGCCGGCAAGTACAAAGGCTTCTTTCTGGACAAGTATAAGCTGCTGGGGTTGCTGGGAACCGGCGGTATGAGCAGCGTCTATTTGGCTGAGTCAAAGAATACTCGTCAGAAACGCGCCATCAAGGTTCTGCCTAAGAAGAAAGTCTCTGACAAAAGTTACCTCGACCGATTTTATCGGGAGGGAAAAGCCGCCGCGAGCCTGAACCATCCGAACATCGTCCGGATCTACGACATTAACAATTCGGGCGATACGCACTACATGGTCATGGAGTACGTCCAAGGAGCGGATCTGTACGAGACCGTTCGCGACAACGGGCCGCTGGCGATCGACGATGCGATCGAAGCAACCATTCAGTCAGCCGAGGGTCTGCTACACGCACACGACAAGAAGATGGTTCACCGTGATGTGAAACCGGCGAACCTGCTACTTATGGAAAACGGAACGATCAAGATCCTTGACCTCGGGTTGGCACTATTCAACGCCGAAGGGGAAGAGTCGCTCACTGTTTTGTACAACGAAAAAGTGATGGGAACCGCGGACTATCTTTCTCCGGAACAGGCCGTAAATTCTCACGAAGTTGATCACCGCGCGGACATCTACAGTCTCGGTTGCACGTTGTATTTCTTGCTTACTGGTAGACCACCGTACGACAAAGGAACGTTGGCGCAGCGAATCGCAATGCACCAAACGCAAGAACCTGACTGCATTCTTGAAAGTCGCGTTGACTGCCCGCAAGGCCTGATCGATATTTGCACGAAGATGATGCGGAAAAATCCTGACGATCGTTTTGTCGATTGCAAGGAAATCATGGCCGTGCTCAAGCAATTCCGCGATTCACCAGACACGTTCAAACTCGACTTACCGCCACCGACTCCCGTCGCAGCACGACCTGCGAAAGCAAAAAAAGCGAAAGCCGAGGAAGTCGGACCACCTGCCGGGAAACCAAAGAGCGAATTCGACATTCAGACTTCGTCCACCGAATCAGGCGAACATCGCATCGCTCCTCCGCGATTGACGAAGGCTCCTTCGATCCGTCGCAAGCGAAAAAAATCGGTACCGAAGTGGCTCGTCCCGTCCTTAATCGTCGGGATGATTTCCGCGTTGATCGGCGTTCTGTTTTTGATGTCGCGGCTAGTGAATTAGCTTAGCGCGAGTGCGAAGAAAACCAGAAGCGTGAGTTTTGAAGTTGCACTATCCCGATTCCATCCCGAAGGGATTCAAGCGATTAGCCGGTGATAAGCGCAGCGCCATCACCGGAGCAAGTCGAATGCAAACATGATCCCGAAGGGATCACAGCGGACGGATGCTGCGATCCTTTTAGGTTCCGGAGGTGGTCGCTGCGCTCGACCTCCGGCTAATGGCTGAAATTCCTTCGGAATAAAAAACACTGCAACTTCAAAAAGCGTGAGCGAGGTGCAGCTGGCCCCTACCAAGATTGAATTTTTCGGGATAGATGGGCAATACGTAATAAAAAACGAGGTTCTGAGTCGCCGGATCATGCAATCCACGGAATTTCGTACCCCAGCTCACTCATCGCAGCACCGCAAACTTCTACGAATTCACATCGCTGAACCTCAGACCAAGCCTGCCACGACTCCCGGCGAGACTGGGCTCCGTCAACCGTCTGAGGGGAATTCGCATTGGTCGCCTCGTTTTGACTTACGAAATTTTCGAACACAAAGTTCTCGCACGCGTCGGAGCGATCGAGACCAAATCGATGCTGAATTCTGGCGAACACGTCACGGCACGAATCGGGATCAAGTAGCTGTTCATGTCTAACCAGAAAGAACTTTTCCTTCAACGCAGGTCGCTGACCAAACCAGCGAACGATATCGATCGAATGAGCCCAAGCAACGCAATGAGTTCGAAAGTCTCCGGCCTTGCTGATGTGAGCATGCTTCAATCGCGACGAGACAACTTCCACGCCGTTGCGAACAATATTAAGCAGTTGAAAATTTGGCAAAAACTGTGGCAGCGCCTCAAACATATCGTCGCGTAGTGACGTAAAAGTAGACAACGCGAGAACGTCTCCAACTCCTTCAACAAGTTCCTTTGGAAAAAGCATCCGAAACGCCGTTTCACGAAACGCTTGCAAGAATTCCTCAGAGCTAACCGACAACTGTCGAACTCGCGACGGATCCTCAATCGTCTGCACGACCACCGCCATGAGATCTCGCAGCCACACGTTTTCGCGATTGTTTGAAAGAACTTGCGGGTGAGTGCCGATCGCGCGAGTAAGAATAGTTGTGCCAGACCTCGCTTGACCGGACACGAGAATTAATGGCAAATCGTCCATACGATCATGCATTGTGTAGTAAAATCAAATAGTGAATGGGCCACAGAACTTTGCTGTGCTTATCTTTTCCGGAATGATGAAATGAAACAAGCCAACTACATTTTTAATCGGCGTCGATGTCTCCTCATGACCTTGATCGTTGCGACGGTTTTCACGTTTCTGGTTGGTGAAACGACGGCTCAGGAATTGACCACCAAAGAAAAGAAAAATGTTGAGCAAGTAAAAAAACTGATCACCAAGGCCGGTGTCGAATTCAAAGAGAAAAAATTTAAGGCGAGCTCCAAACTGATCGCCAACGTCCAGAAAAAGCTGGCTCGATTCGCCAAAGACGCAGATGGTGAATATCGCCAACTTTTGGAAGCTCAGCATCAGCGGATGGCGAAGGCTCACAAGCTTTTGATTGAAAAGAATCAGAACCTGAAGGACGTTGAGCCGTTGCCGGACAATAAAAAGAAAACGAAAGACGCTGATGAATCGTCAGCAGGAGTTAGTTTCGTCAGCACCGTTGCACCGATCCTCAACGCGAAATGTGGTCGCTGTCACGTGGCTCGCAGCCGAGGCCAATTTAGTTCGAAGGATTACAACACGTTGATGGACAGCACGACCGTCACCGAAGGCGAACCAGACGTCAGCCATTTGATCGAAGTCATCGAAGATGGAAGCATGCCCAAAGGCGGACTGACGGTCTCCGAATCGGAGCTCGCGTCGTTGAAGCAATGGATTGCTGAAGGGGCGAAGTTCGACGGCGACGACCCAACCCTGTCGATTGCGGAACTTGTCGGCGGAGCAGGGCAGGGCACTGACGCGGGCAACGACCGCGGCCAATTGACGGCAACTCAGAAACCAACTGGAAAAGAAACCGTTTCGTTTGGCTCGCATGTCGCGCCGGTTCTTTTGGAAAACTGCGGTCGGTGTCACATGGCTCGCAACCCCCGCGGCAATTTCAACATGGCTCAGTTTCGTACTTTCATTCGTGGTGGCGATAGCGGCACGCCCGTTCAAGCCGGTAACAGCGCCAACAGCAATTTGATCAAAAGGCTACGTGGCGTTGGCGGCGACGTGATGCCTCCATCGGGAAAACTGGACGATGCCGTGATCAACAACATTGCCAAATGGATCGACGAAGGTGCTCGCTTCGACACTGCAGATGCCAATTTGACGATGCAGGCACTTGCAGCGAAAAGCAAGTCGGAAGCACTGAGCCACGACGAGCTCGTAACGTTTCGAAAGAAAGAAGCGGGTCGCATTTGGAAACTGGTGATGTCTGACATTGAACCACAGCGGAAATCCAGCGACAAATTCAATCTGATGGGCACGCCAACCGAGGAAGGTTTGGATGCGATCGCAAAACAAGCCGATTCCATTGCTGACGAAATCTCAAAGAAGCTGGGCACCGATTCACGCAAGCATTTCATTCGCGGCAACGGAACAATCTTCGTTGTGACTCGTCGTTATGACTTCGGCGAATTCGGAAAAATGCTGATGCGCCGCGAGTTTCCTCGCAATTTGAAGGCGTACTGGAACCACAACACAACCATCGCATACAGCGCGTTGCTTCGACCGCAGGACAAATCACTGGACGAGATTCGCGTCGTGCTGACTCGACAATTGGCGTCGATGCACGTCGCCGACTTTTCACCAAGCATTCCACGCTGGTTCGCCGATGGGTTGGGTTTCCGTGTCGCGGAGGAAATGTACAAGAAAGACCCAACGGTTGTCGCGTGGAAAAAGGATGCGATCGCCGCGGCAAATACGATGACTCGAATCGATGACTTTCTGATGAACCGAATGGACGAAGATAAATCCGGGCTGGTCAGCTTTTTGTTTGTCGGTCAGCTGAAGTCAGATCGTGGCAAATTTAAGAAGCTAATGAACGGACTGAAGGACGGAGAGAATTTTGATTCCGTGTTCACGAAAGTCTACGGCGGCACGCCTGAGAAACTTTTTGGCGACTACCGAGGAAGGTAAAACGTGGTTGCGGCTTCCAGCCGCAGCGATCGTGCACTTGCTGCGGCTAGAAGCCGCAACTACGTTTAACGCGACTTTTGTCCGGCCATCGTTAGCTGATCGATGATGTATTGGCCAGCAGTTGGTCGCACAGAAGTTGCGATGTTAACGTTGTCTCGCCATTCAGGTCGGGAGCGGCGATCCAGTACAAGGACGCCACGAGTCAACGTTCCATCAACTTCAACATCGGCGCCCATCGGCTGAAACTCAAACAGCTGCGACTCAAGCAAAGCAAGCGCACCAACGGCATCGTTGAGGACAATTTGCTCAAGCCCCAATTGCTGCCGAGTCGAACGAAACGTGAACGGCACGACACGATTCAAAAAGTCTCCTACACGCGAACCTTCTTTCGGCATGTCAGCTAAGAAGCCCATGTCGAATTTAATTGCGCTTGAAATGTCGAGCGGCAAAAGCATTTTTGTCGTTCGAGACTGGAGCACTTCACGCGCACTCTCTGGATCGAAATGGAAATTGAATTCCGCAGCCTGAGTAATGTTGCCGCTTGCCGTCAGGCTGCCTCCGGTCATCACGATCCGATCGACCATCGAAGCCAAATTCGGATCGCGCCGGAAGGCTCGGGCAACGTTCGTCAGTGGCCCAAGGCACAAAATCGTGACTTCGTCTGGACTCGAACGCACGGTATCGATGATTAGCTTTTCAGCTGAACGAGCATTCTGGGGAACGGATACTTCGAAATTCGAGTTCCCAAGCCCATCTTCTCCGTACAGAAACCTCGAATCGACCGCCGGAGCATTCTCGACCGGTGTTGCCAATCCAATCCTCGGGTACCGATTCGGGTCCAGCAATGTGAGGACAGCCTGGACATTTTCGTTGGCTTGGTCGGCAGCAACACAGCCTTCGGTAGCAGTAATTGCGGCCACTTCGAAGCGATCGTCAAAAAGGAGCATACACAACGCGACGGCGGCGTCAGTTCCCATGTCGCAATCTACGATGACTTTTCTGGGCACAGTGGTTCGGCAGTTAAAAAAGAGAAGGAAATTTTCAGGATGGGCGAGGCCGATTGTAGGACCCGCCAATGCCACCAACAAGAGAAATCCTGTTTGAAGGGCAGAATCCAAAGGGCAAGTCTGTTAAAATCGGTCGAATAAGTAACCCGTTACTCAACACCTCCCTATTATTGCTACTTTTGGAGCCACAAGTGATTCGCGAAGCAACACGACAGGTCACCAGCGGAGATTCGCTGAACCAAGAACAAATGACCGAGGTCGTCGACAGTATCATGGACGGCAAGTGTAAAGCGTCAGAGATTTCAGCTCTCTTGGTGGCGCTGCACGAGAAAGGCGAATCGGTTGAGGAGCTTGCAGGTGCGGCGACGGCGATGCGAAAGCACATGACGCCCATTCGAACCAAACGTGAAAGCCTAGTCGATACTTGTGGAACGGGCGGCGGAATGTCGGGCACGTTCAACATCAGCACTGCGGCCGCGATCGTCGCTGCTTCTGCCGGAGCCTCTGTTGCGAAGCACGGCAACAAAAAATCAACCAGCAAAACAGGCTCGGCCGACGTTCTCAAGGTACTGGGGGTTAATGTCGAGTGCTCGATTGAGACCGTTGAAAAGTGCCTTGACCAGTTGGGGCTGTGCTTCTGCTATGCTCCGTTGTTTCATCCTTCGGTGAAGCACGTCGCGAACGTGCGAAAGAAGCTGAAACACCCGACGATCTTCAATCTGCTTGGGCCGCTGTGCAATCCGGCCAATGCACAGTATCAAGTCTTGGGCGCCGGACGAAGTGAAACGAGAGAAAAGTTGGCTCGTGCGTTGGCGCTTCTGGGGACAGAACGATCAATGGTCGTCCATTCCCGTGACGGGTTGGGCGAAATCTCTGTCGGGGGCATCACGGATGTTTCCGAGATCATTGGCAAACAGGTTCGCACCGCCGAATTGGCGCCAAACGATTTTGGGATGGAAGAGGGCAGCCTCGTGATGTTGAGAGTCAACAATCCACAGGAAAGCGCCGACGCCATTCGACGTGTTCTCGATGGTCACGCTGGTCCCAAACGAGACATCGTCGTCATGAACGCGGCTGCTGCACTTTGGGTTGCCGGCATTTGCGATGGTTTGGCAATTGCCGTTGAACGTTGCAAGACTGCGATCGACAACGGCCAAGCGAATCAGATGCTAAAGGATCTGGTTGAGTTAACGAACAAAGGTTAAAGGCAAACAACGGCCAGACCTTTTCTTCCTCATTCCTCATTCCTCATTCCTCATTCCTCATTCCTCATTCCGACTTCCATCATGCGACTTTTTGAAGGTACTCAGTGGGACGTCCCGCCGCGTTGTGATCGCTGCGAGGAACTGGAGTCGGATTGTGAATGTCCGCCGCTTCCCAAACCTGCCAATATCGTTGATCCGGCAAAGCAAAAGCTGAAGATTCAAGTCGAGCGACGCAAACGGGGCAAGGTCGTGACGGTCATTCGCGGCGTTGCTGACGACGATGCGAGGGCTAAGCTTCTGACTGATTTGAAGAACGTCGTCGGGTCGGGCGGTACCATTCGCGAAGACACGCTGGAAATTCAAGGTGACCACGTGGACACAATCTCTCAAACATTGGCTCAACGCGGCTATCAGATCCGCTAGATCCGTTAACCGCAGCGGGTTTTCTGGGTTAAGCAACGATGGCTTTTGGGCCGATAAGAGATATTGCGGGCAATGAAGTTGGCGACTCAATCACCCATTCATCATAACCCGCTCAGCTTGACATCTGAAAATCAGCGCACTACATTTCAGTGACCGGCCGGTGGGCCAAACGCTAGAAATACTGGAGAAAGAATGACACACGTAGTTACCGAACCTTGCGATGGATGCCGTTACACCGATTGCGTCGTGGTTTGCCCCGTCGAATGTTTCTACGAAGGCGAGACCATGCTCTACATCCACCCGGATGAGTGCATCGACTGTGAGGCCTGCGTGCCAGAATGCCCTGTTGAAGCGATCTACCACGAAGATGACCTTCCAGAAGGTCAAGAAAAATACGTTCAGATCAACGCTGACAAGTGCGAAGACGCAGAGAACATCACCGAGCGGAAAGAGCCGCTGAAGAAAGACGATTAGTCTTCGCTGACATTTGGAATATTGAAACGGCAGAGCAGTTGCTCTGCCGTTTTTTTGTTGGCTCCGCGTTGAAGTTGCGTCTGGTCGTTGCAGTTGGGGAGGTGGCATAAGCCTCTGGCTTGTGGACATGCAGAACACAGGCCAGAGGCCTATGCCACAGAGACTTTGGCTTGCCGTTAAACGCAATACCGTTCAATGAA
>CALLUY010000079.1 GCA_938010615.1 uncultured Pirellulaceae bacterium | reverse complement strand
TTGCGGATCGATTGGCAGAAAGAATCCTCCCGCGCGCAGGATTGCAACTTCGGCTACGTAAAATTCGATCGAGCGCGACATGAAAATCGCGATTGGCCGGGATTGCAAAGTTTCCTTCGACAGTTGCCGTTGAATCTCCAGTGCCAGACTGCGCGACCATTGGTCCATCGTGGCGTAGATCAACTTTGCCTGTGGAGCATCGATGGCAGTAGCGCTGCCGAAGGATGTAAAACTCTGGTCCAGTGCCTCGACGACTGTCAATTTTTCGCTCTGATTACTTTTCAATTGCAGTTGAACCACGTATTTTTTTGGTATGAAATCATACAGGCGTGGCGAGAGAGCTTTCGTAGTCGATGCTGGCCTCACAGTTTGGACGCATTATGTAATTGTTTCCAAATGGATTGATCACTGGATAGATCGATCAGCGAAAATTGAATTGAAAATGCGCACAAATCGAGGACGAGCCACGTCTTCGTCGCGAGCATCCCTACGCAGCGATAGAACTGGTGGACGCGAGCATTCTCAATCTCCAGCAGAGCGATGAAAGTAGTTGGACTAAAGTTGACTCAGAATCACACGCCAAGATTGAATTGCTTTTCAATCTTATCGCGAAAAGCTTGATTTGAACTTGCCATCTCGCTGGCTGGGTCAGAAATCAAATAGTAGTCACGCTCGGAAATGAGTTCGTGGCTTCCGATTCGCACAAGGGAATTGTTATTGAGTTCCGCGTCAAC
Organism: uncultured Pirellulaceae bacterium; assembly: GCA_938010615.1. Taxonomy (GTDB): domain Bacteria; phylum Planctomycetota; class Planctomycetia; order Pirellulales; family Pirellulaceae; genus Mariniblastus. The sequence continues at coordinate 10,333 of CALLUY010000079.1, read as the reverse complement.
AAAAGATAGTGGCACAATCGCTACTCCCACTCCTGCCTTGGCAGCGCTGAAGGAGAGCGAAATACTTTTGGGCAAGTGACCAAGGGCTCGCGTGGTCTGATGAGCGAATCGCTGAAACTTGCTCAGTTTCGGTTCGTTCCGTTGAGAACTGGCGCAGACAAGCTTTCGAGCTGGGCCATTGAGTTTGCTTGAACGCAAAAAGCGATCGACGAGCGAGGATGCCAGCGCGTTGTCGCTCACGAAAAACTAAAGATCGGAACGAACCGACTTCCGTATCAAAATGTGTGCTGGGGAATTCGATTCGATACGGTACAATTGGACAGCGCCAATGTTTCTTAAAACTGAGACCCATCATGAAGAAAAAACAGCTCAAGGAATTTCTCAGCCTTCCCATCAACGGCGAAGTTGTCTGGCAGGGAGGCACGTTTCTTTTCGGTTCCATGATTGGCAAGGATTTTGAAGCAGATTTGCTGGTTGAAGGCTCTGAATCAAGCGGACAGACAGTTCCCGACATGGCGATTCAGTTAGCTCAAACCAACATGGCACTCTGGGTTTCACAGGCTGTTGAACAAGTCCATGCGACGCCGGACAAGACTGCATCGCCTTTGGAGATATTGGTAAAAACGCTATGCGAGTTTGCCGACGTGCAAGAAATCGACTATCGGCCCGCACGATTGGAAGTTGTTGACGAGCAGCTTGCCGAGTGCTTGCGAGAACTGTTGGGCGATTGTGGCACAGAAGTTGTGTTTGAACCACAAGCAAGGTTTTGGCACGAAGTTCGTGACACCATGAGCGAACACTTTTCCGATCTAACGCAAAAGTTTCCGCCGCTTGCAGAATCGGGTTGCGATCACGCGTCGATTCGCGAATACGCCGAAGCGGCAGCGGCTTTCTATCGCTCTCGAATCTGGCGTCATTTGAGCGATAAGGATGTGCTTCAACTGCATGGGCGAGGCGTTCCCAAGCAGCTTAAATTTGCGACGATTCTCGGCGCAGGTAGGCAGGAGTATGGAATCGGGTTCTATGCATCGGCTCAAACGCATTGGGATATGTACTCGCAACGCGCCGACCCGCGAGAACTTGAAATCGGCAGTGTGACATTTGTTAACCTGACCGATGCAGATCCGATTGATGTAGCCATGTGGGGAGATCTGGAGTTGCCCTTGGAAGCGGGAGACGCTTTTCCCGTCTTTCTTTTCTACTCACACGATGGTGCGAGATTACCGCAACCGAAGGAGCTAAAATTCGCAACCAAAGTCATGTTGGCACTGTCTGACTCCAGCGAAGAAGAGATCGACAGTGGTAAGTGGAAAAAGTCAGTAAACGTTAGCGGCAAGACCAGCCAACAAACCATCTCGATTCCAGATTTGCTTGATCCGCCTGACCAGCACGTTTGGATGGAACGAGGAATGACGCCCGACCGGCGCGCGACGGATCGCTTCCACGGCCTCATCAGTGCATACATGTCGGAGAATGAGTTCGAGGGGTTCGAAGAAGCCAACGAAGCCATCGCCAAAAAGCTCACCGGATCATTCGACGATTTTGATTACCCCAACCAAACTCCCTGGGACAAAGCAAACAACCTTTTTTACGAAGCGGTCGACAACCATGGCCGCCGCCAAATCCAAATTGCTCGTCACGCCTTGGAGCTGGATCCCGATCACATTGGAGCCAACAACCTTTTGGCAGAAGCCGAATTCGATTTGGATGCGAAAATTGACCGGTTCCGTCGATCTGTAGAATTGGGAATGGCACAGTCATCGGAGTTACTGAATGATCCAGAGGCTATCGGGCATTTCTGGGGTATCTCTGAAACGCGACCGTTGATGCGAGCCAAATACGGTTTGGCGACAGCGCTTCAAGCCGACGGTCAAGCTAATGAAGCGGTTGCCGAGCTTCTGGATATTCTTCGTTTGAACCAAAACGACAACTTGGGAGTACGATACGATGTAGTACCGATTTTGCTCAGCCAAAACCGCGAGGCGGAGGCGGTCGAAGTCTTAAATCGTTATTCTGAGGAGACAGCGAGTTGGTTGTATTTGAAAGCGCAGGTTGAATTCCGCGCTGGCGGTCCACAAAGCCGCAGCGCCGCAAAAGCAATCAAAGCGGCGTTTCATGCGAACCCGCACGTGGTGGAATTGTTGTTCAGTCCTGATCCTCCTTTGATGCCCGAACACTACGCGCTGGGCAGCCCCGAAGAGGCTGCCATCGTAATCGGTGAACAACTTGAATCATGGACAGAGACGGAAAATTTTGTTCCATGGATGATCAAAGCATTTGAACGATTTGAGCAAGAGTCTGCAAAACGTGAACGTTCTCGCCGACTTGACCAGCGGCGCAAACAGCGTAAAAAGAAATCGCAACGGAAAAAATCTCGCAAGTAGCGATTGTTGCGCAGTGTGCTTTTCATGAAACGGAAAGTCTGCAAGTCTGCAAGGCTGCACTGTCAAGTCATCACAGCAACCACGGACTCCAGTTCGGGGCTGCCGAAGCGCCCAAATAACAAATCACAAAAACGGAAGCTCAAATGAACAAGCCCGACTATATCGGAGCTTAAGAATTATGTAATTGACCTCGACGTGCGACCTGATTCGGAAGGATTCGAAGATTTAGCGCTGGCATTTGAAGTCGAGGTTCTCACCAGCGATCTGACTTTCCTGAGGTCAATTCTGAATTTGACTGTACGTTTCGCATCGCGCTTGATTCAAATCGCGAACGGGTCGCGACGAGACACGAACTGCTGCCTCTGACTGATGAGTTGAAGGCGTGCATCGAACGCACTTAAGAGATCGACACCAAGGGGAAATTGCTTGAGTAAGCAAGAAAAAACCTGACGCCGAAAGCTTCAAGAGTCTCGTTTTGGTATTTGGTCGGTTGAGAAATCTTTCATTTCTTCGAAGGAATCCCCATCTCAATTTCGGGCGGTGGCGTTGCAAGTAGAGCCACCACAACCCGAGTTAAAATTGAACTTCGATAGTGCATTCACTGATGAACGCGATGCAGCTAATTTTGAAAAGCAAACCGCAAAAAAAGGAGGTAGCTCTCGTAAGAACCACACAGTCGCCCCATCAAATGGATGTTCGATCAAATAAACAAACCATCAAATAAGGAAGCAAAGCCATGACTAACAAACGTCAAGAAAAAACGAACGTCATTAACGTCAACAGCCACCAACAACAAAAGGCAGACCTGTTCGACACGATGTGCAGCAGCAGTCACTCCAAAGAAGCTTGCCAACGCTTCGTAGACAAACTCGAAAATGGCTCGCAGAGCTATGCGAGCAGATCAGTGTAAATGCAATACCGCATCACATGACAATCTTCATCGTGTTGATTCTCCTCAAAAAAGGCTTCGTCAAATTTCTTGGGCGGAGCCTTTTTTGTTTTGTCTTCTATCTGTATCGGCGACATTGATGAAAGCCGTATCTTGCTCACGATTAAATGCTCAGATTGGATTGCTTTTCAATCCAATCGCGAAAAGCTTGATTTGAACTTGCCATCTCGCTGGCCGGGTCAGAAATCAGATAGTAGGCACGCTCGGAAATGAGTTCGTGGCTTCCGATTCGCACAAGGGAATTGTTATTGAGTTCCGCGTCAACAAAAGATAGTGGCACAATCGCTACTCCCACTCCTGCCTTGGCGGCGCTGATGAGCATGTGAAAATGTTCAAAGCTCGAACCATCAGGATTCCGGGGCTCTTTTTTTCTTGACCGGAACCATTCCTCCCAGCTGTTGGGGCGCGTCGAATGTTGCAGCAATGGAAGAACGTCGATCATCTCATCGGCACCAACGGCATCGGTAGCGAATTTCTTCAACAACCCCGGAGAAGCAACCGGAACCAAACGCTCACTCATGAACTTCACCGCGTTTAATCCGTCCCAATGCCCATCGCCGTAGTAAAGACCAACGTCGATTCTTCCACCTTGCAAATTGGGAGAGCGATGCGGGCTTGCAAAGTCCAACTCCAAAGTAACGATGTGAACCTTGATCGTCGGATTCTGTTCCATGAAACTCGGAAGTCGTGGAATCAGCCAGTAGCTGGCCAACGAAGGCAACGACCCCACACGCAATTGCCGAATGCCTTTGTTGCTCAGCAAGTCGGTTGTGGCAGATTCGATCCGATCGAGAGCCGCCGACAACGAAGCCAAGTAGCTGATTCCGGCGTCGGTCAGGCTAATCCGTTGTTTGATCCGGTTAAAAAGTCGAACGCCTAACTCGGCTTCCAGTTGGGAAACCTGTTGGCTGACGGCGCTTGCCGAAACGCTCAGTTCTCTCGCCGCTTTGGCAAAACTTTCATGCCGAGCTGCCGACTCAAATGCACGGATTGCGTTCAAGGATGGAGTGGCTTTTCTCATGCTGGATTCACTTTTGGATTCAGAGCATTTTCAATTGGATACGGTGCAATTGTTTTTCAAAAGTGTTCGACGTTGAAAAATGCAGCGGTGCAATGAGACAGCTAAATATTAGGGTTGGCAATCAGTAGTTCGCCTCTCCGAGGCGATTTTTGACGTCTCGGAGAGACGTGCTACTTATGAAGTAACGCTGCACTAGCCAATCTCACGAAAGGTTAACTCAAGTTGTTCGATAAGGATTTCAGCATCGTTCATGTTGAATGGCATCGGTGGCCGAATTTTCAACACGTTGTGAAATGGGCCATCGGTTCCAATCAGGATACCACGCTCTCGCATGCGGCTGGCAACGTAGCTCGTTTCACGTTCAGCAGGCTCGAGCGTCTGGTGGTCACGAACCAGTTCAACGCCCAGAAACAAGCCACTGCCGCGAACGTCGCCAATGATCGAATGACGCGTCTGCAATTTACGAAGTTCAGAAAGTAAAAACTTGCCAACCTTTTCCGCGTGCTGGGGCAGCGACTCTTGCTGCACGATTTCCAGAACCGTTTTGCCCACAACCGAAGAAACCGTGTTGCCGCCAAAGGTACTGAAAAACTCCATTCCGTTGTCGAACGCATCCGCTATCTCGCGCGTCGTTACCAAAGCAGCGATCGGGTGGCCATTGCCAATTGGCTTGCCAAGCACCACGATGTCCGGCGAAACGCCCTGTTGTTCGAACCCGTAAAACCACTTGCCCAATCTGCCGTATCCTGTTTGCACGTCGTCCGCGATGCAAACTCCGCCGGCGTCGCGCACCTGTCGGTAGACTTCGGCCAAATATCCAACAGGAAACATAATCTGGCCGCCAACACTGGGCCACGATTCAGCAATAAAGCCACTTAGCTGTCGACCCTGCGCTTGTAGCCGTTGGATGATCTCGCCGACTGCATTGGCGTATTGTACGCCAGCGGTTTTCGGATCCTTGAACTTTCCACGATAAACATCTGCAATCGGCGCAGTGTGAACCCAATCCGCCGCTCCGTTGCCGCCGGGCCCGTCGTGCTTGTAAGGACTGATGTCAATGAGCGACGTACTGTGTCCGTGGTAGGCACCTTCGAGAACGATCAAATCCTTGCCACCGCTCACCGCGCGAGCCAACCGCAACGCCAACTCATTTGCCTCACTGGCCGAATTCAAAAAGTAACAGACATCCAATCCGGCTGGCATCGTGTTGGCCAGTGCTTCCGCGTACTCGACCACCGTGTCCGACAGGTAACGCGTGTTGGTGTTTAGTTTGCGGGCCTGCGTATGTAACGCTTCAACAACGCGCCGATGGCAATGCCCGACATGAGGAACGTTGTTGTAGCCGTCGATGTACTTGCGGCCATTTTCGTCGTAGAGATACTGCATCCATCCGCGAACGGTCTTGACTGGCTCACGGTAACCGATGCTCAAATTGCCGCCCATCCGCACGGCTCGTTTTCTTGCCGTTGTCGATTTGGTCGAAGGAGCCTTCGGGAAAAGTTCATCTGCAATTCGCAGCACGATATTTGGGTCGGGGCAAAAATGACGCCATGTTTCAACGCGACTGGCGCGACAAACACCGGGAAAATCGGTCCCCAGACCCAGCAAATCAGTCATCAACTGAAAATGCAGATGCGGTGGCCAGCCCACGTTTTCATGAGGCTCGCCCAGCCGGGCAAATGCTTCGCCCGCCTTGATCTTTTGCCCCGGGTGCAAGGACTCCAGACTGGCTCGCGCGAGGTGCCCGTAAAGTGAATAAAAGTTGTCGCCGTCGCCGGTGACATGCTTCAAAATCACCAGCGGCCCGTAGTCCAGCGGAGCATTGTTGTCGTTGCACAGAAAGACTTCTCCGTCGAGCGGCGCCACAACCCTTGTGCCGGCAGCGGCAAACAAATCCATGCCCAAATGAATCGTTCGTCGCTCACATTCAAACGATTTTGCAGCAAACAGATCGGAATCGTACAGCAGTCTGGGCTCAAGGTAACGCCCGACCGCAATTTTGGCGGACGCTGACTTCAGTTGCTCGTCAATGATTTGAGAAAGCACAGGCTCGCGAGTCGAATCAGGGCCATTCAAATGCGGGCTTTCAACACCCAGATCCAGTACCAGCAAATCCTCATTGGTCGGTTGGTTTCGCTCATCGTGCGATCCCTCGGCCTTTGCCAACGGAAAAGCGAATGAATGATTTGGATCCGAAAGCCACTGGCCAATACGTTGACTTCGGCTCGACGGCTCAAACCCACATCGTTGTCTGATCGTCGCAGCGGCGAACTCGAAAGGAATCTCCAGCAACAATGGCATCGTGTTGGCAATCGGGCTTTGGCTGATTGAAAGGTACGGATTGTCAGGCTGTTGACTTTGCTGCTCGGCAGCGATCGCGACACTGGTACACAATCTCATGCACACCAATCCAAACAGAGCCGAGGCCTCCTGTTCGTTCAACTGCCTTTGAGACAGGTAGCCATCAATGATTTGAAGCATCGCCGCCAGAGGGTCGGTCGTCTCAAGGATGGCGTAGGCGATGGCGATGGCCAGTTCGTTGACCGTCCAGCTCCAAACGGCATCTCCAAAATCAATCACGCCAGCGATCCGGTTAGGTAGCACCGAATCACCAACAGTTTTGACAATCAGATTGCCATCGTTAGCATCATTGTGAATGACACTTTGTGGCAAATCAGCCAGCAACAAAACGGTGTGCTGCCTGAATCGAGCCAACAACCATTCGACTTGCTGCCGTCTGTTTTCATCTTCGATCCGCTCCAGTCGGGATTCAACCACGGCTTCGCAATTGGCCAGATCCCAGTGAAATTCGCGATGCAGCGCGGCGTGGTCATAGCCTGCCAGCGCATTTGTCATCTTGCCGACGGTGGCTCCCAAATCATGCAGTAATTCTTCGCCACAGTATTCCAATTTGGCCATCGGAGTGCCGACAACGTAGGTCACCAGACGAACACAATGCTCTTCGCCCCCATCACTTTTTGCGGTTTCAATGAATTCGCCGCCGAGCGATTTTATAATCGCTGTTGGGTTCGCATGGGGACCAAGACTGGTGTCCGCCAGACGCGAGATCATCTCGTTCTGCGCCACCAGATTTTCGCGGTCTTCGGCTGAGTTTGAAATCTTTAATACGAACTGGCCTTCCGAATTTTGAATCAGGAAATTCTGGTCTCGTTCGCTATCCAGAGCCTGCGTTAAAACTGCGGGGGTGACTCCATACAGCTTTGCCGCCAGCAGATTGGCGTTGGCAATATCAAACTTCGGCGTTCTCTTAAGTAATGACATAAGTTGTTAAGCGTTTTCTAAACGGATCGGACTTATCCGAATTCAATCCCTTGCGCCAATGGCAAATCCTCAGACCAATTGATTGTATTGGTTTGTCGACGCATGTAGACCTTCCAGGAATCAGATCCGGATTCGCGACCACCGCCGGTGTCTTTTTCGCCACCGAACGCGCCTCCGATTTCGGCTCCGCTTGTTCCAATGTTCACGTTCGCAATTCCACAGTCGGAGCCTGTTGCAGCAAGAAACTTTTCAGCCGTTTGCAGGCTGGTGGTGAAAATCGCACTGGATAGTCCCTGTGGAACTGCGTTTTGCAAGCCAATCACTTCCTCCAGCGATTCGTATTCAATAATGTAAAGGATTGGAGCAAATGTTTCGTGGTGAACCTGCGCCGTCTGTGACGGCATGAGAATGATGGTTGGCTCGACAAAATTACCCGGTCGATCTGAAATAACGTTTCCACCATAAACGACTTGGCCGCCTTGGGCGACGGCTTCTTTTATCGCGGCAGAGTACGCCTCGACAGACTGCGGGGTGATTAAAGGGCCCATCAAAGTTGCCGGATCAAGCGGGTCGCCAATCGACACTTGCTCGTAGGCAGCGATCAACGATTCGGTCAACTTTGCAGCGATTTGCTGTTGCACAAACACTCGCCGGGTTGAAGTGCAGCGTTGACCAGACGTTCCAACGGCGCCAAACAGAATTCCACGCACAGCCAAGTCTACCTTGGCATCTGCTTCGACAATGACGGCATTGTTACCGCCCAGTTCCAATAACGTTTTGCCCATTCTGGCACCGACGTTTTGCGCCACCATTTTTCCGATTTCACACGAGCCGGTAAAACTGATCAAAGGCAATCGCCTGTCGGCAACCATTCGCGGCGCGATGGACTCATTGTTTCCGATTGCCAGATTGAAGACTCCGCCAACATTGTGGTCTGCCATTATTTCGTTGCAAATGTGTTGGACGGCAACGGCAGTGAGCGGTGCTTGAGGCGAGGGCTTCCATGTCATCGTGTCGCCGCAAATGGCTGCCAACGCAGCATTCCACGACCAGACTGCGACGGGAAAATTGAAAGCGCTGATGATTCCGATGGGCCCCAGTGGATGCCACTGTTCATACATTCGATGCCCCGGCCGCTCGGAGTGCATGGTGCTGCCGCAGAGCTGGCGCGAAAGTCCAACGGCGAAATCGCAGATGTCGATCATCTCCTGAACTTCACCAATCCCCTCTGCCTTGATCTTGCCCATCTCCAGCGTAACCAATTCGCCAAGTGGCTCGCGCAATTCCCGCAAGCGATTGCCGAGGTCACGAACCAACTGGCCTCTTAGGGGTGCGGGCACGGTTCGCCATGAATTGAACGCGGTCACTGATTGTTCCGCGATTGAGTCGTAACTGGCCTCGTTGACCATTTCAACTTCAGCGATGACTTCACCGGTGGTTGGAGAGCAGGAAATTAGTTTCTCCCCACCACCGACCCATTTATCAACCCCCGTGCAGCCGCCCTTGTTATGAGCTTCAATTTTCAGTTTATTAAGGAGTGGTTTCATTCGGTTTTCCTATGGTCAAGTATTCTAAAGTCGGCTTCTTGGTCGGTCGCCAGACTATCAATTTCGCTTTCGGTCGTTCCGCTCAAAAAGAGCCGCAGCGCGGGCGTTAATCATCACGAAGCCAAGCTGATGGGAATACCGATGTTGTGCAGTGTGCTTGTCAGAATCGTCTTCGCAGTCAGTTCAGATTTAGCTTCGGCAGACAACGATCGGCAGACAACGATTCGGCTGAAGTTCCGTTATCCTAGAGCATCTTGTCGACAGGTTCGAGTTGCCTAAGCACTTGGCCCGCAAATTACCGTCTGGCATATAGTGATTAGTGACTCTGCGAAGATCGTTCAATACGTAAGAACAAGCGTTTTTGCTAATTCCCTCGTACAATTCGTTGAATCTTGATCGCAGGTTTCAGCGATTGATCTTCGCTTGGCGAAGAATGGATTTTTCGAACGATGTCCATGCCTTTGGTTACCTTTCCAAACGCCGCGAATCCTTGCCCGTCCGTCGTCAGCTTGCCACCAAAATCGAGCTCGCGTTGATCGCCGATGCAGATAAAGAAATGATTGGTCGCCGAATCAGGGCCAGCCTCGCGCCACATGGAAATGGTGCCGTCCACATGCTTCAGTCCCGTGTCTGATGTCCTTTCCAGTTTAATCGGATCAGGGAAATCGGACTTGGAATTCTGATTGGCAGAAGCTTGAATGCCTGTGACTTTTATCTCAGTCTCTGGCTGGTTGTCTTTTGTCAACGAACGGTAGAATTGCCCGTTGGAATAGTGCCCATCGTGAACGTAGTCCAGAAAATTTTCGACCGTGATGGGAGCCCGTTTGAAATCAAGTTCCAATTCGATCGTCCCTTGAGGCGTATCAATCTGAATCTTGGCAAGCTCGGGAATGGGTTCTTTCTTCCATTGAAATTTGGGCAAATTCTCAAAATCGACGCCAGCAAGATGGGCTCGATCTGTCTTCTTTCGATCCAGCGGTTTTTTGTATCGCCAGTCTCGATCGCCGAATACTTCCTTGCAAAGTTTCGCAACGCCGAAATCGTAGTCGATCAATTCGGCACGGGTGTTGATGTGATTGTGAAGCGAGTCGTTTTCGCGATTGTCGTCAAACCAGCACTGCACCGCTTCCGCCCAATACTCATTGTGATT
>CALLUY010000078.1 GCA_938010615.1 uncultured Pirellulaceae bacterium | reverse complement strand
CACATGCGCCGCAACTGGTCGGGCTTTCAGCCCTAAGTGATCGTCCAACGCAATCCCGGCCCTGCGGGCCGGGCTAGGTAAATTGCTGGGCCGTTGGCCCGAAATGACCGGAACACTGCAACTTCAAAGAGCGCAAGCGAGGGATCGGGAAATCCTCGGAAATATCCGCTCGCTGGCGCTTCGGGCTTGTATTTGTGCAACTTCAAAGCGTAAGCGAGGTGCAGCTGATACTTCAATGACGCGTCGGGCTAGGATTTGCGTGGACAAACCAAAACAACTCAATTCCCGATTGCTACTTGTTGATATCGACAACACTTGGCAAAATGCAACGCTTCATCACGAAGACGAATTTTCTCCGGTGCCATGACGCAGATCGAGGATTCCGCTGTTTCGCCACTTCCTGAAGGCTCAATGATTGGGCTGGTCGGGGGAGGGCAGTTGGGCATGTTTTTTACCCAAGCCGCTCAACGCTTGGGGTACCGCGTTTGTTGCTTCTGCAATCACGCCGACGAACCTGCGGCTCGATATGCCGACGAGGTGATCTGCGGACTGTTCGAGGACGAAGCGTGTATCGAATCGCTTGTCCGGCAGTGTGAGGCAGTGACCTACGAGTTCGAATCCATTCCTCCAGGTACGCTTGCGGCGATCGACCAAAAGACTGCGTTGATGCCGTCGCTGGCTGTTGTACAAACTGCGCAAGACCGAGCCCTGGAAAAAACTTTCCTCAGTGAAAACTCAATTCCAACCTCCGAATACGCAATCATTCGATCGAAGGATGAGCTGGTTCTTGCAATGCAGGAAAAGCAGTTTGTAGGCGGTGCGGTCCTAAAAACGGCCCGTGATGGCTACGACGGCAAAGGGCAATGGAAGCTACGCGGGGACGAATCGACTGACGAACTTGAAAGCGTATGGGCCGAAGTCGACGATCGAAAATGCACACTTGAGCGATTGATCGATCTGGATTTTGAAGTCTCCATGATCGTGGCTGGTGACCAGTACGGAAACTTTGAAACGATTGGGCCGATTCACAATCAACACGTGAATCACATTCTGGATACTTCTTGGATCGACCACGATGTTGACCAAGCAGTCGCCGATCGAATTCGCGAAATATCAATCGAGCTCGCGAAGCATTTCTCGCTCGTCGGCACGTTTTGTGTTGAGTTCTTCGTTAGCAAAAGCGGCTTGATCCTTGTCAACGAAATCGCGCCGAGGCCTCATAATTCTGGTCACCTGACGATCGATTCGTTTTCACTTTCTCAATTCGATTTGCAGGCGTTGGCGGTGGCTGGCCACAAACTGTCCGAATCGATTGAACTCGAATCCGCTGTCATGGTCAATTTGCTTGGCGATCTTTGGACCGAAGGCGATCCCGATTTCGAACTCGCAGTCGAAGGACTGGATTCCGACGTCCGCTTACATCTCTACGGTAAAAAAGAGGCTCGTCCGGGAAGAAAGATGGGACACGCGACCATCATTGCGAGCACGCAAAATCAGGCGATTGAAAACGCAAAGCGATATCGAGATCTGCTGCACCAACGCCAAACAACCTGAGAGAATTTAGATGCCTCGAGATGAAATTCCGATGAGCCGTTCTTACGCCGTTCAGGAAAATATCGTTTTGCCTGGCGATACGAACATGCACAACACGATGTTCGGCGGGCTGCTGATGAAGCACATCGATGAGACCGCTGCTATTTCGGCGCGACGGCACTGTCGCTGTCCCGTTGTGACTGCGTCCAACGATGGAGTCCACTTTCATCGTCCAATTCAAAACGACGACATCGTGCGGCTCGAATCGTTCGTTTGCTCAGCGGGCCGAACTTCGATGGAGGTATTCATAAAAATTTCCACCGAACATTCAAACACCGGTGCTATCGAACTGGCCGCAATCTCATACTTGACATTTGTGGCTCTAGGGAGCAACGGTAAGCCCACTGAAGTCCCACTACCTGTCCCGAAAACAGATGAAGAAAATCTGGTCTATCGGGATCGAGAAACCAGGAAAGAAATGCGGCTCAAAAAAAGATCCGAAACCAATTCCTTGATCAAATCGCTTACCTCAAGTCAAACTTGAACAATTCGGGCGTTTAGGCAGTCTCCGGGGAATGGAAAACGCTTGAATAACCGGTCGATCGTAGGTGACCGGACGGGCTTTAAAAGCCGATACTGGTTATGTGGTAGGGAACCAGTGACGAATTCGTGGCTTGAAACTGATACCAACTACCGTAAATTTAGAGCACTGACATTCACCCTGTAGATAAATCGAGTCCCGTTCGATGAATCGATTCGCAATAAAATTAGCCGTTTTGTCCGTTCTGTTATGCGCGATCTTTACGCCAGCACAGTCTCATGCTCAGGAATGGGCGCGAAAAATGCTGACTGAGTTCGCCCATGATTTTGGCGAAGTTCAAAAAGGGCAGATGCCAGAGTATCGTTTCGAGATCAAGAACATCTACCAAGAGAACATCAACATCGCTCAGGTGTTTTCGAGCTGTGGATGTACTCAAGTCTCTGTCTCCAAGCGTCAGCTGAAGTCGTGGGAAACAGCTGAAGTCATCTGTCGCTTCAACAGCAAACCTTTCAATGGCTTCAAGCAAGCCACGGTTACCGTCCGATTCGGACAACCGATGGTCGGCGAAGTTCAGCTGACGGTTAAAGGGACAATCGTTTCGGCAATCCGGGTTCAGCCAGAGTCGATTGATTTTGGTCAGGTCTCACGTGGCAAGACTCCTATTTATCAAACGACGATCACCGGTCCGCCCAACACCGCATTTCGAATCGTTGACATTAAAAGCACGTTCCCGCATGTTGGTGTCGCACTGAAACAACCGGTTCGAGTCAACAATCAGATCCAATACACGATGCAGACGCGACTGAAGGACTCCGCCCCGGACGGATTTAGTCAGGGTGACTTGTTTATTGTGGTTGATGAAAACGGACGGCGTCGTCAGGTTCCTTTGAAGTTCACCGCAAAGATGGGTTCCGCGATCAAACTGAGTCCATCGGTGATCATCATGAACAACATGACCGCCGGAAAATCGGTAAGCAAGCTCGTGGTCATCAGGGCGGACGAGCCTTTCAAAATCACGGATGTAAAATGCCGCTCGAAAGCCTTTCGAGTTTCAGCAAAAAAATCGGGTCTGCGGAAGACGCACATCGTCGACGTCACTTACGTCGGTGAAGAGGGGAAAACTGGTCGCCATGAGTGCGAACTAAGCTTCTATACTTCGCTCGCTCCTGAAACTGCTGGAAAAGTGAAAGCGATTGTGGAGTTTGGATCCGCGCCTGAAAGCGAAGATGAAAAAGCAGAGCCGATCGTTCTTTCGACACGATAGATAGACAATCTTATGCGTCGCATTTTTGTCTACGGCACGCTCAAACAGGGACATTGCCGCCACGATGTGCTCACGGGTCAAACTTTTTTAGGGCCTGCCAAAACAGAACCGAACTATAAACTTTTCGATTTCGGTAGTTATCCCGGGCTCGTTTTTTCCGAACACGGCAGATCGATTGAAGGTGAACTTTACGCCGTCAACGACAACTGCCTGCAGCAACTGGACATCATCGAGGGAGTCGACGTCGGACTTTATCGCAGAGAACCAATTGAACTGCTGATGCCGTGGAACCTCGAAGCAACCGAAACCTACATTTATCTTTCGTCAACTGACGGCCATAATGAAATTTCAAATTGGTCGTCGCACTAACTCGCCATTAATTTTTTCTGAGAGACACGATGACCATTTTACGAAGCGGACCCAGCAAGTCGTACAGCAGCAATTGGTCTTCTGCGTTCGGCAAAAAGAAGTCGACCAAAAAGTCCACCAAGAAAAGCAAACCAGCGAAGAAGAGCGTGAAAGCAAAAAAGGCGTCAAAGAAGAAATAGGTTTGCGACAAGGATACTTCGCTTAACGGCAATACCGTTGAATGAAGGTGACATCACCCTTCGTTTTGGCTTTTCAGTAGGGTTGTTGCAGTTGGGAAGGTGGCATAAGCCTCTGGCTTGTGGGCATGCAGAACACAGGCCAGAGGCCTATGCCACCGAGACTTTGGCTTCATGGAACGGTATTGCGCTTAACGGCGAACCGAAGGCGACAGCGTACTTCTGTTGAATGAAGCAATGTGGCTGCGGCGTGCTTGAGACACCTAAACCGCGACTTGGAAACCCCCACTCCATTTCGGTATGCGCTGCTAAACTAAGCTCTCTCGAGTTCCCCCCCTCTATCGGAAGCCGTCGCATGTTTCAAACTCTCGCAAAAACTACTTGGTTAGTATTCCTCGCAATTGGCTTGATCGCCAACTCTGCCGAAGCTCAAACGGCGACTTCAAAATCCGATAAATCAAAAGCCGGATCAAAGGAAGTCGCAGCGGCCGAAGTTCCAGCTGCGCTGAACTTCACGATGAAGTCAATTGACGGCGCAGAGGTCGCGTTGTCGAAATACAAAGGCAACGTTGTCATGTTCGTTAACGTGGCCAGTAAATGTGGCAGGACACCACAGTACGAACAGCTTCAGTCGCTGCACGAAAAATACTCGGAACAAGGCCTCTCGATCGTCGGAGTGCCTTGCAATCAATTCGGTGGTCAAGAGCCCGGAACTGAAACTGAGATTGCCGAATTCTGCCAGAAGAATTACGGCGTCGAGTTTGATATGCTTGCGAAAGTCGACGTGAAGGACAAAACGAAATGCGAACTGTATAAGCACCTGACGAGCCTCAATTTAGCACCGGTTGGTAAAGGCGAAATCAAATGGAACTTTGAGAAGATCATTCTCAACCGCAAAGGTGATCCGATTGGACGTTACGGTTCAAAGGTCAGTCCTGATAACTCGGATGTTGTTGCCGCTATCGAAACCGCGTTGTCTGAAACAGCGACGACTCATTATTCTCATGTTAGCGAGAAGCTTGGCCGGACTTACTACTTGTTCAAGAAAGAAGTCCCACTCAAAAACTCCGACAAGATTCAAACGATCTACTTCTTCGCCAAGGACCCGAACAACGAAAAAGGCACGCCGCTAGACAGCGTGCCGGCGGATCGACAGGTGTCGGAAACGAAAACCGGAATGTTGGTTCTCAAGAAGAAAAAGTAAACCTTGGTTCACTGTTTCGGCGGCATGGGGAAGAATCCAGACGTCGTTTCAACGTATTTTCGATACGCAGGTCGTTTGGTCATCTTTCGTTCATTGTTGGCTTTACCCGTCAAGTAAACCAACGCGAAATTCATGAATGCAGGACCGATCAACCCGATCCAACCGTAGGGAGCGACGACGGCGATCAAACCGACTCCCCACCACATGCACGCGTTGCCAAAATAGTTTGGATGTCGTGTATAGCGCCAAAGACCCGACGTCAAAACAGGCTTGTCCGAATAGGGCCCGTCAAAATCGCGATGCTTTCGTTTGAATGATTCCAGCTGCATGTCACCAATGGCTTCAAACAAAAAGCCGACGACCCAAACGCAAAGTCCAACGATCGGAAGCCAACCAATTTGGATTGGAGTCTTTGCCGCCATGCCAATAATCAATGGAGCACATACTGTGAACATCGCTACGGCCTGAAATCCATAGACACCATAAAATGAAAACAGCCACCATGGCGTCTTCTTTTTCCCAATCCGTTCTCGTAGTGCGGTATAGCGATCGTCTTCGCCCTTACCCCAGTTTCGCAAAAAAATGAAGGTTGTGTATCGCACTGACCAAACGATCGGCAATACTGCGAGCAAGACGTTGTAATTCGATTTAGGGTTGGCGAAAATCAACAAGCCGATTGCAACCAATCCGAACCCTGCTCCCCATATCAAGTCAATGATGCTCGCGTCGTCAATGATCAGGTGGATCGTATAGACCGTGTAAACGAGCAGCAAAACGATGGTCGCTGTAATGTAGATGTTGAAAAGGATTGAGTCCGTCATTCATTTTCCAATGCAGAATTTTCCGAACACAACATCTAGGATGTCATCGGTATAGATGGTTCCAACGATTAGCCCCAAACAGTCCAGCGCCGATCGAACTTCTGAAGCGACAACTTCGTCGCCGATACCGTCGCGTGCAGCAGACAATGCTGATTCAATCGCTGCGTAAGATTCAGTCAGGCTCTGTCCGGTCCGCAGCATTGTTGAGCCCACAATCGCAGTCTCTGCCGACTGTGAATCCAGTGCGGATTTTTCAATCAGTTTTCTCAGGCCGTCGATCCCAAGCGAATCAACGACGCTTGTCGTCACAATTTGGATGTTAGAGAAACGAGAACTTATTTGACGGACGAGTTCTGAAACAGAACTGCAGCGATCGGCTTTCGTCAGAACGATTGCTGTTGCCGTGGCATGAAACTCGGACAACTGAAGTAACTGCGTCGCAAGCTCATCGGCTAAGTTCTCAGCACTGATGCACAACAATGCTAGGTCACACTGTTCGATTTCATCCGCTCGATGACTTTGGGAAGCTGCTGCGATCGACCGGTCCGAATCAATTTGTTCGATCCCGGCAGTGTCAACCAATTCGATCTTCTGTTCGCCGAACTCGAATACGGAGGTCACTCGATCGGTGGTCGTGCCTTGAACGTTGGAGACAATGGCGAGGTCCCTGTTCAGCAGGGAATTAAAAAGACTGCTCTTGCCTGCGTTTGGCAATCCAAAAAGGCTGACTCGAAAATACTGGTTTCGACTGTCACGACTCGACAACTGTGACAATAGTTTTCCAATCGATTGACTTGCTGATCCAAGTTTCCCGATCATCGCATCGTTCGTGATGAATTCGATATCTTCTTCGACGAAATCCAAACCAGCTTCCAGTTCCGCCAGCGCGGCCACCAGTTCATTTCGAGTTTCGTCGAGCCGGGCTCCCATTCCACCGGCAAGCTGATCGATGGCGACGTCGAGTTGCTTTCGGTTTTTGGCATCGATAACGGCAAGGACTGCTTCTGCTTGAGTTAAATCAAGTCGTCCGGACAAGAACGCTCGCATCGTAAACTCGCCGGGTTCAGCCAGTCGAGCTCCTCGTTGGCAGAGCTGCTTCACGACCAGATCCAACACAGAAGGCGAACCAAACGTGTGGAACTCAACCGAAGGCTGTCGAGTAAAGCTGCTGTCGGTGGGCCAAGCCAGCATTCGTCCAGGGACGGCGCAACCGTCACAGTCCAGTTGGCCAGAAATTGCGTCGGCCGTTTGCAAAGAAGCTAGGCATGCGTTGCCAGAATCGGGTCGGAAATCGGCAGCGGCACATTGGATCGCTGCAGGCCCAGAAAGGCGAACGATGCCACGAATCCCCGGTCCATGAGGAGAAGCAATCGCAACGATCGTGTCTTCGTGACTTTGGCTCACGCCCACTCGAATCCAGTCTGCTTTTTGATTCGTTCTTCAAAGTTGCCCAGCAGTCCGCCGATAACGTCCCACTTGAGCTCGCGACGGACTTCAATGTCACCGTGTTGATTGATTCGAACGATCGAATGATCATCGACTCCTGCGCCCGAGAGTTCTTTCAACTCTTTTTCACTCAGCATCGACTCCAGCGTCGCGCCCGTCATCTCAATGAACTTCATTTTCTTCTCTGCCATAGTTTGTGCCCCGTTAGATTGTCGATGCCTGCAACGACAACGTCATTGTAGCATGGGCTGACGCAAAACTTCCAGAATCAAGAATCGATTTCAAGATCTGTTTAGCGCCGGTTGATGCGCCCGTCGATCGTCGCACCTTTGCGAGCGGGAAGATCATCCACAGAGAATTCGTCGCGTTCGTCTGAGTGAATCTTGAATGGACGATTCGCTGAATCGGATTTCGCGCCGTCAGTTGATATTTTCCGAACCGCTTCGACGATCTGGTCCAGCTTGGCGATTTTTTGATCCTGCTTCAGGACTCGATCATTGATCCAATCGAGTAAATCTCTTTCGGAAAGTCCCAGTTCCTTACGGACTTGAGAGATCGTCGATTTACCAGCGAGGATTCGATTGACGACGCCTTCACGATATTTTTTCGAATAGCGAGCTGCCCGGGCTTTTCTCACCAGCAAGGAATCATCGCTCCGCGTTACGTTTCCAACATGTTCTGCGCCAACCGATTCCGTGGTTTCGGGAGCAGAATCTTTCAGGACATTTGTCTTCCTTTTTCGACGAAACAACAATCCAAACCTTTGGCTCGGGTCATTTCTATCTGGCCACGGAACGATGTCTATCATTTCGGTCGAAGTGACATCGGTGGTCACTTCCGGATCTGGCCGTTTGATGCGAAATGAGTTCTTTTCGCACCCGCAACAATGCCAGCTCGCAATCGGCAACGAATTTGCAAACTCAAGGCACCGATTCAGCACCCGAAAGCCGGGCCATCGGAAGTACAGAACGTGAGGCACATTTCGTAAGCACTGTTTGCAGAATCCAATTTTCTTCATCGATCCATCTAACCCAAATGAACTTCGATCCATTTACATCTAGTGCGGCTACTGATGCGTCAGAAAACTATGTACTCTATGATAACCGACTTTGTGCTAATTACCCAAGCTTAGATGCCGCTAAATCGATGGATTTTGAAGCTCAATCCGATGCAAATCTTACCCAAACCATTGTTGTGGCTGATGAAGAGGATCAGTTGAGGCTGGATTCGTTTCTCGTTTCACATTTTTCGAAACACAGTCGCGTCAGATTACAACGCGCTATCTCGAAAGGCGACGTGTTGGTAGATGGTAAAAAAGCCAAGTCATCGACACGGCTTAAGCCAGGCCAATCGGTCGCCTGTCAGCCAATCGAAACGCCAACAGAAGGTCCGATCCCGGAAGATATTCCGCTGGATCTAATCTATGAAGACGACCACTTGGTCGCGATCAACAAACCTCCATCCATGGTTGTGCATCCCGCAAAAGGTCACTGGTCTGGCACCATGACCGCCGCGCTTGCATTCCATTTCAAATCGCTCAGCTCGATCGGCGGACCGACACGACCGGGTATCGTTCATCGGCTTGATCGTGACACCAGCGGCGTAATCCTCGTCGCGAAAACGGACCAAGCTCATGCGGCGCTTGGGAGGCAATTTCAGGATCGGACGGTTGAGAAGGAGTACTATGCGATCGTCACACCTGCGCCAGATCGCGATCGCGACATCATCGACAAGCCCATCGGAGAGCATCCGTACCAGCGAGAAAAAAAGGCCATTCGAGAAAATCATCGTTCGAGTCGGGCTGCTGTTTCAATGTATGAAGTGATTGAAAGGCTGAACGGATTCGCACTCGTTCGCGTAAAACCGAAAACTGGCCGCACCCACCAGATCAGAGTCCACATGGCTCATGTTGGTTGTCCGGTCGTTTGCGATCGTCTCTATGGCGGACGAGCCAGATTGTCGGTTGGCGATTTAAATCGAAGCGACGACCAAACGATGCTGCTGGAGCGACAGGCACTTCACGCCAAGCGGATTGCTTTCGATCATCCCGAATCCGGAGACCGAATGGAACTTGAGTGCCCGTTGCCTGCGGATATGGAAGCGTTGATGGAAGCGTTAAGAAATCGGGCGTGAGTCAGCAACGCTCACAAACGTGAGCAACGCGTTCCATTTTTCTTTCGCCGAAATTTTTGAAACAAGGAAATCGTCTGCAATATTCTGTTCGCAAAAACGAAAGCCCGAAACTAGAGCAAAGCGACGCGATTGCCGTTACAATGATTTGCACGACATTCAGGGAGAGAGCGAGTGAAGTTTTCAATTCGTCAAATGCTGTACGGGATGATCGTTGCCGCATTGATCGCGGCAATGATCGGCGCCGGAGCCAATGGAAGTCCGCTGGCCTACGGGTTGGGAGTTTCGGTCTGCATGTCGGTCCTGTATTTTCTCGTTTTCGCGGCCCTCTATTGGTCAGTACTGTTTGTGTTTCGCGGCAAGACCCGGACGCCTGTCGTTGTTGGCGATGACAAGCGGGAGGACAGCCCATGAACTTTCGACTTTTCGCCAATCATATTGTCTTCTTGCTGATCTGTGCAGCGATGTTGACGTTCAGTTCGTCCGTCGCTTGGGCTCAGAACAAACGATTGGGCTACACGATTCACTACCTTGATTCGTGGCCGGTGACTTCTCAGATGAAATACATTCGGGTCGTGATCAAACCGATTGGCGGACCGTCGGTGGACGATTTGGATTTCTTTGTGGTAGCCACAAATGATGGTTACAACTCGGGCTCGAAAGTTTCTACGAAGGTTTCGATTCGAAAAGGCGATACATCGGCAGTCGGTGAACTTTACGTGCCAACCATGACGGGATATCAAATGTCCCTGCACACAGAGATCGATGGCAATCTGCAATTAAACCGAAATGATTTTGCCAAACGTAGCTACTACGACTATGGCAGCAACCAACTCGCGGCCACTTCCGACCAGCAGTCATTTATTTTGGCTTCGTCTGGTGTCATCGCAGACGAATCGGTCAAGTTCACGGCGATGAGCAGAAAAGTAGCGCCGATGGTGCAAACGGTAACATCCGTGGCAACCAACAAAAAGTTTCCCAAGGTCAATGACTTAAGCGAATGGTATCAAAATGCCAACGTTAACTTTGGAGGCGGCCGAACGTTCATGACCTTCGGTGGATTTACATCACCATTGGCTGGAGCAATGTCGCTCGAGTCGTTGCCGTCGCGGTGGTTTGCCTACGAAGGTCTCGGGCAACTCATCATCACTTTCGATGATTTGAAATTGCTTGCCAAAAAGCATCCGGGGAAGCTTCTTGCAATCGAACGCTGGGTCGCAGCGTCAGGAAGGCTAATCGTCATGAATTGCGGCGACGATTTGGAGAATGCGGACGACACGTTGCGTTTACTTGGCGATTCGGATGCCAAACTTCGTGCAAATCGTATTTGTCGTTATCGATTCAAACCCCCAACCGCTGAAGAAGTGGATGCGGCACTAGTAGAAACGATTCGAAATCAGAGTGCGGGCTTGGGTTTCGGAATTCAGCAGGACGTTGATTTGAATTTGCTTCCCGTAAAGGCGAATATTAAAAAGGAAAAATTTGGAATTGCCATCAACAAAGGCATCGCGAAGGACATGGTGTCTATCGATTTTGAGTTGGGCCAAGTCGTCTGTTTGTCGGATGAAGCGTCCGATTGGAGTACGGGGAAAGGAACTGGTCGTCGGTGGGCAACTGCCAGCATGTTCGCCGAATCGTCAATGCCAATCAAACGTGATCATCGTGTCCTGAGTTCCGATGCCCTTCGTGCCTTTGGGTTCCCGGAGTTTGACGAACCGCCACGCTACGTTTTTGAAATGTCGATTCTCCTCTACCTTCTGGTGATTGGTCCGCTCACGTTTTTTGTGCTCAAGCGGAAACACAAGTTGAATCTAATGTTTGTCATTGTGCCAATTATTTCGACCGTCTTCTGTACCGTTATCCTCGCCTACGCGATTTTCGCCGAAGGATTCGATACTCGAGTCAACCTGTTCACGTTCACAGACTTGAATCAAACGACAGGGCGTCAATCAACATCAGCATTGGCGCATGTCTATTCGGGAATGACTCCCTCGGCGTACCGTTTTGAAGGCTCAGCCTACGGATTGGTGAATGCTCCCAACGGCGGACGCGTGCAGCGAATCAGCTGGGATGAGGCGAGCGAAGAAATTTCAGCCGGAGAAATTCGCGCGAGAACCAGCCACCAAGTTTCATCGCGATCATCAGGCGAGTCGCAGGAAAAGCTGGTGTTCGTGGAGGACGGTCAGGGCGATTCAATCACGGCG
The DNA here is from genome assembly GCA_938010615.1 of uncultured Pirellulaceae bacterium. Lineage (GTDB taxonomy): Bacteria > Planctomycetota > Planctomycetia > Pirellulales > Pirellulaceae > Mariniblastus. The sequence goes on along the minus strand of CALLUY010000078.1, from coordinate 9,356 downwards.
ACGGTTCGCAATGGATTTAAGCGTTCCGTTGTCGCGGTCGCTTTCCTCACCGACGACTGCAAGGCGAATGAAGTTTGGCTCTGTCAAGGAATTGCAGCCGGTGAATCTAAGTCCGCAGAAAAAGTCAGCATCGCTGACGCGGCCGAGATTCTACGAGACCTAATTCAAGACCAAGCGCCGACAACTGTTTTGGCTGCTGGAACGAGCACACGGCAACGTAGCAGAAGTAACGCAATCAACTACTATGGCAGCAATAGCATCAAATCGACGACGACGGCCACTGTGGCGACACGACTTATTGACTGTTGGCGTATGCGAGAGTCTTCTCTTGCGAGGTTACTCAAGTCCGACAGGAACGATCGCTATTTTGCGATTACGGATACTTGTGAACGGTACAAAATGCCGATTCCTGACGCGACGGTGCAATCTGAAATTCATGTCATCTCAGGAGTTCGCTAACGAATGAACTTCTCGCCCTCAAAAAACCACTCTACTTCTAGGCCGGCGATCGAATTCGATCAGCTTGTGAGAACGTTTGGAAAAACCGTCGCCGTCAATAAAGTTAGCTTCAAAGTTTATCCCGGCGAGGTGTTTGGATTCATTGGACCCAATGGTGCTGGAAAAACAACCAGCATGAAAATTCTGTCGACACTCGACACGCCTGATTCTGGATCGGCGAAAGTCGACGGGTTTTGCAGTGTGAACGATCCGGAACGTGTTCGTCGTCGATTGGGCTACATGCCAGACGGATTCGGCGCCTACTCGAACGTGACTTGCGAAGAGTATCTTGACTTTTTCGCGCGGTCGTACGGACTTAGAGGCAAGGATCGAATTTCCAGCCTTCGAAACGTGATGGGGTTTACGCAGCTGGATCAAATCGCGCAGAAGCCAATCACAGGGCTTTCCAAGGGAATGAAACAGCGGCTGTGCCTTGGTCGCGCGTTGATCCACAATCCGAAAGTGCTCGTTTTGGATGAACCTGCTGCCGGACTGGATCCCAGAGCTCGTATCGAACTTCGCGAAATGATCACAGCGCTGGCGGACGATGGAAAATCACTCCTGATCAGCAGCCACATTCTGACGGAACTGGCAGAAATGTGTGATCGAGTCGCGATCATCGAGCAGGGAGGACTACTTGCCGTCGGATCCGTCGAAGAAATCCTCTCTGGCGAACAACACCAGACGACTGAAATTGGAAGCGTAGACGTCTCCACCGAAGCGGGGCAGTTGGTGATGCAAGTCGTTCGCGACGGAGCAGCTGTCAAATTGTGGTTGGAAGAAAAACTTGCGGCTCCCGTTCGGCTTTCGGGAAACAATTTGCAGTTCGCGTTTGCTGGATCGCTGGAGGAACAGTCTGTGTTGCTGCGTGAATTGATTGAAAACGGTTTTGCCGTGATCAGCTTTGCCAACAAACAACGGTCTCTGGAAGATGCCTTTCTCCACGTTACCAAAGGTCGCGTCCAATGAGCTCCGAAGACAACGATTCAACGTCGACCGGCCCGATTCCCGGAACGGTTTCCATGTCAGGAACTGCCGACGTAAGCAATGTTGGCGAATTCCTAGTCGCTAGAGAAGCTACGACGAAGTTCGACTCCTGGTTGGATCGGATCAGTGACTTTTGTAGTTCGATTCTTGTGAAGGAAACCCGTCAAGCAATCAAGAGCCGACAGTTCTTTCTCACGTTCATGGTGCTTCTGTCGGTGGTCATCGTCTGGACGTTCTTTGCTCTATCGCCAGCTCGCGACGGCTACGAAGTTGACTCCCTGGGCGCGTTCATGCTCTGCGGATTCCTTTGGATCCTTGGCTTGCCGCTAGTGTTGATCATCCCCTACACGACGTACCGCTCACTGGCTCAAGAGTACGAAGACGGCACGATTGACATGGTTTTGATTACGACCATGAAGCCATATCAAATCATTGCAGGAAAGCTTGGCAGCGCGATGCTACAAGTTTTGATCTACATGGCAGTATTGGCTCCCTGCATCTCGTTTTGCTATTTGCTTCGCGGCGTCGACATTTCCCAAATCTACTATTCAATTGGCGGCGGATTGATCGTTTCATTTGGGCTTTGTTGTCTTGCGATCGCACTGGCAAGTGCAGCGGATTCAACCCGTCTGGTGCAAGTTATTGCCGTGTTCTTGATTCTCGGGTTGCTGTTTTGCGGTTGGATGTGGTGCCTTTTGGCTTGGGGAATTTGCTTTGCTCCTATGCCGGCCAATCAACGACCGTTGATTAATTTGATGTTGGCGGGTCCATTTTTAGCTTGGATTTCGACGGCGATTATTTTGTTCTTCGCGGCGTCTGCAAAGATCGCATTTTCATCAAGCAATCGATCGACCATGATTCGTGTCGGCGTCACGGTTCAGGTGGTCGTGTTCTTTGGGTGGTTGCTTGCCGCAATGGCGGCGTTCGGATTCAACAAGCACGCGTTTATGTCTGGTTCTTGTTTTGCGATGCAATATTTGTTGCTCGCCGGATCGATGATGATCGCATGCCATCCTGGAATGTCGCCGCGTGTGCGAAGATCGTTGCCGACCACCGCTTTCCAACGTTCCCTGTATTCGTTGTACATGCCAGGGCCGGGCAGGGCATTCCTGTTCGTCGTCGGATTGGCTTTCGGACTAAGTTCCATCATGGCGATCGTCGCGGTCGCATACTCGTTGTTTGATATCCCGTTTGATGTTGCTAACGTGAGCGGGGGAATGAATGCAACGTTTACCGGAATCGACGCGCAATTTTCTGTTTGCTCGATCGTGGCAAATTTCGTGTACTTCCTGTTCTTCTTCTGTATCGTGTTTTTGATTTCCAGAGTGTACGCGTGGCGGTCTCAAACTCGAAATCCGTTTGTTATTGAAATGGGGATTTGTGCAGCCTTGCTAGTCTTTCTGGCGACCATGGGAAGTTATGCGATCGCCCCAAACGTGTTCTGGGACAGTATGCGAAATGGATTCGACATCAGCCAGATTTTTAATTGGTACCGAGTCCAATACACGGCCGTAGACCGAAATATCGGCGATGCGAGTATCTATTTGATGCTGATTGGTGTTCCGACGTTGGTCATGCTTTTTATATGCCTGCGACTTTCGGCGTCCGAATTGACAATCGCTGCGACTACTGTTCCCGAAAGAGTCCGCGAAGAGGACGATGAGCTCAAACGTGAACGGCTTTGGGGTCACGATGCTGATGAAGAAACGATTGACGAGATTTTTGCGGCGGTTCGGCCCGGACAAGACTCCTGATGTCTGTCGAGGTCCCTTTTCAGGCCAGTTGATCCTGCTTGAGGTCAAACGTGAATCTCGCTACATTGCCATCGCAAGTACACCGCGACCGTTTCTTAAACACTCAGAGAAGCCAACATGTCCAAGTTTGACGTTGCCCTGCCGCATGTTTTCAAATCCGGCGATTCGATCAAGTTGAAAGATTTCACGAGCGGCCCGCCGGAAGATCTCGACTTCGGCAAAAAGGCTGCTTGTAAACGGATTGGTTTGAATGCAGTCGAAATGGCCGCCATGGCGAAGCGGCTCTACGCAGAAAACCAACGGAGCATTTTGTTGGTGCTTCAAGGCATGGACACGGCTGGCAAAGACGGCACGATCCGTTCAGTGATGCGAGGCATGAACCCGACAAGCTGCCAAGTGACGTCGTTTAAAGTTCCATCTGCGGAAGAACTCGACCATGACTTTCTGTGGCGATGCCACAACGCTGCCCCGCGACGTGGCAACATCGGTATCTTCAATCGTTCACACTACGAAAACGTTTTGGTGGTCAGAGTTCACTCGTTGGTACCGAAATCCGAATGGAACAAGTACTACGATCACATTAACGACTTCGAAAAACTGCTTTCCGATAACGGCACGAAAGTTGTAAAGTGTTTTCTGCACATTTCCAAGGAAACACAGCGAGAACGATTGCAGGAACGAGTCGACGTTCCGGAGAAGCACTGGAAATTCAATCCGGGTGATCTCAAGGAACGAAAACTTTGGCCCGATTATCAGCGAGCTTACGAAGACGCGTTGTCGAATTGCAATACGAAGCATTCGCCGTGGCACATTATTCCGTCCGATAAAAAGTGGTACAGGAACTTGGTCATAAGCCAACTCTTGAAGAAGGTCTTTACAGATCTCGATCCGCAATTTCCAGCGGCCGAGGAGGATTTCCGTGGATTGGTTGTCGAATAGGAGCGGCCCAAAGCAGCATTATCCACGAGTGGTGGATCCGGGTTCCGATGGAGAGGTTGTAGCAACGGAACTGCCTGTAAATGTGTTTCCTGTTGCTCCGTCTGGTGAACCGACCAATCTTCGTCGCGATTCGCGGAACAGCCGATTGACGGCCAGCCACATGCCAATCGCCAGCGAAAGCAAAATCAGCAGCGCGAGCAACGCCAGACGGCCCAACCGAGCACTGAGTTCGCGCGACGGTTTCAAAACGGATTCGTAGTCTTCAAACGCGAGAACATGGATTCCGCCCTGATCGGTCGCCAAAGTTACCTCCGACGAATCGTCAGCAGAATTCTTAATCGAATCTTTCAACACTTCCTCGCCGGCGACAATGAACCTGCGGTCGTACAGACTTCCCATGGAAGTTTTTCCGAACGGATCAACGCCCGTATTTTCACGCAGCAGTTTCTCCATGTCGATTGTGATGTCGGTCAGCTCTTTCGGAATTCCTTTGTCTCCGTTTTCCTTTTTGGCTCTCAAGAAGAGTGGGTGTTCGAGAATCTTGTCGCCTGCGTTGGAGTCGCCAGCATTGGGGTCGCCTTCATCTTTTCGAGTGTCAACCAGAACGACGTAGTGATTGGCTTCGTTTTTGAAGTCCCCTAACTTTCCGAGGTTCACCGTTGCCGCAACGATTCCAACAACCTTATCTTCCTTGTCGCGGATTGGAACGGAGAAAGCTACCTTCAACAGACCAGACGCTTGACTGAAGAAACTTGTCGAAAGATGAGGGTTCTCAATGATCGGTCTCGAAGCAGGGTTGGTAACGACAGGATATTTTCTGGGCCCGTCGCTGTCGGTGACATCCTTGGCGAATCCAGTGAAATACGTTCGATAGGAGTAGTTCTTTCCAATCGTCTCGCTGTTGCCGCTATCAAATACGCCCGCGACTTGATTGCCAGCGCGATCCGTCACGAACCAACTTGCGACTTCCGGGTACTCGTCCTGCGGGTCGTCCATCATGCGTTCGAGGATTGGCTGCATTCCTTGCCGCGCCGGATGATCCGCAAGCGCTTGTCGCAATTTTTTGGTTGTTTCCTTTCCATTTTCATTTGGATCCGAAATCTGCTGACGAATCGAAGCCAGCTCTTCGTCGCGAACCATCGATTCAAAGGCTTCGAGAAAGTCTTCGTCCTGCGAAACCTGTTTGACCACGCGAAAATATTCGTCCAGTTGTTCAGCCGCGCTGCGGGCTGCCATCGCCGCAACAAACTGATTCTTGTCCTCCGCATTGGTAATAACAGCTTGGTCCGCATCGTTAGTGGCCTGTATGAGCGCCCACCAGCCAAACAGGCTCATCACGACCAACAACAACACGGGTCCAAGAATGCCCAATAACATCAACGGACGATTCTGATGTTTCATGTCTCGCTGTTGCAACGCAGAAAGAACGCTTTGGGCACTGGCAAATCGATCCGAAGGTCGCGGTGCGATACAGCGATCAATGATGTCCGCAAGCGATCGATCAACTCCCGGTATATTGCGGTGCTCGCGTAGTCGGCTGGCGCTATTGAGTGACCGTCGATAGGTCTTCAGACGATCCTGAAGCGTTTCAGCGTTTTCAATTTTTTGCTTTAGCTCATCGGAGTAATACGGAGGCTTCCCGATCAGCATCGTGTACAAAAGAGCTCCCAAACCGTAAACATCCCACTTGGCGTCGGGGGCAGACCGAAGATCAGCTTGTTCGGGCGCCATATAGAAAAGCGTACCCAATGCTGATGTGTTGTCGGTCTTCAATCTTGACTGCCCGAAATCAGCCAGCCGTGGTTTGCCGTCCTGATCAAGCAACACGTTTCCGGGTTTGAGATCACAGTGCAGCACGCCTTTGCCATGAAGATGCATCAAACCAGTTGCAACTTCCTTGAAGACTTCAACGGCTCGATCGACCGGCATCGGTTCTCCGGACTTGATACGATCCTCCAAAGATCCGGATTCGATATAGTCCATTACATAGTAAGGCGGCGACGCGTCCCATCCCACATCCAGCAGTTGCACGACGTGACGATCAGCGGCCAGAACGACCAGCTTTTCAACTTCCTGAGCAAGTTGTTTCACGTCGACGCTGGAGCGTTGAGCGTAAAATTTGATGGCGACGCGTTTGCCAGTTTTCTGATCGATCGCCGACCAAACTTCTCCGTACGATCCACGGCCGACAAAACTCTGGATGGAATAGCCTTCAATCTTCGCCGGTGGGCGAGTCGGCTCAATGCTCAGCTTTCTCGCTTTGCCGAGCTCATCATCGGACTGGTGTTCCGTGAAATCCGAAGACATGAAAATGATTCAACAATGGGAATGATTTCGTTTCATCATAGCGGAAATGACCCAAGTTTCACCATGGGCCGCAAAACGCACATTTCCTTTCAATCTACCAATCCAAACCGCCTGCGTGCGGCTAGCAACGGAAATAGTGATCTGGACATGTGTTGATTGGTTTGAAAGACTCGAAAATTCTATTTCAGGACTAACTGACTCAAGAATTTCCAAGGCGAGTATCCAATGAAAACGAAGCTCTCAGCTGCACTGTTGGCGTTTATGTTTCTTTCGATTTCAACGTCGCAAGCAGATGCACAGCTTCCGTCGATGCAGGACCTTACTCGAAACGTGAACAATGCAGCGTTAAACCTTGAACAAAAACAGAATACGTTTCTAGGGTTCAAAAAGCTTCAGCTTCCTGAATCGATTTCCAACTTCGTCGATGTTCGTTTTAAGAAGCCTTCATTGCCGAGTCTTGGGATTCTAGACAAGCTCAAAGGAATTGGATCGCCTAAATTCGGGTCTGAAAAAAGCACTCCCGGTCCAATCATGGCTGGGTTGAGCAAGATCTTTCAACCGAAAGCGGCGACAGGCCCAAGTATGATCGACCGTATGCTCGGCAAGTCAGATTTTGGCTCAAATGGATCGGTCTTGAATCAGGCAGATATGGATGAGCTATCCAGCATGACCAGCGGGCTCCAAAAGCACGTCGAGCGAATCTCTCGAGAAGCTCCGACGCAAGCGACCAAGCTGTTTAGTGGCCAAGGAACGTCTGCGTCGCCTCAACCACCTCTGCGTTCTGCCAGAGCGTACTCCGGTCAGAAAACGCCGCGATAATTGACGTACTATATTCAAAACTTGCGTTACAAGCCGGCAATTATTGCGAAGCGGCCGGTGATGCGGCGTCTCTCGCGGCACGTCGTTGAGCACTTTTGACGGCAGCGATTCGAGTTGGGATTTGCTCAATCGCAAGGTTTGCCGCGAGGATTTTTCCTTGTTTGTCAACGAGTAACAGGTAGGGGAAGAAATCGATTGGGAATGCCTCAAAGTATTTCTTGGCTGTCTCATGTGAGGCGATTGTAATGGACTCTGGAACCATGTGCAGAGTCTCTATGTCCTCTTTAGTCAAGTCTTTCTCAAACGCAACAATTGGAAGGTATCCGATCTGTTGTTCTTTGATTGCGGCTCCAAGTTTGGCGAGAGAATTCATCGATGTCCTGCTTTTGTCACAAAAGAAGATGGCGCTAAACTCCTTGTTGTCGACGATTTCTTTTCCATCACCAGCGGTTGTTCCAGAGATGTCAAAGGGAGTGCCGATTGACATTGCACGCGTTCGTTGTCGGTCCAAAATCTGTTGGAGCAGTTTTTTCTTTTCTGATGTTGGTACCGCCGACGACATGTCCCACATCCTCTTCCAAGCAGCACCCGTTTCTTCGATTTTGTCTGTGGACAATAAGTTTTCGTAAGCTCGAATCAGTGTGACCCATGTTTTCGTTTCCGTTTCTGGGAACTTTACAAGAGCATCAAAAGCACCTGCGAGATCTTTCTGAGCTGACGGATCACTCCAACGGAGACGCTCGCCAAGTGTTGGTAAATCGTAGTCGCCGAAATTCGCAAACTCACGCAGGCTGTTGCCAATGCCATGAATCGATTCGAGTTCACTTTTGGCCAACTGTTCAGTCATGAGGTCGAAACCTTTGAGAGCGAATTGCTTTTTGACGGGCCCACCCTTGCTCATTCTCACCATTATCCCACAGAGCGTCGCAGCGTTTTCTGGAGTTTTTAGGTAACCGTCCGGATAAGTGGTCAATGCAGTAGCGAACGCATGGTGTGTCTGCTCTGAGGGAGCTTCGGCAAATTCAATCGCCGGAACCGCGATAAGCCAAAATCGACACGCCTCTTTAAGTTGGTCGTCCTCGGCATCAATCCGCTGCGAGCAATATCGAAACAGCTTGGCTTTTTCGGCCTCACAGTCAATCTTGTTGCTTACCATTGTCGTGACGACAACGCTTTGGTTTCGAACATGAATTTGTTCGATCTTCACCTTCTGTTGCTCGGTGAGACCCGGCTTCGACTCCATGGTTTCGAGTTCGCTTTCGAAACCCAACACTTCATCGATGGTCCCAAGGAAGTTTGCATCGTTGGCAGGCTTGAACCTCAAAATCTGCTCAAGTCGCTGATCTACCGTCAACTCTGTTTGTTGCAGTTTCTTTTCGCTTGGCGCTTTGACGACTCTATTTTCCTGAGAGTCATCGGCGAAGACGACGAAGTAGATAAGGCAACCCAAACCGACCAGTGACAACAGTGATAGGAAAACTCTCAATGGCGACAACCCAAAGCCGACCGTCGCGCGTTCCATGCGACGCTTAAGAGTGCGTTTACGTTTCTTTTTTGAAGAAGTAGTGTTTTTCGATTGTGACATAGGTTAAATCAGATCAAGACGTTGAGTTCGCACTTTAGAGTTATCGTATCGAGACGAACTGGCTCCGATGCTCAGTTTCTCAACCTAACAGGAATCGACGAAAAAACGCAAATCCCGACGGGCCCCGAATTGCCTAACCGGAATGCATCGACGCAAGTGCTGTCAGTAATCGTACTGTAACATTTTGTGCAGAAGTATTCATGGATGGATTTGGTGAATCGCCAGACAGTTTTGGCATGCTTCTCAAAGTAGCACGTCTCTGCGAGGCGTGGAAAAACGCCTCGGAGAGACGAGCTACGTAATTGCCAACCCAAATTCTTAGCTGTGCGTTCCAATACAAGCCCGACGCGCAAGTTTTGAAGTTGCAGTGTTTGCGTTTAGGGGCAAAGCCCCGTTTCTTGCCTAGCCCAGCCCATCGGGCTGGGACTTAGATTCCCCCGATTATTTTAGGACCAAAGGTCCGGCAA
>CALLUY010000077.1 GCA_938010615.1 uncultured Pirellulaceae bacterium | reverse complement strand
GCTCAATAGCCTTGCCTGCGTGGTCCCAAGCACCCATGCTACACCCACCTCTGTTACCAGAAGCCGCGTAGGGGATTGGGCCGAGCTGTTGGCTAAACTTTACTCGTATGAGTGTTTACATCTCACTACTCCTGACCGGTTTACCCCGGCGCTTTCCAGATTTACACAGATAAAAATTCAACATCTGTGTTTAATCTGTGTTCATCTGTGGCCAGCAATCACACAACTCATTCCCATTGAGCTTTCTCATGCAACGCAGAACTTTCCTCAAATCAACCGGCGTTTCTCTTTCGCTACCTTTCTTGGAATCGATGGCTCCTGCGTGGGCGTTTGCTGGCGGCGAAGCGCCGAAACGGCTCGTCTTCATCTGCACCGCACTCGGCCTCCATCCGCCAAACGTTTTCCCTGAAACTGCTGGTGCCGACTACGAACCAACGCCGTACCTCGACCTGCTAAAAGATCATCGCAAAGACTTCACTCTGTTTTCCGGCTTGCAACATGAAGACCAAACCGGCCGACAACCACACGACAGTGAACTCACGTTCCTGACGTCGGCGCGCAAACCCGGCATGGGCGGATTCCGCAACACGATTTCAATCGACCAAGTCGCGGCAAACCACTTCGGCAACCAGACTCGATTCTCTTCAGTGTCGCTCGGATCAGCAAAAAGAAGAAGTCAGTCGTACACCAGCGGCGGTGTGATGATCCCGGCCGAGACGAGTCCAGCAAACCTGTTTGCAAAAATGTTCCTCGAAGGAAAGCCCGCTGAAATCCGCAAACAGCAGCAGCGGCTTGGCGACGGTAAAAGCATTCTCGACGAACTCGGTTCGCAAGCCAAAAAACTCAAAAGCAAGGCCAGTGCCGCCGACAACCATTTGCTCAACGACTACTTCGAATCCGTGCGACAAGCCGAGAAAAACATTGAGACGTCCCAGGGCTGGATGGACAAACCAAAACCGAAAGTTGACGCTTCACAACCGTCTGACATCGCTGACCACGCCGACATGATTGGCCGCGTGAAACTGTTGACGGATTTGGTTCCGCTGATTATTCAAACGGATTCCTCTCGCGTGATTTCGATCATGGTTCAGGATCACTTTGTGGTTCCCAAGGTCGACGGTGTCACCGGCAACCATCACAATCTTTCGCACCACGGCCAAGATGAAGAGAAGATCGAACAGCTTCAAAAGATCGAAGCCAGTATCGTGGGCTGCTACGGGGAGTTGCTTGGCAACATGAAATCCCGAACCGAATCGGGCAAGTCGTTGTTGGACAGCACATCGATTCTGTTCGGCAGCAACCTTGGCAACGCCAATGCTCACCACGCGAACAATCTTCCGGTTTTCCTTGCCGGAGGTGGATTCAAGCACGGGCAATATATAAAGCAAAAAGAAGGCACGCCACTTTGCAATCTGTTTGTCTCAATGCTGAATCAAGCCGGAATTGAGGCCAATGAGTTCGGGCAGAGCAAAGGCACGTTGAGCTGGTAAGAACCTCACGCACCATTCTTCGCTCGCTCAACCCTGATCGCCTTCAGCCTTCACCAAAGCGATTACAGATTGACCAACCCTGGGTTCCAGCTCGTAGTCGGCAGTATTGATGTGCAGCAAGCCGTTGGGCTCAATAACAAACAGCACTAAAACTTCGTCGCCATATTTGCATGAGAAATCTTCGAAAGTAAACTCTTCCGAGATTCGCGTCAGCTTTGGGCGAAAGCCTGACTCATAAGCCGCCTCGAATCGCTCTTCAGCCCACTCTTCGGCAAACAATTCTCGACCTCGAGAAACTTCACCGACTTTCGATCGCGAGCCCTTACCCAAGTCGCCCGGTAGAAGCCGATAGACGTTTTGGCTTCCGAATAGATGCGAAAATTCAGCGGCGGCCATCGCGTTGACCGCATCATTTTTCGTCAACGCTAAAAACCTACCGACGCCAGCAAGGTTAACTTCCTCGTGAACGTAATCGGAAAGAATACTTTTACAGTGAGCATCCAAACCGGCCATTTTTGCTGCTGAAACATTTTCGTAGTTCGTATCAACGACGACCACCGTGTAACCGGCATCCTGCAATATTGCGGCCACGTCGCGTATCCACGGGGTTGCTCCGCCGAACAGAATTCCTTGCGGATTCGATTCTGCCAACCCCAACCGACGCGCCAACGGAGCGGCTCCCAATCCGTAAACGGCAACCGTCCCAACAATCAACATGAACGTAGCAGGCACCAAAATTTCTGCATCACTCATCAGCATCGGGTCCTGATCAGCACTCGCCAAAATACGAAGCGAAAACACGCTGACCACAGCAGCCGCAACGATTCCTCTCGGCGCTAGAAAAGCCAGAAAGATCTGTTCCTGCTTACTCAAACCTGATTTCCACATGGCACCCCAAATCGAAAGCGGACGCACGACCACGATCATCAGCAGCACGAAGAAAGCTCCCCGCCAGCCGACTTCACCCAGTACCGCAAGATCAAGTCGCGAACCGAGCACGATAAACAAACAGGAAATCAGAAACACGCCAAGGTTTTCTTTGAACTCGACCACGTGTTCGATTGAAATCTTTTTCTGGTTGGCCAAATAGATTCCCATCACCGTTACCGTGACGAGACCTGATTCGTGCATCAGCCAATTGGAAAGTCCAAAAACAGCCAGTGAACTGGCAAGGAATGCAAGCCCATGCAAATAGTCTGGCATCCAATATCGCTTCACGATTGTGGTGAGCAACCATCCAGTTGCGCAGCCGAATCCGATTCCGATCGCAGACGTTTTTACGATACTGGTCAGCGGTTCCCAGATGGTCATTGCTTCGGAACCGTGATGTCCGTGATGAAACAGCTGCTCAAAAACCAACACCGCCAGAATCGCACCTATCGGATCAATGATGATGCCTTCCCATTTCACGACCGAGCCAATTTTTCGGTTCGGACGAATGTAGCGTAGCAGCGGCGCGACAACGGTTGGGCCTGTCACTACCAAGACGGCTCCCAACAAAACTGCTGACTTCCAATGGAGCCCCAGTAGCCACCAAGCGAACAGGCTTCCGAGCACCCACGAAATCAAAACGCCGATCGTACAAAGTCGAATCACAGCGCCGCCAACCGCGGACTTGAGTTCATGAAATCGCAGCGACAATCCGCCTTCGAACAGAATCACCGCGACAGCAAGCGAGACCAACGGAAAGACAATCTTCGGTCCAAGTGTTTCGTCGCCACTGAGCTCAGACAGGATGACATCGGGATTCATCCAAAACCCCAACAACACACCAAAGCCAAGCAGCAGCAGGATCGAAGGAACCCGAATCCACCAAGCCAAAAGTTGCGCCAGCATTCCAAGCAGTGGAACCAACGCAAGGTAGTAGAAAATCTGGTCGTCCATATTTGGCTCCAACCCGAAAGACGCGATGCGGCGGGTTGAAGCCGCCGCTAGACCAATACAATCACAGGCCAGAGGCCTATGCCACCAACGCTTCGTCGAGCACTTCAACGGCCGCGAAAGTTTTGCCTTCAAGCATTGCAAGGCTCGCTCCGCCGCCGGTGCTGACATGCGTTACCGAATCTTCAAAGCCAAGCTGCGCAACCGCAGCGGCACTGTCGCCGCCGCCGATGATCGAAACCGATTCGCTATCGGCAATCGCCTGAGCAACCGTTTTGGTTCCCTCGGCAAACGGAGCGATTTCGAAAACGCCCATCGGACCATTCCAAACCACGGTCTTGGCGGACTTGATGATCTCCGCGAATTTCTTTGCCGATTCAGGACCGATGTCGAATCCTTCCCAGCCGTCAGGAATCTCGCCAGCAGCAACGACCCGCTTGTTACACTCGGCGTTGAAGGCATCGCCGCAATGGGTGTCGACAGGCAAAACCAATTTGTCGCCGGCTTTTTCGATCAGCGATTTCGCCAAGTCAACGTAATCCGGTTCGACCAAACTTCCACCAACTTTTCCGCCTTGAGCAAGCGAAAACGTGTAAGCCATCGCACCGCCGATGATCACGTGATCGCAGATATCCAGCAAGTTCTCAATCACTTTGATTTTGTCAGAGACTTTCGCTCCGCCAAGGATCGCGACGAAAGGGCGGTCAGGATTCGAAATCACGCCGCTGAGGTATTTGATTTCTTTCTCAACCAGCGAACCAACAACTTTTGGCTTATCGCCCATCGCTTTGGGAACGCCGAACATGGAAGCATGCTCACGATGGCAGGTTCCAAACGCGTTATTGCAGTAGATGTCTGCGAAGGCAGCTAACTGAGCCGAAAATGCTTCGTCGCCTTTCTTTTCTCGCTCGTCGTAGCGGAGGTTTTCCAAAACCAGAACTTCGCCATCGGCCAACGCTTCGACTTTCGCCGTCGCGTCCGGGCCCACGGTGTCGGTCGCGAAGTGAACGGTCGAACCAAGAATCTCACCGAGGCGATCGGCAGCAGGTTTCAGGCTCATCTTGGCAACCGCTTCACCTTTCGGACGGCCAAGGTGACTCATCAAAATCAGCTTGCCACCGCGTTCGATCACGGACTTGATACTCGGCAGTGCCATCTCAATTCGACGATCGTCAGTGATCTTCAACTCATCGTCGAGCGGAACGTTGAAATCGACTCGCATGAGCACGGTTTTGGAAGCGACGTCGACGTTGGCAATGGTTTGTTTGGCCATGGTATTTGCTGCAAAAAGTGATGGTTTGTGGAGCGAAGAATATAAGAGAACATCGGCGTTCAATCCAGATGATCGACTTGGATCCATGATCATCCAGCGGTAGCCGCAGATAGCGTTGACCGTTCTGCCGTAAGCAATATTTCGACAATCGCGGTTGCGGCTTCCAACCGGAGCATTTCATTTACCAACAACGCAATCGTGCGGTTGGAAGCCACACTCTCGCACTGCTCCGCCCAGGCTTAACGTTGGCGATGCTCGAAATGAAAATGGTGATCGCCGCGTGGATAAAGAACTTTCGATTCGAACTGCCCGGCGATGCACCGGAAACAGAGCCTCTTTACCGGCGCAACATCACGATGGCGCCCAAGTCTGGGATACCATTGAAGTTTGTTGGCAAACGCTAAAGGATATAGCGGCTCAGGTCTTCGTCCTCGACGATCTTGCCCAATCGCTCCGTGACGTACGCGGCGTTGATCGTAACGGCACCCGTCGACATATCAGGGGCCTCGAAACTGAGCTCTTCAAGCAAGTGTTCGAGGATTGTATAAAGTCGACGGGCTCCGATGTTGACGGTCGTTTCGTTGACGCGAGTTGCTATTTTCGCAAGCTCGCGGACGCCGTCTTCAGCGAAGTCAAGTTTCACGCCTTCGGTTTCAAGCAGTGCTGCGTATTGTCGAGTCAAACTATTGGTGGGCTCGGTTAGGATTCGGACGAAGTCGTCTTCAGTGAGGTCTCTCAGTTCAACACGGATCGGGAAACGACCTTGCAATTCCGGCATCAGATCGCTGGGTTGGTTCTTGTGGAAGGCACCGGCGGCGACGAACAGAATGTGATCGGTGTTAATGTAGCCATGGCGAGTCTTCACCGAGGTTCCCTCAACGATCGGAAGCAGGTCTCGCTGAACCCCAGCGCGAGAAACGTCGGCTGACTTGCCTTCCGAAGCGATGACCTTGTCGATCTCATCGAGGAAGATCATGCCTTCGTTTTCGGCGAGCTGAATCGCCGCTGCATTGACGGCCTCTTCATCCATCATCGCGTCGCATTGCTGTTCGAAAATGATCTTTCGAGCGTCGCTGACTTTGACTTCGCGTTTTGACTGAGACTTCGGCATGATCTTTTCCAGCATGCCCTGAAAGTCGCCATCCATCTGGTCCATACCCATTCCACCGATCATCATTGGAGCCGATTTTTGCTCGACACGGACTTCGACCAGTCGATCTTCTAGGTCGCCATCGACCAACATCTTTCGCATCTTTTCGCGAGTGCGCTCGAAGGACTCATCTGGTTCGGGCTTTAACGCATCGGAAAGGCTGCCACCGAATGGAGTGCTGCCGGGCGTGGGACAAAGAAGCTCCACGAGCCGATCTTCTGTTTTCTTGTCAGCGTCAGGCTTGAGGCGATCCTGTTCTTGCGTGCGCACGATCGTGATCGCGTTGTCGACTAATTCGCGAACCATGCTTTCGACGTCGCGACCGTAGTAGCCAACTTCGGTGTACTTGCTCGCTTCGACTTTGATAAACGGCGAACCGGTTAGCTTCGCGAGGCGGCGGGCGATTTCCGTTTTACCGACGCCGGTTGAGCCGATCATCAGAATGTTCTTCGGTGATACTTCGTTCCGCATTTCATCGGACAATTGCTGGCGCCGCCAACGGTTACGCATCGCGACGGCGACGGCACGTTTCGCGTCGGCTTGGCCAACGATGTAGCGATCCAGCTGCTCGACGGTTTCGCGAGGTTTGAGTGGAGTTTTTGTTTCAGACATGTTTTGTTTCCCTTGATTCAGCAAATACAAGCCCGAAGCGCCAGCGAGTGGTCGCCGGATATGTTTATGCACCAAGTTACGTGGTCAGGCCACTATTCCGCGGACCGACCACTCGCTTGCGCTTCGGGCTTGTATTGCTTATGAGTCGATCTTTTCGACGACGATATTTGTATTGGTATAGATGTCGATCCCACCGGCGATCGTAAGGCTTTCGCGAACGATATCTTCGGCTGACAGATCACTGTGCTGTTTCAAAGCCCGAGCGGCGGCTATCGCAAAATTCCCACCGGACCCAATTCCTGCGATTCCATCAGTTGGCGAAATCACGTCTCCGGTTCCACTGACCAACAGGATGGTGTCTCCATCGGTTGTGATCAACAACGCTTCAAGTTGACGCAACGCTTTATCCATACGCCATTGCTTGGCGAGTTCCGTCGCCGCACGCGTGATATTTTTTGGCGAGTCTTTCAAATATCCTTCGTAACGTTCCATCAACGCAAACGCATCGGCGCTGCTGCCCGCAAAACCAACGAGTACTTTGCCGTCGAGCAGTTTTCGGATCTTCATGGCGTCGGACTTCATCACGGCGCTGCCCAGCGTCACTTGGCCGTCGCCGCCCATCGCGACTTGTCCGTCTTTTTCGACAGTAAGGATGGTCGTTGCGTGTATTTTCATGGGTACTTTTTGTGGGGCGTTGGGTTCGACTTGGGACGCAAAATCCTAACCCGACGCGTTCGCGAGGTGCAGCTGGAACCTCGCTGACGCTTCGGGTTGGGATTTGCTCAACAACCTACCCGCGCGGGATGTCTTCGCCAAGCTGCAAACGGGCCTCTTCGGCCCACGGACTCTTGGGAGCCAGCTGCAGGAAAGCTTCCCAGTGCTGAACCGCCTGACCCGATCGACCAGATTCCGACAGTAACTTTGCTAGATGAAAGTGAACGTCAGGATAGTCTTGATGTTGATCCAAGGTTCCCTGAAAGCAGGAAATCGCCATCTCCGTTTCACCCAACTCCATCAACACGCAACCGAGACTCGCACGAGCCTCAACATAGGATGGCTCCAGCTCGATCGCGTTGTAGTATCGTTCGCGGGCGGCCGACAAATCGCCAGACTGATACATTAGCTCAGCCATTCGAAACGAAATGTCCGCTGATGGACCGTGCGACATCAAAATATTGCGGTAGCAATCAATCGCACCAGCAAGCTCTCCTTCGTCTTCAAGCTCGATCGCCAATTCAATCAGCTCATCAGGAGCAAGCAACGCTTCGTGATCTTCGCCGCTTTCGAGGTTAAATGAAAAATCAGGATCGCTATCGTTGGTCGCAAAGCGTTGGCCCAGTTCGATCGGCAACAGGGAAGGGGCACATTCGTTCTCGTTGTCCATCGTCTCGAATGGCAAAACTTGTTGGCCGCCTGGTTCGATCAAGCCGTCTCCCTGCCGTAACAGAACATCTTTGCCTTCGACGATGACGGACAACTGGGAGAGCGGACGTTGATTGACACTTTCTGAATTCGCGATCTTTGAAAGTTTGGCTTCGATATCTGAAGGAGCATTTCCTGCGGCGATCAATCTGGCGATCCTCCTCGCAGAGGCAACTTCTTCGAAATCAAAGTAAGGCAACTTTTTGACCTGTCGCAAGGGTTGAATCAATCCGCGTCGATGCCATCTGCGGATCGTCGAAACGGGAACGTTCAATAGTTCGGCCAACATCGCGGGCGTGTAAAGCCGACCGATCTCCGCTTCGGGTTCAATGAATCCAAGCGACGTCCATAGTTCGGTTTCCGCGATCTGGTCAGTGTTGATCGTGGCGATATTCAACACGCGGGGCGTCGATTCTGCTCCGACGACGATCAAGTCCAACTGTGAACTGGAGAGCTCGACCAACGTTCCGCCTTTGGAATCAACAAGGCGGCTGAAGTCTTTGCGATTCATGCTGCCGAGCTGTCCATCGATCGCGACGTGCTTTCCGTACAGGACGGAAACGTCGTGGAGCTTCAGCGGGATTTGCGATTCGTCGAGGGTCATGACCAAAATGTAACGACCCCAGAACCACTTGCGAAGCCGCAAAATCCCCTAACCGCACGACTTACATTGCTTGAGCAACAAATGGGTTGGGCAGGGTTGCCGATTCTTCCGATTCCAAAGGCAAAGTCATCTCATAGGAGTACCCTTCGCCGTCTTCCCGGACCGCTTCGAGCTTGGAACCACTCGCGGAATCCTCCTCAGAAGTATCCACATCACTGATGCCATACGGAGCCAATTCGCCGCGGAGAACTTTAACTTCTCGTGGAGCCTGGATTCCGATACGCACTGTGTTGCCGCTGACTTTGAGGACTTCGATGCGAACATTGTCACCGATAACGATTGCTTCGTTTTTCTTTCTTGATAGTACCAACATGGTTTCTTCCTTGATTTGAATCTGGGGTTTGTGTCAGGCCGTGACTGATGTCCAACCTCTTCATCATTACTATTCGCTGTAGACGTGACACATCTGGTCCAACTTTCGTGGAACTTTGCAGACTACCGAAGAAATGCCCGAAAAGTTCACGCATGCTAGCGTTTTCGGCTCTTTTTGGTGGTCTATCCAACCACTGAACCGTTGCACGGGCAACCAGTCAGAATTCAAGGCCGTTATGCTAAAGACATGTCACACATTGCCTTTGTTCCATTTACTGGTTTGCGCGTTCGAGAACGCGAAATGTTGAAACTGGGAATGCGCTTGCCGGGGTTGAAGAAACGAGCCGAAGCATTGGCCGGATTGCCAGCACTTGGTTTGCTAACCCTTGCTGGAATGACGCCCGATCCGTGGACTTGCAGCTACCATCCGTCATCGGACACCGAAGCATTGATCGAAGACGTTGTCGCGACAGAACCAGACTTGGTCGCCGTGAGCGCATTAACGGCTTCTGTCATCGAAGCCTATGGATTTTGCGATCAGATGAAGGCACATGGATTGCCGACGGTGATCGGTGGTTTGCACGCGACAGTTCTGCCGCAAGAGGCGGCTTCTCATGCGACCAGCGTTTGCGTTGGCGATGGAGAAGGTTCGTGGTTGCGAATTCTTGAAGATGCCGCTGACGGAAATCTACAATCCATTTACAAACCCGAAAAAGTTTTCGATCTAAAAAACAGCCCGCAGCCGCGATTTGATTTGCTGGGCAAGAAGTCACCTCAACGTTGGACGATCCAGACGCAGCGCGGATGTCCTTGGGCTTGTGAGTTCTGTGGAGCCAGCCGATTGTTGGGGCCGGCCCGATTCAAACCGGTACAAAACATCGCGGAAGAATTGGCTCTCATCGGCGGTCTCGATTCATCACCTTGGCTTGAACTTGCTGACGACAATACGCTCGCCGGGCGTAAGAATCCGTATGAGCTGTTGGAAACGATTGGTGCGGCCCACATCAAGTACTTCACAGAATCCGACTGGCGGATTGGCGAAGATCCAAAACTCGTTCAGGCACTTGCCGATTCCGGTTGCGTTCAGGTCCTAGTAGGGATCGAATCCCCGACTCATATCTATCCGGGAATGGGCAAAAAGCAAACTGAACCGCAACGTATGATGGACGCGATTGATGAAATTCAAAGCGCCGGTATTGTGACCAACGGTTGTTTCATCGCGGGTGCGGACGGGGAAACGGATCAGAGTCTCGATGCGATGGCCAAATTCATCAATGGCAGTAACCTTGCGGAGATCCAAATCACTTTGCAAACACCGTTTCCGGGTACAAGCCTCCATCGTCGATTCAAGAAAGACGGACGGCTTATTCCTGACCGCGACTGGTCGTACTACACGTTGTTTGATGTCGTTCACCAACCCGACACAATGAGCGTCGAACAGTTGGAAGCTGGATTTGTAAGAATAATGGAAACCGTGTTTTCAAAAGACGCTTCGGCGAAGCGAACATCATTGCGGCGAAAGATCTGGACATCGAAGAGAAGAAATCGATCATGAGCAATTCAGCAACTGAAACGATCACTCCCCGTACCGTTGTCGACTTTCTGCTATTCAAACGAGAAGCAATTCTCAAAGTCGCAGCCAGCAAATCAGCCTCCTGGATCGGTTTGCTGTTTGTGATCGCGGCCGGTTTCGCGAGAGAGTACGACGGAGAGTATCTGATCGCTGAACCGTGGCACCTCGTGTTGCCTTTGGCGGCTTCGCTGATCGGATGTACAGCGATGGTTTTGCCGATCTTTCTGTTCCTTAAATGCAACGGCGAAAAAGAGTGCTCGTTCGCAGAAGTATTTCGCAGTTTCTTAAACGTGTACTGGATGACCGCGCCGCTGGCTCTGGTTTACGGCATTCCTGTGGAACGATTTTTCGATCCGGGCGACGCGACTCGTGCAAACCTTTACCTGCTAGGAATCGTCGCCGTTTGGAGAGTCCTGTTGATGATTCGTTGTGTCTACGTCTTGTGCGGCACATCAGTCTGGCGCTCGACGATTGTTGTGCTGCTGTTCAGTGACACTCTTGCGATGCTGGCCCTGTACTACGTTCCGGGGCCAATCTTTATGATCATGGGTGGCGTGCGACTGACCGAAAGTGAACAGATCATTCTGGGCATTCGTCATTTGTTGATCCTGTTGTGCTACGGAACGATCTTGATTTGGGCCATTGGCTACATTGCAATTTGTTGCCGTCGCCGCAAGCTGGCGTATTACCGATCTAAAGAAGAGAACAAAGGTAGAAATCCTGTTGCCCAAAGATCGGCATGGCTGTTGGCGATTGCAGGGATCGGTCTTTGGATTCCATTTCTGTTCGTCACCCAACCAGAACAGCAGCTTCGGTGGAAGTGTGAGCAACTGATCGAGGCGGGAAAATTCGCCGAGTTCGGTCAGCTTACTGCGGAAAATTCGCGTGGAGCTTTCCCACCGCATTGGGACCCGCCACCAAGAGTTGGCTATCGCGAAAAGGAACCACTTCCGTTTCTGGTTTTACATGGCTTACTTGAAAGTGACGCAGCACCGTGGGCAATCGATGCCTATAAGGAAAAATTCAAATTCATCGCGGCACGAAACGGTTGGCGAGTTTCCAGCGAAGACGAGACGAGGAATTACTCGGAAGACGAAGTCGAAAAGATGGTCGAAGTGCTCGAAAGAATCGACGGCGGAAAAGAGCTCGCCTCGGAAGTCCACATTGGCTTGGGCGACCTGAAAGTGGGAAGTAAAAGACGACGGGCGTTGATCACACGAATTGAATCGGTCGCCGAAGTCGGCGGTGTCGGCGAAGAAGATAATGAAAAAGGCCTGCAGGACTAACTGCAGGCCAATTGGACCAAGTCATCTGAAATTCATTACTGATCCGTTTCCGCTTTGACCGCGTCGGTCCCTTCTCCGGAAGGGCGAATCATTTCGAAGTAGCGACGAATCGTTTGGCGATGCCCAAGCGGAATGGCTTCTTCGGAAAGAACCGACTCGCTCATCTGCTCGTACTTCTTGGCCTGCTTGCGGTACTCGCGAATCGCCTCCTGATTTTGCTCAGCCGATTCGATCGTCTCGACGTCGATCTCGCCAGAGTCAGATTCCTGCCCCTTGATGTCCATCTGCGGACCTGTCTTGAGTTTCGCAGTCTTGTCACCGGGTTCATTGGTGCTTCGCCCCAGCCCCCAATTGCTGCCACCCTTTTTGTTTGAGTCTGCCGTACTCTCACACTCGCCTTCGCACTCACTCTTGCAATCTCCCAAGCAACGACACTGCTTCCTGAGCAGATCTTTCAGACGTTTGCGACGACCTTGCTTCTTGCACTCTCCGGCCAAGCCTTCGACGCCTTCGCGAAACTTCGATCGCTTGCCGCCTCGCATGCCTTCGGAAAACTTCTTGATCGCTTCGCGAACTTTCTTGCCGGCTTTGCCGTTTTCGTTTTCGCCGAACTCTGCCAATTTTCCCTGAACTGCTTTTTCCGTTTTGCGATCGAGTTCCGGCATCTCCATCTTGTCCAACTCCGCGGCGGCTTTTTCCATTTGACCATTGGACATGGCTTCGCCCGCGGCTTGCATCGGGTGAGCCAATGCAATTGCTTCGCCAACCTTTGCCAAGGTCTGTTCGGTACTGCTGGTCTCGAGCTGCTCCTGCTTCTTTTGCAGAGCTGCTTCCATTTCAGAAAACTTTGCGAGAGCTTCTTTTGGATCGACGCCGGGCTTTTTCAATTCGGCAATTGTGCCTGAAAGTTCTTTGATGATCTCTTCGAGCTCAGGATCGATTTCTTCTTTGTTGAAATCTTTCAAATCCTCCAACGCGTTTTCGGCTTTGGAAGCTTGATCAAGAATCACGCTGTTGACGATCGGTGCCGCCACAACAGATTCGATTGGAGTCGTGACGATACCTAAGATGATTGCAACCATCGCCAAACCAAGCCCCGGAAGCCAAGCACCCGGAGCGCTGATCGGAGCCACCGCAACAGCATCGATGTTGGCTGCTTTTTCGTTGGCGTCTTCGATTTGCAATTGATGCAGCACATCGGTTTGTTTCTTCTTTGAGAAACTGAGGGCCGTCGCGATGCGGTCTTTGAGATGACAGCATTGATCGATCTGTGTTGCGGCCATCGACGTTTTGCGAAACGTCACGGCAGACCAGAGCCAACCTAGCAACGGACCGACAACAATCGCTGCGGCAATCCACAAAAGTGGAACTTGTCCTTCACTGATCGCGCGAGCGATCGCCAGCACGCAAGCGGCCAACCCGCCAAACACCAATCCTGTCGAAACGCATTGCCAAATCCATTGACGT
This sequence comes from uncultured Pirellulaceae bacterium, assembly GCA_938010615.1. GTDB lineage: Bacteria > Planctomycetota > Planctomycetia > Pirellulales > Pirellulaceae > Mariniblastus. The sequence goes on along the minus strand of CALLUY010000077.1, from coordinate 43,117 downwards.
TGCTGACGCTGTCTAACTGTTTCAACGCTGACTCGAATATTTTCCATCGTCTAGCTCCAGAGTGGAATTGGTTCTTTCGCGATCGCTTCTATATATGGTATCGCCAATCGAAACATTACCGCAATCAATATTCTGCCAGTTTTTTCGAAAGCGACAGCTTATCTGATGGTTTTCGCCTACCTTTCAGGCTCGTTGCAGCGCATTGTTCTAAATTGTGTCAACGACGGAAGAATAGAACACCGTTGGAGTGGCCAAACGGCCATCAGTCCTTGCCAATCCCGGATTCCTTGTTCAGGCCCGCTTGGCGTTGGCTACTCTGCCAGCTTCAAACTAATTTCTTTGACGACCACATCAAGTTCAGCCGTATCGGTTGCGGATCTGCCAGTGACGGAAATTGCCGAAGCCAATTGCTTACCAACGATATAGCTGGCGATCAATCGATGCTTTCCGCCATCCGCGGCGGCCAACGCGTACACTTTTCCTCCGCGTCGAACCATCCGCAATGTTCCTTTTTCGAATGGTTCATGAAGCTTTGTCGTTTCGTAGCTACGTTTACCGTTGGGATCGTCGTACTCACGTTGAGCAATAATGAACATGGCATTGTCCTTATCGCGCCGCATTCCGATAGTGAGCGATTTACTTTCAACACAATCGAAGTCGACCTGCAAGTCGAGACCGCAGCCCCAACCGGTTACGTTGGCGATCTTCAAATCTGAAAAGCCAACGCTCAAGTCGAAGTCATCCTTTGCGCTGACCATCGACTTGAAAGCAGGCCACTTCGCCGAATCAGCATTCTTGCGAGTGGAAATTTTAACGCCGTTGCTCGTCGTTTCGATCTGCCCACCATCCGTGACCTCCAAGCCAACGGTTTTCAGTTCCTCAATGCTTTTTGACAGGTCAAATACTTTCGCTTTGCCGACAACCGCTCCCTCAAACGGATCCGTAGAATGCTGCGCCAGTTCCTGCTGCTCAACCGATGGCAACGTCTTCGGCCATTCGCCGCGATACTTGATGTTGCGAACCTGAGCATTGCTCTGATCGGAGAATCGAAACAAGCCCGGGAAACGTAACGACGGGGCATCTGCGACTTCAAACGTCGCGACTTCCTGATCGTTGACCAGCAACGTTGCGGTGTCGCCTTTGAGTCGAATCAAAATCTGATTCCAATCTTCATTCTTCAGTTCTACTCCAGAAGAGTCTGCGATCTTTTCATCTTCGGTCTCTTCGGTGCCGTCGTATCCTCCGATCTCGTGCCGCCAAACGCCGTCTTCTTTCAGCAACAAAGCAGTACGACCAAGCGAAACGTGACAGAGTTTCAATTTTTCATCATCGGCGAACATCTCAAATTCGAATTCACCGTCTTCGAGCATCGGACGTTGATAAAACAGCCTGCTCTCTTTGAAAACATGACGATCGGGAAGACTCATCTTGAGCGAACCGGCAGTCAGTTCACCTTTTTTCAGCAACCATGGATCGGCGGGAACCGAACCGGGATGGGAATAATGTCGATTCTGATCATCCGTTGATTCTTTGAAACGCTTGAACGCTCCGCTCCACTGTGGTCGATCGGCTGCTAACAAATCGATCTCAGTTGGAATTTCAGGCTGACCCGTAATGCGAACATTTTGCAAAATCGGACGAGCACTTCCAACGTTGGTTTGCAAACTGAACCACGGTTGCGGTGCCTGGTCGAATTCGTGTCGGCTCACGCGAACGTCGTTGACATAAGTTTCAACATTGTTTCCATCGACCGCGATCCGATACTGAACAACGCTATGCAATCGAGGGACTTGCTTTTTGGATTTCTCGCTCGAACTCCTGTTCGCATTGCCTGCAATCCTAGACCGAAACCGTTTCCCATCCGGAATCGCAGCGTAGCCTCCGTAGTCCAACCAACATTGAGCCCCACTTTTTCGCAACACGTCCGCTGTGATTTCAAATTTTCCCTTCAGAGGAGACTGAAAATAGAGCGGAGTGCTCACATGGCCCGGCGAGCGTTCCAAAACTCCCATCGCCGACATCCGCCATTGATCAAGGTATCCGCCCTGCTGATTGATCGACTGGATTCCAGTATGTGCGGCATTCCATTGAGTCAACGGTTTGGTCGTGGCCATTGTGTCAGAACGTTTTTCGATTCGAGCAAGGATCGCATTGCCCAAACCTGATTGACATTTCGTTTGCAGACTGGTTGCACAATCGAGCAACGCAGGTCGATTCGTCGCAAACCAAGTTGGCACCATGATTGAAGTTCGGTCGATGCTGGGCGCGGAATGGTTTTCATTCTCCTTTTCGTCCTTCTTCGCTTTCTCTTCAACTGCGACAACCGACGCATAAATTTCATTCAAATACCCACGAGCCGTTTCGTCGTCTTCTTTGGCGATCGCCAACAACGCCTTCAATGCCGTCATATCTCGGAACTTGGGAAGCAATTTATCTTTCGGAATTTCGAGTGCACCGATCGCTTCTTCGAGCTCATCCAATTTACCGGCCTCCTTTGCAAGCTCGATCATGTCCCACGCCGGACATTCGATTTCGCTCTCGTTGTCCGCGGCCAGCTGCTCCGATGTGCGAATCTTTTTGGGGACGGTGCGATAGTCCATTCGAACTCCATGGCCGTAGCCGGGAAAAACCCATTTGCGAAACTGGTTGTATCGCTCCGCCGATTCGGTACTGACTTTCGAATTCGCGTCGTCATAAAGCGCTAACATTTCCACGTTCTTGAATCGATCGCCGATCACCTCGGCCATCAAATCGTGATCCTTTTCCTCAAGACTACGTTCGCTGGCGAAAGCACTTTCACGAAGACCTTCTGGAAACTTTCCGGGCCAATCTCCCTTCAATCGCAATTTGCGAATCTCAGCTGAGTACTTTTTGTACTTTTGTATGCCGGCGAACAAAGAGTCGAGTTTCGTAACAGGCCGACGCCAAACAACGACTCCGTTGACTTCGACCTCAGCATTGTCTCCAACGATTCGCGACTCAACGGAATTCCAATCGTTCGCAATGAGCTTCACTGTTTCGACTGCGTGTGGCGAATCGATGACGTTTACGAACGTCGCGTACTCGTCCAATTCTGAGTCACCCGCAACAAGTTCCTGAACTTTCTCACCTTCGGTCAGGCCAACAATCACCGAACCGATAGTTGGATTGGCCATTTTTTTCCCTGGCTCGTAGAAGAACTCAAAGCTCAATCGATCACCGTCGGAGATCGGACGGCGGTAGCTGATCACGCTGTCGCTGCCTTCCTTTGCTTTGTCGTTCGCTTTTCCATAGAGCACACCTTCTTTCGCGTGCCAGTCGTACTCTTCAGGTTTCTTTTCCTTGGTTTCGGCGACTTCCTGTTCTTCGAGCTCTTTTGGTTTCGGCTCTGCAAGTCCTCGAAATGCGATCTGTGATTCACGACCGGTGCTCCAACCTTCCATCCGATTGCCATCAATCAAGGCAACTTCAGTTACGATTTCCGGAGTGCCTTCGAAGACCGGATTTCGCCACGCCGTCAAACTTGTTGAGTTCGTAAACAACGCCAGCCACGGATACGATCCAGTCAACTTTTCCTGATACAAGACTTTTCCATTAAGAGCCTGTTTCATGACACCGTCTTGGACTTCGATCGTCAACAAACCGTACTGTTGCTGCTTCACAGTACCGTTGGTCGGTCGATAGATGGCATCATGATTGGCAACCGAATTGATCATCATGAAGGCACCATTTCTGCGGTACTGCGATTGAACCATCGCACCTCCAAACGCAATTTCCGCACTGCTATTGCCAGAGGAATAAGCCTCACAAGAGAACTTGAAGTCACCTTTGAGCGGATACTTGAGCCAGTAAGTCGACTTGGAATCTGACCCCAAAGCGGTCAGCTGATCGCCATCGCTAACGGTCCATGAATTGACGGTGCCGTTGGACCGAGTTGCATGATAACGAGGGAGCCAATGCAACAATGGATCGAAAGTTCCCGGCTGCACGTTGGTATCGAGGAATTTGGCGCGTCGAATTTCATAGTCACGACGAACAACCTTTCCTGTGCCTCCAACGTTTTGCTGAATGATTTTCCAACGACTGTCATCAAAAAGTTTTCCCAACTCTTCCGATTTCTGCGCACTAAGGCGACAAGCCAAATGCTCTGACCAGTTGTTAACGTTCTGGTCCAGCGTTTTGTGTTTCTGCCGTTCGGGGCGTTCCTTGATGTACTTTCGCACGATCTCTTCGGCAGCTGGATCGTCGGAACGAATCGCGATGCAAACCTGCAACCCTTCCACTTCAGGATGCTTCTTAATGTCAACGGCGGCGACGGACTGCTTGAGGTCGTCCATCTTTCCAGCTTCCGCTGCAGCATCGATCAAGTCCAGAAAATTACAATGCAAGCCGGGCAACGTCGCGTCGGGTAAATCACGAACTCCTGGCACACGAAAATCCGCTAGCTCATCGCCCGGATTCGCACTCCAAGCAGAGGAAAATCGAACCGTCTGTCGATCTGGTTTTGGCAACGTCCAATCCTTGAGCGTCGCATATCGTTTTTCAGCCGGCATCGCACGAATACGTTTGGCTGTTTCGATCCAACCATCATTGTCCGAGTTGTTGCCATAGTTTCTATCGTGTTTCAAATCCTTGCCGCGGCCAATGTATTCTAGGGCCAACTCACTCAAGTTTGACTTGGCCAAATCGCCGGAGACTCGATACAGCGATCTTTGCATCTGATAGATTCCGTAGTCGCCGCCATAGTTTGCATACTGTTCCTGCTGTGCGGCGAGGTATCCTTCGAAGAACTTTCGCACTTCCGCCTCTCCGCCGTTAGCCGCAAGATGTCGATTGACTCGAGTCGCAATTTTTCCAAGTTCAGACTTTTTGTTTGCCGCGAGCTTCTTCCGGTAAATTTTGATACATTGTTCGCGAAGGGAATCGTCAGCCGTCCAGGCCGGCACCGCGATGTGGCAGGCCAGATCGACGTCTCGCGGCACTGGCTGTTTCGTAACTCGCTGAACTAGTTTCGCCAAGTTCGCGTTGATTGCAGGAAAATCTTTTTGTTCCAACGCAACCATCCCGTTGAGCACCATCGCTTGAACTTGCGCGCGTGGTTCAGCTTCCCGTTCTGCAATCCGTTTCTTGAAATCATCCAAACGATCCGCTTTCGCCGCCCACGAAACGACGGTTCGAGCCAAACTGCTGACTGTCGCGTTGCGGATGGAGGAAGACTGTTCGTACAGCAGGATCTCCGATGGTCGATTTTCGGGGAAAATTTTAGCGACCGTCATTTCGTAGACTTCGATCGGATCGTAGCCTTCTTCTTTGTCCTTCCAAACATCCAGAATCGTTCGAATTTGCGAACCGAAAGAAGCCGTGCTGGTTGCGTTGCCAGGTTGGGCCGTGGCAGCACGAGCCGCAGGTGAGACATAGACCATGGCAGCAGATCGACTGTTGGAATTCGAATCGCCGAACGTCGGATCGGCGACGGGAAGACCACCTTTAAGCATTTCTCGCATTGCCCGCTTTGACAGTTCGGGCATGTCGTTGTCCGCCGCTGCGGCCGCAATCTGAAGGGCAGTTTGAAATTGCGAGTTGGTAAGTGGAGCGATCAATGCGGGTGATTTGGTTTCCGTTTTCTCTTGTGGAGTGTCCTGTCGAGGAAAATTGATGCCAACGTACATTGATGGGCTTTGGTAACGTTCTCCAACACGAACCACCAGAGGTTGTGGTGCGATTCCAAAACCCTCCCCCTGGGAGGAAGGGGCATCCAGTTTCATGCTTGTGCCCGGCGCTCGCTGCGGAATCGGAACTCCCGGAATTGCATCGGTTGGCTTGGCTTTCTTCTTTCGTGTCGGACGACGCGTCACTTCGTCGAGCAACTGCGACCATTTACTTTCCGCTTCCTCGAGATTGTCCGCTTTGGCCGCCATCGTCCCCCACTCAAACAGCATTCGATGTTGGTACTGTTTGTCCGTTTGTCGACGAGCTCCACTGATCGCAAGCTCACCCAACTCTTTGCCGAGTTTCTGAAACTTCGGCTCCTTGCTCGACAGGTATTCTTTGCTGATTGGCCACAATGCAACATGCTGCATCGCTTGGCGTCGTTGACGTGAATTCGGACGGCGCCCTTCACGGATCTCATCCAGTGGATTTTTCTTGATTAGCTCCAAAAGTGCTTCCGCAGCCGCAGATTCTTCCGGAGCATTTTTCAATTGGAACCATGTGTTTGCGATCGCAATCGTTTTGTCGTCGGGCTTTTCGGTTTGCAATTGCTTCAACCGCTTCTCCAAAAGCTGCTTGCCGATGTCCTTTTTCGAAAGCGTGTCCAGAAGTTTGAAAAACTTGCATTCAATCTCGGGGGCTGATGCCTTAGCGACAACGGCTTCGCGTCGCCCGTTTCTGATAACGTATCGCGTCCGCGCACGATTGTTGCTCACCACAGAGACGCCAACTTGCAGATCGAAAGCACCGTCTCCTGCACGCGGTTTGTCACGGACTGCGATAATTTTTTCCGCAACGCCAGCGGTGTCTTCGTCTGCCATGGCGCGTTCGAGCGACTTCGCGTAAAGGGCATTGGCGACCGAGATATCGTTTCCTCCCCACTGCGTCCATCCGTCGATGACCGCTTGATCGTTCAACATCCCCTGCATCAACGAAACAGCATCAGCGGAGCAATCGATCTCCAACAACTTGTTGGTAACCCAAAAGATGGTCTGGCCACGCTGATACATTTGATATTGGCGATCGTAGTTCTGATGAGTCTTCTTCTTTGCGGCCTCCAACAATAGATCTCTGGCCTTATCCTTTTCATCCGAATCGAGATACAACATCACGAGCTTTCCAGCCGCCGAATATTGAATTTCATTGTCGTTATTGTTGTCCGTTTTCTTGGCAACTTTCTCCAACAGTTTCACCGCGATTTCGCGCGTCTCGGGAAACTTCTCCAGCTCCTGCGCGACCAGCCAAGCCGTATCCCCGCGGACGGTGTCAGCAACTTTTTCGTCAGCAAAGATTGCGGTCAGAGATTCTTTTGCTTTCTCTTCCCGATCGCCGCGAACATCGAACATCGCCAACATGATTTTTCCGGCCAACCAATCCGGTTTCTTGGCGATGTTCTTTTCGATCGACTCGCAGAGAACTTTCTCCTGATCAGTCCCTTCGATGCCTTCGAAGACATCATGGAACATGGAATTCACCTCTCCGTTGCCCGAGTAGGACGAGATATCATTCAGCCCATACCACGGATCCGACTTGGCTTGTGACTTCGTTGGAATGATTGACTTACGAGCCAAATTGAACAGACGCTTGTTCTTCCAAACATCTTCACCATCGAAGTTTTGAATCACGTATCGCCGGTAATTGGGGTACTCATCGAAGATTTTTTCTGCCAATTGAATCGCCGCAAGCTCCGTGGCCTCGTTGGCTTTCTTTTCTTCGTCCGACATTGCATCGGTGTTGGCCTGTTGAGACTCCCGTAGTAGCTCCGATGCGAAATTTGCGACATAGTAAGGCTGGCCAATTTCACGAATATTGATGTCCTGGAAAAGCTTCAGTAAATCGGAACTGCGATTGGCGGACTTGAAGAACTGTTTGATCTCGTAGTAATCATCCGAAAGCATGGAAGGATTCTCACGGATCGCGGCCGCGTATTGATCGCACGCTTCTTCGTTTTTCCCTTTGGCCGAATACTGTTTCGCAAGCTGCTCACGGAAGTACGACGACTTCGGTCGCGACTTGACGGCCGTTTCGAGCATCGGCAACAGTTTATCGCTGTTGTTCGTCTGCATATAAAATTCAATTAACTGCTCGTAGATCGCTGGCGATTCTGGCGATCGTTCCTGTTGCTTTTCCAATCGTTCGATGACCGAATTCAATGCCCCCGTTTGCTGTAAAGTTGAAATCGCGGCTCGCCGGTGCGATTCGTTGGAGTTGCTGCTTCGGCCGTATCGTCGATTCCGATTGATCATCGCAGCCTGCGAAACACTCGATCGAGTTTTCTGTAAAATCCGATGCGCAACCTGAGTCGCCAGTTCCGGTTTCCCCTGGCCCTGGTAGAGGCTCATCAGGCTGGCCATCGCAGGAATCTTCTGTCCGCTGCGGCGCTGTGCTCGCGAGACAACCGCATCGGCCATCTCGACCATGCCCAGCCGTTTCATGTTGCTGACTAACGACAACTGAGTCTGTGCCTTCAATCGCAAACCGAACAGGCGTTCCGCGGCAGCTCGGGCTCGATCAAGGTCACCCAGGCGTTCAGCCAACGTCAAGACTTTGGTTTCTTTTTGCTGAACCAGCTTCTGTTCGCGCGGTTCGATTGCTTCGATGATGCTTAGAGCTTCATCGTGTTCGCCCAACTTTTCGTACAGGCTGGCGATTTCGAATTGAAACTGCGGATCGTCCTTCAGCTGCACCGAAACGGCGCGGAACATTTCGACGGCTTCATCTTTTTCGTCCTGCCAAAACAGCAGCGTGGCCATCAACATTTGCTCGTACATCAATGATTCCGGTGAATCGGTTTCCGCTTTCTTGACCCGTTCACGAACCATCGTCGTTAGATCTTCTTCGACTTCGTTCTTCTTCAGCGTCTCGTAAGCCTGACGGAGCATGTGGATTCCGGTCGTCGACAGGTAGTCGCTCGGGCGAGGATAGTCGACGCTGGTCGTGCTTGCTTCGTCGCCGTATTGATAAGGAATATCGTTGTCATAGTAGGTACTTCGCGATCGCGATTTTCGTTTTCGGGAAGCTTTGGCCTGCACGCGTTTCTTGACCCGTTCTTTCATTTCAATGTCCAGAACATCATTGATGATCGACAGAACTTTTACGTTCTCCTCTTCGGCGGCCAGCGGTCCGGTCCACTTTCGAATCAGATCCAAAACTTGAGCCGTTTGATTCGCGGAATGCTTGTTGGTCGAGTTCCCACGTCGGGACAACTTGACTGGCGCTAGTTCAATCTCCTCGGCCGCCGCGGTTTTCCATTTGGCAAAGTATTCATCAACGCGATCCGTTTTCTTCTCCGAGATCAGCATCAGCATCGCCTGGGCAAGTTGCGTCGGCTTCTTCGCCGCATCAACTTTTTCATTGATCATTTTCTCGGCGAGTTCCGTTTTGCTCGCCAGCTTCAACTCTTTCACGACTTGCGCGAGTGATCCTCGCTGGCCGCCAACGCTCTGCCAACTATTACCAACACGAACGTACATCTGGCCGCCAGAATAGATCACTTGTCCGGAACCAAGAGCAGTGCCGAAGGCGTCATCTTCCTTGGCCGTCGCTTTGAAACATTTCAGCATCAGTTCGATGTCGGCTTCGGACAGCGGATCAGGATCCTGCACTTCTTGCTGGTTGTTTTGCCGTGCCGTTTTTGAATCGATACCTCGCATCGGCAGAGAAGAAAGGAAAAACTGCTGCTCCTGTTTCCCACCGTCAATCGCAAGCCGCTTCGAGATCTCAAAGATTTCCTTGTATCCTCCGCGCAAACTCTCGACGTATAGCCAGTCGAGGATTTCATTCGGGTCGGCATCTTCTTTTTTGCCCTTTTCAACAATCGAGTCAGTAAACGAAGCGACTTCAGGTTCCTCTTCGTCGTCATCTTCATCATCCGTTTCATCTTCCGAAATTGCCGCTACATCTTTTTCGATTTCAACATCGGATTCGAATCGAGTCAGCCAAGCGTAGGCCGCCATTCTCGCGACACCGTAATGGCTTGGCGTCCAAAGTGGCGGCAACTGATTGCCACCGTAGTAACTCTGCTGTGAAAGACCAACGGCTTGTTTCGCGGAGCCTGCTTGACTCCGTGCCAATTGAAACGCGCTGGGACGTTCCTTAATCTGGCTGCGAATTCCTTGGTTGTTGTTCGATTTGGCTTTCTTGCTTGCACGTTTAAATCTTTCTTCCGCGGCGACACCCATTTTGTCGTGAGGAAAACTCAACGACAGAATTCGTTCGAATCGAATTTTGGCTTCGTCAACTTTCTCCTGCTTCGCCAGTGCAACGCCTTCGCGATAGAGCAACTCCCAATTGTCACGTGACTCGCTCAGTAGCGGTTCGGTAATTTTGACGACGCTTTCGAAATTGCTACGTTGCAGTAGGCTATCAACACTCCTGAGCAACCGAACTGGATTTTCTTCGCGCGACGTGAGCTTCACAAAAATCTCAGACGCCGCTTCGCGTTTGCCACTGCTAAACAACAGCTTCGCCAACCGAAACTCGGATTCGTGTCCGGGAGCAATTTTTGTCAACTGAGTCTGATAGGCGACCGCGGCGTCCAAGTCAGAACCTGACTCACAAAGCTTGGAAAGCTGCTGGAGCAAATTCGTATCGCGAGTATTGTCGGTCAGCAAACTCTCGAGTTCACGACGCGCGGTTCCATAATCGCCTGTAGAATTGTGAGCTTGGGCGATGCAGATTGTCATTTCGCGACGTTTTGATTCTTCGCGACGATCGCGCTCGAGACGCTCGAGCAATTTATCGAACTGATTCTGCTGTTCGTAAAGCGACGCCAACTTCTGCACCAGCGAAGTTCGATCGTCGATCTCATCTGATTTTTCGAACGCCCGCCAATAAACTTCGATGGCTTCATCGGTACGAAATTCTTCCGCCAACGAGCGACCCAAAGCCATGGTCAGCGATGGTTCGGTCGGGTTGATTCGCACTGCTTTTCGCAACGCATCGAGTGCTTCTTCCGTTTCGCCCAGTCGATAGCAGAGCTGCGAATAGAACTGGTAATTGTCAGTGTTTCCTGGCGCCGCCAAGATTAATTCTTTGGCCGCAGCCATCGCTTGGTCGCGGTTTCCAAGTTGAGCTTCGAGCCTGGCAACGTTCATTAAGTGTTCGCTTCGCAGACGTCGATCAATCGAAGCCAGCTTCCTGTTTTCCGCCGCGGCACGTCCGTAGTCGCCTGATGTTTCGGCGATGCGGGCCGACGTGGTGAGCACAGGAATCGATTTGTCATCAATCGCCAATGCCTTTTCGAGTGCTTCTGTCGCATCGGCCCAGTTTCGACTGGCTTCAAGATAACGCGCCAAAGTATGCCAAGCGTCGACGGTTGGTTTACCTGCGCTTTGAGCCTGTTCTCTCAGTCGATCGATTTCTTCTTCCAGCTTTCGATTAGTTTGGAAGATCTCAATGCGATTCTTCAACGCCAATTCAGATTCTTCATCGCTGGCCGAAAGCGCATTCGCGGCGGTGTTGTAGGCGAGGGATTTGTCAAACTTACCATCTCGCATGTGGTACTCGGCAGCCTTCAACTGCAGCACAAACTCTTTCGGATCGAGTTCGCACGCGGCAGCAATTTTCTCGACCGCTTGAGGAAGGTAGCCAAAGCTGTTGTAAACTTCTGCCAGTCTCGCAACGTTTTCGGCCGTGTTGCGTTTTCCTTCAGCAATCGATTCCCAAATTTTGAGGGCATCATCAGGTCGCTTGAGAATATGAAAGTACTCACCAAGGTACTCGCGATACTGCGCTTCGCCAGGCGCTAGCTCGATCGCATTTTCGTATCGCTCGATTGCCTCTGCTTCGAGGCCAGACTGGCGATAGAGATCTGCAACTTGAGCATGAGTGAGCGCGTCGTTGGGGCGAGCTTCAACGATTCGGCTCCAAATTTTGACGGCTTGTTCGCGACGTTTGTCTTTTTCAACGCTGCGATCCTTCATCACCAGCTTGCCCCAATCACGAAGAAAGTCCGGATTGCCAGGAGCTGACTTGACCAGTTCTGCGTACTGTTTTGATGCTTCGGTGTAACGTTGATCGTTGACCAGTTGATTGATGAAACTCTTTCGCAAGTCCGTCCGTTTTGGCGCCAGCGTGAGCGCCTTCTCCATCCATTGACTGGCTTCCTCAACACGAGCAGAAGACGCTAAAAACCGAGCCAAACGAGCAATCGCTCCGATGTCTTCAGGATTTTTGTCGATCCATTTTTGATAGTACGTCACCAACCCGTCTTGGTCACCGCTACGAAGAAAGATGTCTTCAATTCGTCGCCGCACGTCGCGGAAAAGCCATCCGGTTGGATTCAAATCGGCCAACAGTTTTTCCAAGTCGGCGATCCCTTCGCCGCGCTTGTTCAGTCGGATCTTCAGTTCTGCCGCTTCGATGTTGAAAGTGACGCGGCGATAGTCATCTTTGACGATCTTTGCCAAGTTCTCATAGCGTGGCAAAGCCAAATCGTATTCGCCTTCCTCAACCATCGTGATCGCAATCTGCTCCTGAACTCGCGCGTCATCGGGAAAGAGCTTCTCGAGACGATCCCAAACTTTGAGTGCTTCTTCGGTTCGTTGAGCCCGTTGATGGACGCGGCCTAACTGGCGAAAAATTTCTAACATGTCAGGACGACGCGGCTTGCGATCAACGGCCCGTTCGAATGCTTCGACGGCCTTCTCTGGCTGACCGATCAGCAGCAAGCTTTGCCCAAGGTAGTAGCTCGGCATGGCATCTTCGGTGCGAAACGTTTCTGCTTTTGAGAACGCGTCCACGGCTTCGGCGTCCTGCCCACGGTGGGCTTCGAACATCCCGAGCAACATCCAGCCATCGCCGTCTTCAGGATTGGCTTCGATTCGATCGCGCAAACCCTTCAGGAATTCATCCAGCGTCCCGAATTCGACATGGTGACCGTAAACTCGTTCGAGTGCCGTGCCGCGACGTGGGCTCTTTTCCAAAATCGAAAAAAACCGATCAGCAATCTTGATGCTTTTCGCTTCTTCTCTAGATAGTTCATCCGGTTGCGAATCTTGAATCACAAATTTCGCTGCGGCATCGCATTCGGTTGCCATTGGCCAAACGACCATTATGGCGACAACTGCAACAGAAAATGGAACTCGTGAAAAATTAAGCTTTTTACGCATGTTTCAATCCAAATCCGAAAACGGAAATTTTTGAGCACAACTTTGGTAACGCTCGAGTCGTTCAATTGTTTCTTAGATAGAGATATTTTTGTTGCTTTTGGTTCCCAACTGTCCGACACTGAAGCTTGCCGCTGATGATAGATTAGATGCAACGCGCCGATCTCATACTCTTGTTATGAAGTGTGGCCAACTGACTTGCAACCATTTTTTGTATGGAATTTGAATGACTGTCACCGATGAGACCAAGCAACAACTGGAAGATTTTCGTCGCGACTTCGCATTGCTGAAGTCTGAAATTTCAAAAGTCATTGTGGGGCAAAGTGAAATACTTGATGACACGATTCTGGCGCTGGTCGCTGGAGGTCACGTACTGTTGGAAGGAGTTCCGGGACTCGGCAAAACGTTGACCGTTCGAACGCTCGCGGATGCACTCGATCTTGATTTCTCAAGAATCCAATTCACACCGGACCTGATGCCAGCTGACTTGATTGGAACCAACATGGTGATCGAGTCCGACGATGGCAATAAGATTTTTCAGTTTCAAAAAGGTCCTCTGTTCGCAAATGTTTTACTTGCGGACGAAATCAACCGGGCGACGCCGAAAACGCAATCAGCGCTGCTCGAAGCAATGCAGGAACACAGCGTCACCGTCGGAGGTACAACTCACATTCTCGACGAGCCATTCTTCGTGTTGGCGACTCAGAACCCGTTGGAAATGGAAGGAACTTACCCGCTGCCGGAAGCTCAACTGGATCGTTTTTTCTGCAAGCTACTGGTCAAGTATCCAAGTGCTCGCGAGATCGAATCGATTCTCGATCGCACAACGGAATCTCAAAACAATGCGGCGTCTGCGGTGCTCAATGGCGAAAGAATCCTAGAGATGTCAGCCATCGCACGAACGATTCCAATTTCAGACGAAGTACGACGTTACGGAATCGCTCTGGTTTTGGCGACGCATCCGGATCACGAACTCGTTGCCGAACCGACAAAGAAGTTCGTCCGTTTCGGTGCCAGTCCACGCGGCATTCAGGCATTGATTCTGGGAGCCAAAATTCGTGCGATTTTGGATTCTCGTTTTCACGTTGCCAAGGAAGACCTCAAAGCGATGGCCAAACCCGTGCTGCGACATCGCCTGATTTTGAATTTCGAAGGTCAGGCTGAAGGCGTTAGCACTGACGACGTAATCGATCAAATTCTGGAACATGTCCGAGAAGATGCGCTTGAGGCGGCTGCCGTCTGACGTTCGAATCGCTACCAAACCGAGCGTTAGTTTTTCGCCGCAAGATTTTCATCACGAATCCGAATGCTGTTTCCTCCCGACTTCCTAACTCGACTCGAATACCTTTCGATCCTTTCGAAACGTGTTTTTCGTGGCCAATTGTTGGCTCAACGACGAACCGTACAAATGGGATCCGGAATCGAGTTCTCGGATCATCGCGAGTATTCGCCGGGCGACGACTTTCGATATTTGGACTGGAACATTTACGCGCGGCACGGCGACCTGCTGCTGAAACGTTTCCAAGAAGAACAAGATCTGCACGTTTATCTGATGCTCGATTGCTCAAAGAGCATGGGCTTTGGAAACCCGGCAAAATTCGATCTCGCGAGGCAAGTCGTTGCGGCACTGGCTTATATCGCGTTGGCCGATCTTGATCGAATCAATTTGATGGCATTTTCCGATACGATCATCGACGAGTTTCCTTTGACGCGTGGCAAAGCGAGAATTTTGCCGCTGATGAAGTTTCTTGAAAACCTTGAAGTCACTGGCGAAAGCACCAGCATCTCACGCGGTGTGCAGGGACTTGTCCATCGCAGCGGTCGATCGGGCATGACGGTTGTGGTCAGCGATCTGTTTGACGAATCTGGATTTCAAACAGGTTTGGACCAGCTCCGCTATCGACGGTACGACGGGCATGTGGTTCAGATTCATGATCGCAAAGAGGAGAATCCTCCGATGCTGGGCGATGTCGAAATGGTCGACGTTGAAACGGACTCCAATCGCAAAGTCACCGTCACCGAAAAGAACATTCGTCAGTACAAGAAACTGTTCCAAGAACATCAAGGTTCCGTTCGCGAGTATTGTCGCAACTACGGAATGGGCTGCACGCAAACGCCGTCACACGTTCCGTTTGACGATTTGGTGATGAACATGATGATGCGCGCCGCAGGGCATGCTCCCGCAAAATCCGGAACGGGAGGATAAATGTCACTCGCCGTACCTTCTGCTTTGGCTTTCGCACTGGTCGCGCTTCCGATCATCGTGTTCTACATCCTGAAAGTTCGTCTACGGCAGGTACCTGTTTCGACGAACATGTTTTGGAAGCAAATTTTTGAAGAGAAACCGCCGCGATCGATTTGGCAGAAGTTCCGACATTTGCTTTCGCTGTTGGTTCAGCTTTTGCTGTTGGGGTTGATGGTGTTCGCGTTGGCCGATCCATACTTTTCCTGGCAAGCCATGAAAGCGCGGCGTATCGTGCTGGTGGTAGATAACTCAGCCAGCATGAAAGCCACCGATGTTTCACCGACTCGATTCAATGCCGCGATCGAAAGAGCCATTGAACTTGCAGATGGTTTGCGGTTCCGCGACGAGATGGCGATTGTGCTCGCTGGATCGCGGCCAGATGTGGTGTTGGGAATGAGTGGCCATATTCCAACGCTGAAGGAGAGTTTGCGATCGATTGAAGTTTCCGACAATCCCACTCGACTCGATTCAGCGATCGCTTTGGGCCAGCAGTTGATCGGCGATCATCCCAATGGAGAGGTGGTTGTACTGACCGACGGCTGCGCGGACATTCCTCAAAACGACACCCTCCCTCTGGGAGGGTCGGCGCAGCCGGGGAGGGTGCGGGGTGATACGTCAACCGACGAAGCGAACGCTGACGCAAACAATGAGATCGCGAAAACCAATGAAGAGCTTTCCGAAATTCTCCCTGCCCGCTCGCTGAGCTCGCGACCCTCCCAGAGGGAGGGTGATATTGCGGTTGGTGATACGAAACTTTCGTGGCAAGTCTTCGCCAGTGAAGCTTCCAACGTCGGCATCACTCAATTTCAAGTTCGCCGCAGCTTGATCGACATGTTGGGTTACGAAGTTCTGGCCTCTGTCAAAAACGCATCCGACAATGCAATCAAATGTCGGCTCGAAATCACATTGTCCGATTCGGTCGTCGATGTCATTCCGTTGGAGCTCAAACCTGGCGAACTGTGGTCACGCTCGCTGGAGAAAACTTCTCGCGAGGGCGGAATCCTTTCAGCGACCCTGACCAAAATTCGGGGCGACGCCGATGAGGAAGTCGAGGACGAAAAACCAACCGCTGAAGATCTCGAAAAACTGGCTCAGCTGAATCAGCTAAGCAGCGACGACTTCGCTTGGGCAATTCTGCCAGAACAAAAAGTTCAAAACGTTTTGATTGTCACCGAAGGCAACCTGTTCTTGCGGAAAGTCTTCGAAGCCAATCCGCTGGTCAACGTCACGACGGTTACTGAGATGCCCGAGTCATTCCCAACCGATACGCTTGTTGTGTTGCATCGATTGGTTCCCAAAGTCCTCCCGCCGGGCGACGTCTTTGTGGTCGATCCAATCGAAGACTGCGATCAGTGGTCGATCGGCAAATCGATCGAAAACCCAATCGTGACCGAAATCGATACGAAGTCTGACTTAATGACGCATGTGCGATTGGACAACGTGCTATTGCCGGAAGCTCGCAGTATCACTTTCAAGAACGATCCGAAAATTCTGGCGGGAACGATCTCCAAGGAAGCTGTTTATGCTCAAATCAATCGACCGTCCGGAAAGTGCTTGTTGCTAAGTGTTGATCTCGACAAATCCGATCTCGCGTTTCGAACGACGTTTCCAATCATGGTGACCAATGCACTCAACTGGTTTGTTGAATCGTCTGGCGAACTGAGAGAATCATCGAAGACGGGCGATCTGGTTTCGTGGCCGATTGATTCGAAAACGTTCGCCGGCGGGGCGATGATCTTGCAAACTCCTGCACGTGTGGAAACGGAAATTGCGGCGTTTCACGGCGTTAAAGCATCAGAAATGAAACAGAACGAAATGACGATCGGCCCATTTGAACAAAGCGGCGTTTGGGCGATCGGAAGTCAATTCATGACCAAAGTTGCTCAAGGAAAAGAACCGGTCGAATTCGTCTCCAACATTGCCGTCAACATCGCTAGCGAAAGAGAAACCGACTTACGCCCGACGGAAGCGATGCTGGAACGTTCCAACGAATCGACTTCGCTATCCGGCTGGTTTGGCAAACCAGTTTGGTACTACTTGATTGCTGCCGCTGCTGTTCTTTTCGTGGCCGAATGGCTGTTACATCAACGTAGAGTTTTATCCTAAAAAAGGTGGCATAAGCCTCTGGCTTGTGTTCTCCATGTCCACAGGCCAGAGACCTATGCCACCCAGAAACCAAACATGATACCTTTCGAAATAACCAGACCTTGGGCCCTAACGCTTTTGCTGATTGCGTTACCGCTATTGGTCCTGTTCTTCGTTCGGTCATTGAGTGACTTTCCAAAATTTCAACGAAAACTGTCGCTCGTCATTCGCAGCCTGATCGTTTTGTTGCTTACCCTTGCTCTTGCCGGATTCGCATGGCTGCAGAAAACGGATGAACAGTATTTCATCTTTTTGATTGACCAGAGCACCAGCATATCGGACAACGGTCGCACCGAATTAGACAAGGTTCTCACCGCAGCCAAAGAATCCGTTGGCGAGAACCGCGTTGCTTTCCTGCCTTTCGCGTCAACAACAGGAGACGTGAAGCAGGAGTTTGGTGACGAAAAGGAAGAAGGTAAAGAAGAGAGCGTTCCCGAAAACTCCGAAACAGAATCCGCCGCGGTCGAGATCGCATCGGCTGATGAATTGGCGGACCAAAAAGAACAGGACCGTTTTCGCGATGGCACCAACATCGCGGCTGCCATCGAGGCCGCCGCAGGATACCTTCCGCCCGGTTACATTCCGCGAATTGTACTGATCACTGATGGCAATGAAACTCAAGGCGACGCCTTGGCCGCTGCATCGCAAAGTCGCGTGCCAATTTCGACCGTCGCTCTGCCTCCGCGATCAGAACAGGAAGTGCAACTTTCGGCCGTCAATGTTCCCGCGGAAGTCCGTGAAGGCGAACCGTTTATGGTCGAAGTCGTCGTGCAATCGAATCACGACGATGAAGGGCTGATTGAAGTCTTCCGCGGCGATCACAAAGTGATTTCTGAAAAGAAGAAACTGAAGACGGGTGAAAATCGTTTCCAATTTCAACAGTCGATCGAACGCGAACGCCTCGCCGCTTACACCGTTCGAATTTCCAAACTTGCCAACGACACACTACTGGACAACAACATCGAATCTGGGCTCGTTTACGCAGCCGGAAAACCCAAAGTCCTGATTATTGAGAGTGATCCAAATCTGATTCGCGACCTCGCGTATGCACTTGAGGAAGAAGGTATCCAATCCGATGTCCGTCCGCCGCAAGGCATGCCGGAATCGCTGGCGGATCTGCAAAACTACGAACTGATGATCCTGTCGAACGTTCCTGCGACGAAACTCTCGCAACAGCAAATGGAGATCACGCGAACTTACGTTCAGGAGCTTGGCGGCGGATTTATTATGCTCGGCGGCGAACAATCGTTTGGCCTCGGCGGATTTTACAAAAGCTCCATGGAAGAAATATTGCCGGTTCGAAGTGACTTTGAAAAAGAGAAAGAGAATCCATCACTTGGGATGGTGTTGGTAATCGACAAATCGGGATCGATGGACGGCGAGCCAATCGAGATGGCTAAGTCCGCTGCCAGAAGTGCCGTCGAACTGCTCGGCAAACGTGACTACATCGGAGTCATCGCGTTCGATGGCGAGTCGTTCGTGGTCAGTGAAATGCAGTCCGCTCGCAACAAAGGAAAGATCAGCGACGAGATCGCTCAAATCGATGCCGGTGGCGGAACGAACATGTACCCGGCGATGGAGCTTGCCCACGAGATGCTGTCGGCGACTTCCGCCAAGTTGAAACACTGTATCGTTTTGACCGATGGAGTCTCCGCACCTGGAGACTTTGAAGGTCTGGCGCAAACAATGGTCAGTGCGAAGATGACGGTCTCGACCGTGGCAGCCGGCGATGGAGCGGACCTCGAACTGCTCGAAGCAATTGCGCGAGTCGGTAAAGGACGACATTACCACACGACCGATGTTTCACAGGTTCCGCAAATTTTTGCCAAAGAAACCGTTACCGCCAGTAAGTCTGCGATCGACGAACAGCCGTTCCTGCCGCAAGTGATTCGCGCGACACACGCGCTGGCGGACATCGACATGGAGTCAGCTCCATTTTTGCTCGGCTATGTGATGACACGTCCCAAACCGACTTGCGAAGTAATCCTTTCGACGGAAAAAGGCGATCCGCTGTTGGCTTGGTGGCGATACGGGCTCGGGATGACAGCCGCGTTCACTAGCGACGCGAAGAATCGCTGGTCTGCCGAGTGGATGACGTGGGAAGGCTTCGGAAAGTTTTGGACTCAGGTGATTCGTCACACAATGCGCAAAAGTGACGCTCGCGGAATCATTGTCGACGTGCAGCGAAACGGAAAGCGAACTTTACTGAACGTGGATGCCGTCAATGAGCTTGGCCAGTTCCTGAACAACGCGGACGTTGAACTGACGTTGATCAATCCAAATCTGAAACGCGACACGTTTGATTTGGAGCAAACGGCTCCGGGTCGGTATCACACCGAATTCGACACGGACGTTTCAGGTGCATGGCACATGGAAATTGCGCTCAAGAAAAATGATCAGGTTGTGTACCGACAATCGCGCGGGCTGACCGTTGGTTACAGTGACGAGCTTCGAATTCGCCCGACGAACGAGTCACTTTTGCGTAGCATTGCCGAAACGTCTGGTGGATCGTTCATTAGTGATCCCGCTGATCTTGCTTCAACCACCGACGCAAAATCTGTGAGCCGACCGTTTCCGTTGTGGCCGTGGCTTGTAACGGCAGCGGCCATTCTGTTGGCATTGGATGTTGCACTTCGTCGAATCGACTTCTCGTTGCACTGGCCGTTCCGCTGGCTTGTTCGCCTAAATGAAGAAGCGGTCGCCTGATTCTATGAAGTTCCGCATCTCGACGATTCTTGTTTTCACTGCCTTCATCGCGCTCGGACTGGTTGGATACGTCGGTATCAAAAAGGAGCGGGAGAAACAAAGAGAGCTACAGCAACAAATATCAGCCGTAGTATCTGAAGTTAATGAACTGAAAATGGAAGCCAGTGACATTGCACAGAAGCATTCCAGAATGATGGCAGACCTGAATGACTCGTTGAACTTGTTAGCTGACGTCGACCGAGGCGAAATGCACATCGTTCGAATCGACAACTACAAATATGAAAAGAACGTCCATTTGGGTTACCCCAAAAGAAAAATGTCTTGGCGATTGTTTCTACCCAACGACTCGCCTCCGGTCGAACTATGCATGGCGGTGAATAAAATTCCAGACACGGGGTTTCCGGAAGAATACGAAACGTTTGATGTAGATCCAATGGTCAAGTGGACTGTTGACTCGAAAGGCGGGCCTGCTGGGTGGTCCTCAACTTCTTCAGGTAACTTCATCGTAGAGTTCGAACTGGGAGCATTTGAAAACACAACCAACCAGGGAATGATCGCTCGATTCGGTTGTCTGGAGATGAACGCACAAATGCTTTGGAAACCGACAAGCCGCTCCAGAAAGAGCCGCAAATTGATACTTGAGCATACCGAAGTATCAGACATGAAGTGGTTGCCACGATGCCTGGCAGAAATACAGTTTCAGCCAGATATAGCAGACTGGCGGGTCTGCGACTTTGGTCCGTTCTCGCCAGAACAATTTTCTCTCGAACAACCGGTGGAGCTTTTTCGAATCCGTGGCAAGCGTCTTGTCGATGGAAGGTTCAACAAAGTTGATGGGCCAGCCCCGGGCTTTATGGCATGGATGCGAATCAAGCCTGATTCGGACTGACGGAAAATTTAAGCGAACCTTTCGCTGGCCAAGCCGTCTCTCATCGGAAGCAACTTTCTACATCTGGGAGAATTCCGATGAAATACCAGCCAAAAATTGCAACATGTGAACCTGCCGTGCTCTTTGACGCAGTTCGCATTCTGTAGACGTTCCTTCGAACATTTCTCTACGCCTGCTCAATGAGTGCCGCGGTTCGCGCCCGCCAACTTATTAATCGCACTCAGCTGCTGCTTTAGCAGCCTCTCTTTACAGGCAAATCATGAAACGAAAAATTACGACAAAGAAGCTGCGCGCATCCATGTTGGAATCGTGCGGAGAAATTCACGAAGACGACGGGATCGACCCGAGAACCTACTTCAAATCCAAACGCAACAACAAAGGAGACCGAAAAACAAAACAGCTTTGCCAACAAGTCTCGCGCACCATCAACCTGTGCCTCAACGATTGCGACGATCCGATCGTGCAGTCCATGTTCCTAGTCGGTGTACAGCCCGCACCCGACAGTTCATGCCTGTTGCTGCACATTGAATGTGACGTCGACAATTTTGATCACGCCGCAGCCATGCTGTCGATCCGAAGTCAGACTTCGCGTTTGCAGTTTGAGATCTCGCGCGCTATCAATCGCAAACGAGTGCCAAACTTGACGTTTTCGGTTCGTGCGACTTGCGCGAAAGGAGGGCAGGGCGATGAATAAGTATTCAACGCTAAAAACGTGGGTCGGTCACAAACTGGATGTCGTCATCGAGCGTCGATTGCGACGTTTGGCTGATGCGGAAGACGTGTTGCACGTCGCTGTCATGCCGGACGTGCATCTGGCGGGCGATGTTTGCAACGGTGTTGTCGTCGCGACCAAAAGTAGACTGTTCCCGCAAGCCGTTGGTGGCGACATCGGCTGCGGGTATTTGTCCGTTGCGCTTGGTGTTGATGCTGACGTGATCGATCAGGATATCGCAGCATTCATGTTGTCGAAACTTCATCGCGCTGTACCGATCAACAAGCATTCAAATCACTGTAAGATCCCAATCGAAGGGAAACTCTCCAGTCCACGACTCGAGAAATTTCGTTCGCGAGAGGGAAGCTTACAGTTGGGAACGCTTGGCCGTGGAAATCACTTTGTTGAATTCCAAAGCGATCAAAATGGACGATTGTGGTTGTTGATCCACAGCGGTTCGCGTGCGATCGGCCAACTCATTTCGGCTCACCATTTGCGCACTGCAGACATCGACATGGTTTCCGGTTTGAAGTTTTTGAACGCTGATTCAAATGATGGCCAACGATGGCTCAACGATCAACAATGGGCTCGCCAATACGCTGCTGCGAATCGGCTCGCTATGCTTGGCGCGATCCAACGCCTCGTGCTTGGTCCGCTTGGCATACCGATTGACCGTGATTCATTGATCCATCTGGACCACAATCACGTACAGCAGGAAACTCACGGCGGCAGAGAAATTTGGGTCCATCGCAAAGGTGCGCAAGCGCTACTGCCCGATCAAATCAGTGTCATTCCAGGCTCAATGGGAACATCAACGTATGTTGTTTCTGGCCGCGGGAGCATGGATGCGTTGAATTCTTGCTCGCACGGCGCGGGGCGCGCGATGAGTCGCAAAGTAGCTTTCAACAAGCTCTCAACAAAAGTACTGCAACGAGAGATGAATGGAGTTTGGTTTGACGAACGCAAAAGCAATCGCCTAGTCGACGAATCTCCGTCTGCTTACAAGGACATTCGAATCGTCATGAAAGCACAGAAGGCGCTGGTCAGGACCATCGATCGACGCCAGCCAATTCTGAACTTCAAGGGAGGGTAAATCGCAGGCGTTATTCCGTCACTTACGCAACAAACGATTCGACTCTCTCAGCAGAAACGAAATATCAAGAAAGGGATGGACATCGACATCATGCCAAACCACTTTTCCACTTCGATCGATCAGGAAAGTTCCGTGCAACGGATCCTCTTGATCATCCGCAATCAAACCGTATTGCTCGAAGACGGTTTTGTCACCATCGGATAGCAGCGTGAAAGGAATCCGACCGTTGAAAGCTTTCATGGCGTTCGATAGTTGCTCAGGCGTATCTGCACTGACGCCGAGAATTGAAATCCCTTTTGCGTCAAACTCTTCAAACCTTGGTGCGAATTCTTTAAGCTGCATCGCACAATGGAAACAACCGCGACCGAGATAGAACGCGACCAGTGTTCCCCGACCTTTTGTATCGGCGAGTGAAATCATATCGCCGTCTTTGTTGGCAAGGCGAATGGGCGGAGCAACGCGGAGCGGGCCCAGTTCAATAAATCCGTTTTCGCCAAATCTAACCGCATCAACTCCGTCGCAAGGGACGACCCATTCAGGTTCGAGACAGCTCCGTTTCAAAGGCGACAACTCCGTATCGGGTGCAGTTTCTTCCAACTGCTTGAGGAATGCGAGGCTGGATTGAATGTGCTTTTTCGTGGCTGCGACGAAAAGTGAATCAATCTCGACTTGGTCCTCAGGGCTGTTGGTCTCGTTCCAATCCTGCTGCTCATCAATTCGCTTGCTCAGCGATTTCTTGAGCGACTCCAGTTCCTCGACCATCAAGCGTGAACGAAAGTTGAGTTGACGTTTACTCCAGTGAGCCAATGCCAGAGCACGGATTCGCTGGCTTTCGACGTACTCATTGCCGACGTTGGCGTCTGCATCGTGACCGATCGCGATGATGTCATCCCACCGCTGCGAACCGACCAGTCCGTCAAGCAACAAACTAAGACTCATCGTCGCATGCCCCCAACCAAATGAGTTGTTGCGATCGGGATGGCGCGGAAGTTCCAGAGCCTGCTTGGTCAGTTCAATCGCTTCGTCAATCCGATCTTTGGCAAGGTGATTGCGAACAGCTTTTGCCGCAAGCTTCGCTGATCGATGCCAAACCTGATTGTCGACGGGCTTTCGAAGCTTAACCAACGCAGCAACAGTTGGAGTTTGCTTTTCAAGTTCGCGATCCGCTGCGTCACATCCACAAAGAACTGCCAACAGCAGCAAACAAGTGAATCGCATTGTGATCGTTTCCATTGGTTTACAGATTCAGAATTTCCATCAACGCTGCCTGGGAAGGCGTTCCCTTGTCGTTGATAATGAACATCATGTAATGACCTGGCGGGCAGGTCCTTGGATTGGTTGGCATTTGAACTTCAATCTGCTTGCCGGGCTTGAGTTCAAATTCCAGTTCCGTGGCAAGCTGTCCCATATCAAAGCTGTGCGTCGCCGATCCAAACTTGATCAGCATCACTTTTTCCACGGTCGTCGAGTAATCATAGAAGAGACGCTGCGTGCTGGCATAGTCGACGACTTCCATTTGCAAGTTCTCTGGTGACCGATCCCAGTACTTGAAGAAACCATTGCTGGCCAACGTTTCTGTTTCAAGAAAACCAACTTCGTCTTCGGTTTCCGAAAATACTCTCTTGTGTTCTGTTGGATGAACGAAGCCATCGATCTTGATGTAGTCCACGTTGAGCCCGGGTTCAAAAATCGGCCCAAAATCATCGCTCACGAATTCGACTTTGATTTGATCGCCAGTGACTGGTCGCACGTGTCGATAGTAAAACGATTGCATGGACTTGGTGGCTTCGAAAGTTTTCACAACTGAATTGTTAATCAACAAACGTATTTCTTCGATGCCCTCGTTGCCAGCGGCTTTGACTTCGATCACCGAGCCCGGGATTTTTTTCGGAGGAGTCTGGTCCCAGTAGTTGAAGTAACCGTTGGTATACAGCGTCTCATTTTGGAAATTACCGACCTCGCCCAAGTTAAAGGACTCCACGTTCCCGTTTTCAGTTTCATGGCGGACACCGTCGATCTCGATATAGTCGACAGTCAGGTTGGAGTCGAACAGCGGAGGATCGTATTGGTCATTGATGAATTCGACTCTGACTTCTGAGCCGGTGATCTCCCGGTTACGGAAATAGAAGTAAGATTTCATCTCCGTCGAAACGGAAAACGTTCTTACGACTTTATTGTCGACCACCAAATTGAACTGTTCAGTTCCCTCGTCTCCGCGAGCACGTACTTCGACGATCGCCCGACCGTCGGATTCCGGTACGACGCCAAGGATTCTTGGTCGCAAATTGAACTTTCCGTTGGCGTTGAATAGGTGATCGGGATAGTAGACTTCGGCACTGAGCTGTTGAATGCCGCCGCCCGGATTCCCGCCGCCTGTCATCACCGCACCGCTAGGCAACAGAATCGTGGCAGAATGATAGAGGCGGTCCTCGGTGGCTTCGGCTCCGATTCGCCATTGCTCGGTGTCCGGGTTCCAGATTTCCGCATACTTAACAGCGGTATCGCGGTCCTGACTGATTGTCGATCCGCCGCTAACAAGAACTTCACCGTTCGCAAGGATCGTGGCCTCGGACCAGTGACGGGGTTGGGACAAGCCGTCGATTTTCTTTTCCTCGATGTCACCATTCCTATGCAACGTCAGAATACTGGCTTCGGTTCCGCGAATGCTGAGCAATTTGTTCTCGCGATACATGACGGTCAAATGTCGGTTGGTGCTGGCGTTGCGTTGGAAAGTGAATGCTTCTGTAAGAGAACCCCTTCCCGCCGTATCGAGATACCAAGCTTTGTTTTTGCGGCTTGGCATGACGAGGGCTTTGCCGTTGGGCGCCATGAACGTTCGTGGATAGGACCATCCACCGACACCGAAGGCTTCTTCGGAAGTGGCTCCGGTGAGCAGCTTCCATTTTCCGGTGGACGGAAAGAAGACTTCAGGTGCGAGCACTGGTTCTCTGTTTTTGTCCCGGCCTCCGGTCGTCAACAGTGCGCCATTGTTGAGCCCGATCAGTGTCGGGTACCAACGCGATTTGTGCATCTGGTCGAAAGGCTGGAAGAACGTATTGCCAAACGGATCGAAAACATTGGCGGATTTGATCCCCAAATTCGTTACACCGTCATAACTGACTGATCCGCCAGTCACCAACAGCATCCCGCCACTTCCGGGAATCAAATTTTGTGCGCTACAGAAGATGTCGTTATTGGTTTGGACTTGGAGCGTCGTATGGGAACTAGGTCGCAAGCCAAGTCGCGGATCCCACAGATCGTACACGAACCCTGATTCAACTTTGAGCGGATCCAAACCGTAAGTCATGACTTCGCCAGTGGGTAGCAGCACCGCATGAAGTCCATTGATCGGCCATGCCGCAACATCCGACCACTGACCGTCGACAGCCGCAGCGGGATTTCCAACGAGACTAAAGAGGTCGAAGTTGTCCTCCATCGCGTCGCCAACTTCAATCTTGCTACTCTGGGCTTGAGCGAACTCGCATCCGAGAACCGTTACAAGGCAGACAATTCCAAAAATGGCGTGGCGGACAATTGGAAAGAGAGACGGGGAGAACTCGCGCGGAATTTTAGACATTTTGATATACAGAGTGCGGGTCACGGAGGAGGCCGAGTAACATCCAATCCGAGGGAAGTGGAGAGGAGAACACGCGGCGAAGTCTAATTGGTATTGCCAGCAAATGGAAGCAATAACGATACCGCACTTGTGATTTTGCAAGCTGGGACACCAAAATAACGCTCTCTACAGGAGATCGAAAGCGTTATATGGCTCGAAGCTTGGCTTGAGGCATTTTTGGATGATACCAGAAAACATCATGAAAACAGGACTCACGTGGTAAAATCACACGTCAATCTTCTTGTGCTCAATACCATTTCGCAGATGAATTCGAACGACATAAATCCAACGGGCATCGATCAGCATCGGATTCAATTTTCATGTATCAGCGGCGCTTTTGTTGGCATCGTCACTGCAGGTTTTTGCTACCCCAGTTGTATCGCTCTCATTGTTGCCATCGCCGAAGGATGGCAAATCGGCATCCCGAGCATTGAAGAAGCGATTGCAGGAGCGATGTTTATCGTTTTTTTCGGCGGCATTTTTGGGTTCATGTTGAGCGCAACGACAGGTCTTGTTTCCGTCCTCCTCATCTATTGGATGAATCGATCCGTTGGCTATCCACTCGATGCCAGATCGGCAGCAATATCCACTGGCAGCTTGGCTGGATATCTACCAACGGCATGGGTCGTTTTTGTAATGCCCGGCTGGGATGCAACTGAAGTCGCAATAACAGCTGCCTTGGGGCCAATTCTCGCCATGTCACTTGGCGCCATCGGAGCAGCGTGGTCAACGAAACGATATGCCGGAATCCACTATGAGTTGGCTCGACATCACATCCGAAGTCGACTTTCTATTTTGCATCTTATGATGGCGACTGCTTGGATTGCAGTTACCTTCGCGACTGCCAACCTGTTCGGCGGACCCAATTTTGCGATCGCCGTTGGCGTTTGGTTCGTGCTGCAAAGTTTGATGTTGGCGGCCGTTGTTCTCTACAAAAAAGCCAAAAGCTCTCGCCAACAGACGCGAAAATAGCTTCGGTATATCCTCCGGGATTCCGGTCGCTATAATTTTGCTCTCTACTCGATTGTCGATCTACACAAAACTTGAATCTTCGTTTATTGAAATCATGCAAAAAAGACGTTTGGGAAAAAGTGGCGTTATCGTTTCAGACATTTGTCTAGGAACGATGACTTTCGGCGAACAGGCTGACGAGGCTGAAGCGTTTCGAATCATGGACTGTGCCTACGAACGTGGAGTCAACTTCCTTGACGCGGCCGAACTCTATCCTGTGCCGCCATCAGCCGAAAAGTATGGCGTTACCGAAGAGATTGTTGGCCGATGGATAAAAACGAAACCTCGTGATTCGATCATCATTGCGACGAAAATTGCGGGACCTGAAAAGGGATGGTTTTCCCCACCAGTTCGCCACGGCATGACCAGTCTTGATCGTCATCAGATTCGCCGCGCGGTCGAAGGATCACTCAAACGATTACAGGTCGACTACATCGATTTGTATCAAACGCACTGGCCTGACCATGACTTTGGCTACGAAGAAACCCTGATGGCGCTGACCGAATTGGCAGCGGAAGGCAAAATTCGGGTTGCCGGTTCCAGCAACGAAACGTGCT
Source organism: uncultured Pirellulaceae bacterium (assembly GCA_938010615.1). Classification (GTDB taxonomy): domain Bacteria; phylum Planctomycetota; class Planctomycetia; order Pirellulales; family Pirellulaceae; genus Mariniblastus. The sequence goes on along the minus strand of CALLUY010000077.1, from coordinate 15,346 downwards.
GGGGCATGATGAAGAGTCTTCAGGTTTCTGACCGGTTTGAATTGACTCGTTTTCAAACGGTGCAGAACAATTTCTCTCTGATCAACCGGCGCTGCGAAAGTGAGTTGGCTCAGGTTTGTCGTCGCGAGTCCGTTAGTTTGTTGCCTTACTCTCCGTTGGGAGGTGGAGTACTTACTGGCAAATATAATGCAGAGGGTGACCACCCGGCTGGCGCTCGCTTTACTGGCTATTTGAACGATGGAAATGATCGGCAAAAATTGATGGCGAAACGTTTCGTCAACGATCGAACACTGGAGACGACTCGACGTTTGACAGAGATCGCTGCCGATTTGGAAATCGACGTAACAACGCTGTCGGTCGCTTGGAGCAAACAGCATGACTTTGTCGCTTCAACGATCATCGGTGTCAGCGAATTCAGTCAACTGGAGGCCAACCTCGCCGCCGAAGATCTGGTCCTGAGCGCGGAAACGATGGAGCGAATCGATCAAATTGACTTCGACATCCCAACACCGATGACAGAAGACGGCCTGCGACGACTTAGTTAGTGGTTCGTCAGACTTGATTTGACCGATTCGCTGGGTGCCACGTCTCAGCGTTCGGCTTGAGCGCTCCAGGCACCAATCACATCTTCGCGAATCTTGTCGGGATCGCTGATTCGCTCGACGAAAAGCGGTGGAAAACACTCAAGCGAAACTCGCGGCAAAGCAGCAAGCCACGTCACCGGCGCGACAACACTCGCGAAGAAATCGTCGTCGAGAAAGGCTATAAAAATCTGGTTCTTGCCAGTGAGAGCTATGCCGAGTTCGATTACCGTCCCTCCAGATGCAGTCGCAGCTATCGCATGGTGGTGGTTCGTAAGGAGGTCCATTGCCACAGCGGTCAGCAGCGTTTGTTCGATGACGATCAGATTCGTTACTTCTTCTATATCACGAACGAGTCGAAGAAGGCCTTGCCGGCCCGCGAGGTGATCCGCGGCGCGAATCGTCGCTGCAACCAGGAGAACACAATTGCGCAGCTCAAGGCTTGTCATTGCCTCAAGGCACCACTGCATGATCTGGCGAGCAACGGTGCCTACATGGTGTTTGCTTCGCTGGCGTGGAACCTGAAGCAGTGGAGCGGCATGCTGGTTCAGGTCAAAGGCAATCCGGGTCAGCGGCGGGTTCGCGGCGAGCTGCGTCGGTGGTTGGTCCGGATGGAGTTCGCGACTTATCTGAGTTCGCTAATGTTGATTCCCGGTCAGGTGATTCGCAGTGCGAGAACGTTGACGGTTCGCTTGCTGACTTACCGTCCGACGGTGGACAAGTTCCTGACGCTTCATGACCACATTGGCTTGCCGCTGCGTCATTATCTGGCGTATTCCACGAAGCCGAAGTCTGGATGTTTCGGCACCGCATCAACGCCAAGCCCAAGAAAGTCTCACACCATCAAGCACCAAAAACCATACGCTTCGAACAGCAACCAAGTTGCCGAACTCAGCCTGCGCTCATGAAGGAACACGGAAATTCGGCTCACGCAACGCTTGTTTAAGGCTTAGTCCGCCAAGAATGCCTCGCGTATCCGATCCAAGTCTTCTTTAGTGTGCCCGAATCCCATTTCGTTTTCGACACAGTAGGTACCAAAGGCAATCACCAGCTTTGCGAAGAACTGTTCTGACGTCTCTACATCTTCTTCCAGATATCCACAAACGACTCCGCGCTCACCCGGCTCCAGATTGACTCTCACAGCTGGCGGGGATTCTTCAAACTCATTTGGATTATAAAAATCGTACGACGTTACACTTTGGGACCCTCCGCCTTTTCGGCTCGCCAAACGATCCAGAAAGTCTGGTTGTCGCCAGCAACTTGCTATTGCAAAGCAAACCGGTGCGACATCCTTTCGCTCAATCGGAATGAAACTCGGATAATGTCTCGAAGGTGTTTCTGGCGGCGGGGCAGGCGATACCGAAACTTGATTTTTGCCCATTTCAAATTCAAAGTTGTCAACTTTGATTCGTCTTATCGCATCCATCACATGATTCTCATTCAAGAAAAAATCGCACAAGAATAAGGTGTCACACAAGAATAAGGAGTCAAGAGCCAAAACCTGATTCACCAAGCCAAAACCTTGTTCAATATTTCGAAACGCACCAGTTCCACGGATGAACAATCACGGTTCATTTCCAGATGTCACGATCGAGCATGCGATACTGGATGGCTTCGCTCATGTGAGCAAATTCTATATCGGCCGAACCTTCGAGATCGGCGATCGTTCGTGACAGACGAAGCACTTTATCGTGAGCACGTGCCGACAATCCCATTTCGTTCACCGCGTGCTTGAGTAACTCAACACAATCCTGCGGAATCGGACAGTACTCTCGGATCTGACGGCTGGACATCTGAGCGTTGTAGCGGATCGATGCTTCTGCGAATCGAGCGGATTGTGCTTGGCGAGCGGCGATTACGTCTCCTCGGATTTTTTCGCTGGACGTACCAGGTTTTGTCGATGACAGTTCCGAAAACTGAGCGGCTGGAACTTCAACATGAATGTCAATGCGATCGAGCAACGGACCTGAAATCTTGCCCATGTATTTTTCAATTTGCGGCGGCGTGCAATTGCACTGTCGTCGTGGATCGTTGCGATAACCGCAAGGACACGGATTCAACGCCGCCACCAGCATGAACTCGCAGGGAAACGTTGTCGAAGCCATCGCGCGTGAAATCGTGACGACGCGATCCTCCAAAGGCTGACGCATCACTTCTAGCGTGCGGCGATTGAATTCCGGGAGCTCATCGAGAAACAGAATCCCATGATGAGCCATACTGATCTCGCCCGGCATCGGCGTGCTTCCACCGCCAACCAAACCAGCTTCGCTGATCGTGTGGTGCGGCGAACGAAACGGGCGCGTCGCCAACAACGGTTGTCCTCGCTCGAGCCGCCCAACGGCGCTGTAAATCCGAGTCGTCTCAATGGACTCCGCCGGCAACAGCGGCGGCAACACGGTCGGAATTCGCTTCGCCAACATCGTTTTACCGGATCCGGGCGGACCGAGCATCAAAATATTGTGTGAACCTGCCGCAGCGATCGTGATCGCTCGCTTGGCGGTTTCCTGTCCTCGAACATCCGAGAAGTCCATTTCATAAACCGAAAACTCTTCGAACAGTTCGTCCACCCGAGAAGGAGTCGGATCGATATCGAGCTGACCACCAAAGAAACCGACGGCTTCGGTGAGCGATCCAACCGCGATCACGTCGAGGCCCTCAACGACGGCAGCTTCACCAGCATTTTCGGTTGGAACAACGATTCCACGAAGGCCATTCTTTTTGGCTTCGATCGCCATCGAGAGAACACCTTTGGCTGGACGAGTATGACCTTCAAGTGCCAGCTCGCCGACGACGGCATAGTCTTTCAAACGATCCGAAGAAACTTGGCCACTGCCAATCAGAATCCCCAGCGAAATCGGCAGATCAAACGTGGCGGCTTGTTTTGGAAGTTCCGCAGGAGCCAAGTTGATGACGATCCGGTCCGCAGGGCGATTGAAACCGGAGTTAATCATGGCTCGTTCGCAGCGATGAGTACTTTCGCGAACGGCGGCCTCAGGGAGTCCAACCAGAATCGTTTTCGGCATCGCCCGCGCAGAAACATCGACTTCGACTTCCACCGGCATCGCGTTGATGCCAAGCATCGAAAACGTTTTTAGTTTCGCCAACATTCCACTGGCGTGACGTTCTGCTTGGGCTGAATCAGAAAAGGAGTCCATATTGATCTCGAACTTGGTGGGGAGAGGTCAGATTTTACGACAAATCGGCTTTGATTGCAGACACAAAGTGCTGGAAACCGTCGATGAACGTTGGTCGCCAAAAATCAAGCCGGATACGGCAGTAATAAACGTTGCAGGCTACTGAACTTTGGCCATTAGGGCTAAACTCTAGCCATGTCAAAAGTGGCATCGCAAACTGACTCTGCGGAAGCCATCGAAAAACTCGCTCGCGAGTTCGCTCAACAACCGCAACTGATCGCCTGCGTTGAAGCGCTGAAGCAAAAATTGCCAGCGACTTTCGATTCGGTGTGGGGTTCCTCCTGCGCGCTGCTGATTCAAAGTCTCGCGGCTCACATCGACCAAATCGTCGTCGTCACGCGCGACACCAAAACGCAAGACCGTTTGCTGGATGACTTGCCGACTTTTGGCAGCGCCCGATCGGAACGATTCCCAGCGTGCATGATCCGCGCCGACAACTCAAACGTTGTCGATCTTGATTACGGCGAACGATTGCGGCTGGTGAAATCGCTCAACGCGGGCGAAGAAAATCCAATCATTGTCACAACCGTGTCGTCGCTGTTGCAGCCAGTTCCTTCGACCGAATCACTTGGCGGAAACACGCGAAGGTTGGCCGTTGGCGATCAAGTCGATGTGGCCGCATTTGAAAGTTGGTTGTTAGAACATGGTTTCCACAGCACCAGTGCTGTGGCATTGCCGGGAGAGTTCTCAAACCGCGGCGGCATTTTGGATGTATTCGCTCCGGACTTCTCCAGCCCAGTGCGTATCGAGCTTTTCGACGATGAGATCGAATCGCTGCGCCAGTTCGACACCTCGACGCAGCGTAGTGTTTCCAGTTTGCAACAATTTGAAATCACCGTTCTGACAGACCATGACAGCGGAATTTTCGAAGGCCACTTTTTTGATCATGTTTCGCAAGACGCCGTCGTATTGCTCGTCGAACCTGATTCACTCGGCGAAGAAGCTGAACGGTTCGCCGAACGAACTTCGGAATCAATCAAACTTTTCACGTGGGACGAAACTCGGGAAAAGATGGCGGGACGCGGCTTGGCTTCCGCGAGTTCGGTCACGACGGGAGCAATCGGTCAGCAATGGCAACTGCCAATCGAGTCGGTGGAAAAGTTCAGCGGCGAGATTGGCGAAATTCGAATGCAAGTCGAACGACTTTCCCGCGACGCAACCGGGCAGGAATATCAAGTTCTCATCGTTGCGTCGGTCGACGGCGAATCGACCCGAGTCACCGAAATCCTGTCGCCAACAGGAGCGTGGAAAGAAGGTCGCATCGCGATGGGCGTCGGCTCGATTCATGACGGCTTTCGAATTCGCGATTCCAAACAGGTACTCGTCAGTTGCGATCAAATTTTCAATCGTTCCGACCTGCGGCGTAAAGGAAGACGGCGACTCGGCAAAGCGATCGACAGCTTTCTGGACTTAAAAGACGGCAACTTGATCGTGCACCTATCGCACGGCATCGGTCGCTATCGCGGGCTGAAGATGCTGGAGAAAGATGGCCAACATACGGAGCACATGGAACTGGAGTTCGCTGCCGGGACCCGTATCTATGTGCCCGCGGCAAAAATTGACCTAGTCCAAAAATACATCGGCGGATCGAAGACGACTCCGCGGCTGGCAAAAATTGGCGGAACCGGATGGCAGAAACGAAAAGCATCCGTTGAGTCCGCGATCACAGACATGGCGTCTGAAATGATTGACCTTCAGGCCAAACGTCAGGGGCGATCTGGCATCGCGATGCGAATGGAAACTCAATGGCAACACGAATTCGAACAGTCGTTTCCGTATCATGAAACGCCCGATCAACTGACGGCCATCGCCGCGATCAAAGAGGACATGGAAAATTCGCAACCGATGGAACGGTTGCTTTGCGGAGACGTGGGATTCGGAAAAACGGAAGTCGCGATGCGAGCCGCATTCAAAGCGGTCGAAAACGGATATCAAGTTGCCGTGCTGGTTCCGACAACGGTCTTGGCCGAACAACATCACAAATCATTTCGTTCCCGAATGGCTGAATTCCCGTTGGAGATCGTGAAGCTTTCTCGCTTTTGCACGACGCAGCAAATGAAGGAGAACGTTGCCAAACTGAAATCGGGCGAAGCCGACATCGCAATCGGGACTCATCGCATCGTTTCGAAAGACATCGAATTCCAGAACCTTGGACTCGTTGTGATCGACGAAGAGCAAAAATTCGGCGTCGCGGTCAAGGAGAAGCTGAAAAACTTTCGCTCAACAGTCAACATTTTGACCATGTCGGCAACTCCGATTCCGCGAACGCTGCATATGTCATTGGTCGGAGTTCGCGATATCGCGAATCTGGAGACGGCTCCCGAAGATCGAATTCCGGTTGAAACAAAAGTGATGCGTTTCAACAACGAAGTTGTGCGTTCGGCGATCCTTCGCGAGCTGGCCAGGGGCGGACAGGTTTTCTTTGTTCACAACCGAGTCAAAGACATTCACATTTTGAAAGAGAAACTTCGGGAACTGGTTCCTGAGGCTTCCATCGAAGTCGGCCACGGGCAGATGGACGAACTGGAACTCGAGAAGGTGATGAGCGACTTCATCGCCGGTAAGTTCGACGTGCTGTTGGCGACAACGATCGTTGAAAGCGGCCTCGACATTCCCAATGCGAACACGATCTTCATCGACGAAGCAGATCGCTACGGCCTTTCGGATCTGCACCAGCTTCGAGGCCGCGTTGGCCGCTACCATCACCAAGCGTATTGCTACCTGTTGCTGCAACCGCACAAGCATCTGAATCCGACGGCAGCGAAACGACTGCAAGCGATCGAAACGTTTTCACAAATGGGTGCTGGCTTTCAGATTTCAATGCGAGACCTAGAAATTCGCGGGGCGGGAAACTTGCTAGGAACTCAGCAGTCGGGCCACATCGCAACGGTCGGCTACGAGATGTACTGCCAACTGTTGGAGAAAGCGGTGCGACAACTCAAGGAAATGCCGGCAAAGCTCTCGATTCAGGTCGACGTGGATTTGCCAATTTCCGCCTTCATCCCCGACGAGTACGTTCCGGATCGACGACAGAAACTGGACCTCTATCGTCGACTTACACGTCTGGAAAGTTTCGACGACATCGGTGAAGTTCGGGAAGAGTTGGCGGATCGCTTTGGTCCGTTACCGAAATCGGTCGAACGTTTACTGGCGGCTTCCGAGATCAAACTATTGGCGGCGTCTTGGCAGATCGACGCGATTCAACTGCGAGACAAATATCTGGTGCTCAATTACGCCGTCCGTCCACGGATGGAACGGCTCTCCAAAGAGCGTCCGATGATTCGGATCATTGATGACCATACGGCCATGGTGACGCTGAAGTCGGGGAAGATCGCGCCGGGCAAGTTGCTATCACTTGTGAAATCGCTGCTAGAAAACGCTTAAGTTCTAGCGTAATCGTTGAAATACAAGCCCGAAGCGCAAGCGAGTGGTCTAACCAACGTAACCCACGGGCTCGCGGGCTCGCTCGGATGCAAAACGACCACTCGCTTGCGCTTCGGGCTTGTATTGCGAGTTGCTGAAATTTCCTCGAACCTTCAGGATTCTATTGCGTACCGCTGCCAACATCTGTACGGTCGCGCGGTATTTTCTCCAGTTTTTGCTATCAGGGCGAATCCATGGCTTCGGCAAAAGTCTATCAATCTATCTTTCGCGTTTCGATTTGTGCTGGCGTTTGTCTGCTGACAGCGTCTCATGTCGAAGCTCAGTCCTCGGAACCAACGCCCGATCCGTACTTCAAGCCTGCGGCAAAGAAACCGGACTTCAGCGAAACTTATGTTCCGCCAAGTTTCTCGCCTGGTTCGATTGGTGAGCGACTTCCTAAATCTGGCTCCACCAGGTCAGACAAGCGCTCCGTTTCGTGGAATCATCAGCGATCGATTGTTCGCGACCGATCAGAAGAACAGAATGACTTCAAACCAAATTCAGACATTGTTGATTCGCCCGATAAGATTCAACTAGCGACGGCGATCGAGCCGGTCACCCAGCAACAGGACGGCGTTCGCGTCGCTTCTCTGCCTTCAAGCACAACGACAACCAAGTCGGAATCGCTAAAACATTTCGAACCTGGTCGAGTCGTCGCCCTTGTCGGCGGTGAGCCAATTTTTGTCGGCGATATGCTGTTCGAAGCCAATCAAATCATCGAGGCCAAGATCCCTCAAGCGCCCGAATCTGCCAAACAGATTCAGCGAAAACGAATTTTGAAAGCGATGACAAAAAAATTCGTCGATCAAAAATTGCTCTACGTCGACGCGTTGGGAAAGCTCCCCGAAGGAGCAAGTGTTGACGACCTTGTGAAGCAAGCCTCCGGTATCTTTAACGAGCAGGTTTTACCGGACATGATCAAGAGCTCGGGCGTCAAAAACATTACCGAGTTCGACGGCAACCTTCGGGTGCAAGGATCTTCGCTACGACAAGTCCGATTGGCTTGGGCAAAAGATCAGCTGTCGCGCCAGTTTGTGCAACAGAGTTTGAACATCGATCAAACCGTGACACACCAAGAAATGCTTGACGAATACTTGGCCAACAAGGAAAAGTACGCCATTCGGGCCAAGGCGAAATGGGAGCAGATCATGGTTCGGTTTGACAAATCGGAATCGCGGACTGCAGCGAAAAAGAAAATTGCCGAGATTGGAAACCAAATCATCTACGGAGCCAACCTTGCCGCGACTGCGAAGAAGAGCTCTGATGGATTTCGCGCATCCCAAGGCGGCCAGCACGACTGGACTGGCAAAGGAGCTTTGGTTCTAAAAGAAATCGACAACGCGATCTTCACATTGCCGATCGGAAAACTGAGCGACATCATCGAGAGCCGCGATGGTTATCACATCGTCCGAGTCCTCGATCGCAATGAAGCCTCGTACACTCCGTTCACCGAAGCTCAACTTGAAATCAAGAAGCGACTTAAGAACAACAAGATTAACGCAGCGTTTGAAAAGCATCTCGAATCGGTCCGCCAACGAATCCCCGTTGAATACTTTCCGTTGGATTAGGGCTCTGTAAGGCCAAACGTCTCACACTTCATTGGCTTTGTCACAAGAATCAGTCTCTGCGATTTGCATTTATGCGACTTTCGTGGTGATAATCCCGCAATAACTTTTCTCGGGATAGAACCATGATTCGAACTCACACTACCGCGCCAGCAATCTTCTTTGCATTTGCTGTGATCACTCTGTTGGCAAATGAGTCACGTGCTCAGACTGCCAGCTACGCACCAAAGGTTGGACAACCGCACGTTGATTTCATCCTGCCTTCGATCGATGACGGCAGCCCCATTCAATTGTCGGACTATCGTGGCAAAAAAGTGTTGCTGATGCACTTCGCCAGTTGGTGAGCTGGTTGTCGCAAGATGGTGCCCGTGTGGCACGCAACGATTAAAGAACTTGCTCCAGAAAATCTTGCCGTTCTCGGCGTCGTTCAGGAACAGCACTCCGAACGAACAAAACTGTACAAACAATGGAAGCAATACGATTTCCCAATCGCTCAGGATTCGATCACGAAGCTAGGCGCTGCCGTCGTGCCGATCTTCATTGGGATCGATGAGTACGGCATTGTGCAGAACACAAAGCTTCGACCCAACGGTCTCGCGAAGTTCCTTAAAACGAAGTTCGATGCCCCCGAAACCGCGTCGCCTGTCATGGGAAAAGAAACAAACTTCGCAGAGCTTGCCGAAGAGGATCCAACGGCTGAGAACCTATGCATGTTGGGCGATCAAGAAATGCTGTTTCGCGATAGCGGCATGAAGTGCCATGACAAAGCCATTGAAGCTTATAAAGCTGCATTAGAAAAGAATCCAAACAACGGAACGATTCTATTTCGCTTGGGCGCGGCATACCGCCAACGATACGACGAACATTCTCACGATGACGCCGACTTTGATATGGCTTCGAAGTATTGGACGATGGCTTTGGATTCGAATCCAGGTCAGTACATTTGGCGACGCCGTATCGAACAATATGGCCCTCGACTTCAGAAGCCCTATCCGTTTTACGATTGGGTTGGCACGGCGATCAAGGAGATCAAGGAACGAGGTGAAACACCTATTGCCCTTACTGTTGATTTGACTCAATCTGAATTGGCGAATCGCTCAACGCCAAATTATTCGAATGAGGATGCGAAGCCAGAATCGACCGAAGAAGTTTCCCGTGACGGTGGAACGTTCATCTTGATCGAATCCACGATGGTTCCCGGCTACGTCGAAGCGGAGAAACCAGCGACGATCCATATGCGTCTCGTTCCCAAGGGCGCCAAATGGAATAATGAGTCGACTCCGCTTACAGTTTGGATCGAGTCCGAAGGTGCGAAGCTGTCGAAGCACCTTCTGACGTTTGACAACCCGAACCAGCCGGACTCAAAAGAGAATCGATCGCTGGAGTTCGATATCCTTGTCGGTAAAGCAGACAAATGCTCGGTCAAAGGTTTTGCCTTGTATAACGTCTGCACTGAAGACGGAGTCTGCATGTATCGACGTCAGGACTTTGAGATTGAAGTTCCACAAACGGCAAACTCGCAAGATTGACTTGTAAGACGATTGTGACGGGAAGCCCACAACCACGCGCGAACGCAAAAAGGGCCTCTGTCGAAACAGAGGCCCCCGGAAACCACTCAGTTACAATTCGGTTGGTTCGCGTTATTTGCGTTTAACTTTCGAAAGACACAAGCTCTTCGCCTGAAACTTCCTTCTTGCTTTCAGCTTTCTTCGCATCCTGTTGGTCGAAGAAAGCGTCCATGTCCTTCAACACATCCGAGTCGGCGATTGAAGAATCGCTGCTGACTGGAATCTGACCGAAGTGAGTCGGCATCATGCTCATCATTTCCTGCTCTGTTTCCAGACGGGCACTGATGTCTTCGATCATGCCGCGAGTTCGAGCCAGTTGGCTGTTGTCAAACTGGTCCAGCTTGCTGGCAGTTTTAACCACTTCGTTCATGCGATTCTGAGCCGTCAAATGCTCGATCTCAAGTGCGAGTTCGGTTTTCTGAGAACGTGCTTCTGCAAGCCGCTCCATCGCTGCGTTGAGTGACTTCTCGCGAAGCTCCAAGACTTTTCCGTCCTTTTCCATCGTCGCAGTGGCAGTTTTGTGAATCGCCAAACGTGTTCGAAGCTCTTCTTTGACTCGTTGAGTCGTGTAAGCCTTCGAGTTTGCGGCAACGTAGAACTCGTCACCAGAATCGATGTGCGAACGCAACGTTAGCATTTCGCCGCGGCTCTTTTCGAGTGAATCCTCTTGTCGCTCGAGAGATTGCTGCAGCTTCTTGATCGAAACTTTCTCTTTCGCGATCTGCAAGTTCATGTCGTCGATTTCTGGACCGATGTTTTCTAGCTGTTTCTTGGCAGCGTCGATCTGGAAGGAAATTGGAACCTGTTGCTCAATTGAGCGACTGGCTTTGTCATAAGCTGTTTGTGCGTAAGGCATCAAGTTACTACCGAACAATAGCCCAGCAACCATCCCAATACCAACTACACCAAGGATTAACTTTTTCATTCTTCGTGGCTCCGTTTGTAACCGAAAGTAAAACTCTTGCGATTCTGCTTGCCCACAATGGGAAAGAATCGCCTGTCAGACTAGTAATTCGCGGCAGCCCAACGGATCTTTGGAAAAAACGCAAAAGATTTGCCTTGAGCGGTAAAACACCGCAAATTCCGCTTTTTGCGGCCGTTTCCAACCGCCAGCATTGCTCTTCAGGCTCGGTCGACGTCAATGCAGGGATCGATCTAGCAATGCAGCTAATTGCCCAAGTCAGTCGGAACTATCGGTACCTTACGAGATCAGCCGATCGCGGATGTTCCGGTTCAATGTCAAAGGTACTAAACTGAATGTTCGCCAAAAATCTCCCACTCAAAAGTTTTAAGCAGGTGTATTGATGAAGCGTTTTTCGCTCACAACTCTTCCGTTATTGTTACTGTTTCTTCTTGGAACCATCGGCTGTTCAAGCGACGAAAAAGCCACAGCCAAAGGTGATGGGGCAGCGGGCGAAAAAAAGCTCGTCATCGCAGCGATCCCCAAAAGCACCGGCGGTGAGTTTTGGGAAACAGTCGAACAGGGCGCTCGTGACGCAGCCAAAGAGCTGGACGTCGACCTGAAATGGGAAGGCACGCTGACCGAAATGGAAATCGCAGAACAAAACAAGATCATCGAAAACATGATCAACCTTGGCGTCGACGGAATGGCCGTTGCTCCCCTGAACAATCGAGCAACCGCAAAACCAGTTGCCAGTGCTGTGGATGCAAACATTCCGGTCGTCGTTTTTGATTCGGGCCTGGACGGTGACAAGCACACTGCCTTCGTGGCGACCAATAACGTTTCCGGTGGAGCACTCGGTGGTGATTACCTCGTTGAGAAAATCGGTGCCGGCGAAAAGAAAATTTTGGTTCTTCGTTACGTTCAGGGAACCGCCAGTACTGAGAACCGTGCGAAGGGCTTCATGGACGCGGTCAAGGCTGCTGGCATGAAAATCGTTGCGGATCCTTATCCTGAAGACGGTACCGTTGCGGGCTGTAAGAAAACGGCATCGAATACACTCGAAGGTTTCGTCAAAGACGGCAAGCTTGAGCTTGATGGAATTTTCGCATGCAACTTGACCGCTGCTTTGGGAATGGCAGCCGCTCTGGATGACCTTCGCAAAAGTAGCGTTGAAGTCAAAGCAACTTTCATCGGGTTTGATACTTCTCCAAAGTTGATTCAAGGAATTCGATCTGGTGAAATCGAAGCACTCGTTTCACAGGATCCAAAAAAGATGGGTTACCTTGCCGTTGCAACGATCGTGAAGCACCTCAAAGGTGAAAGCGTCGAGAAGGAAGTTGACACCGGCGTCGAACTGGTGACTGCTGATCGACTTGAAAACGAAGAAGCCATTCGCAAGTTGGTTGGACTGGAGTAAACCTCCAACGAAACGATGTCAGAACCAACCAAAGATGCCCCGCGTCTGAAAATGGCGGGGATCAGCAAAAGCTTCGGGGCAACCCGTGCGCTGCGGCAGGTCGACCTTGAAGTTCTTCCCGGTGAAGTATTGGCCTTGGTCGGCGAAAACGGCGCTGGGAAAAGTACGTTGATGAAAGTGCTCTCTGGTGCTCACCAATCAGATTCGGGCGAAATGTGGGTTGATTGCAAAGCGTACAGACCTCGGAATCCGCTGGACGCACGCAACTCTGGCGTGGGGATGATCTATCAGGAACTCTCGCTCGCACCGCACCTTTCGGTGATGGAAAACATTCTCCTGGGAGTCGAACCAACGAAAGGTCCGTTTATCAAATGGGGCGAGATCAAGAAACGAGCCAGCGACGCGCTAACCGAAATCGGGCTCGGCGATGTCGACCCGAAAACGGAAGTCCGAGACCTTTCGCTCGCGCGACAGCAAATGGTCGAGATCGCACGTGCGATTGCACTCGACTGCCAAGTGTTGGTGCTCGATGAGCCCACCAGTAGTTTGACACGTGGTGATATCGAGCAATTGTTCGCGTTGATCAATCGATTGAAAGCACGAGGCATTTCGATCATCTACATTTCGCACTTCCTCGAAGAAGTCAAAGAGATCAGTGACCGCATCACGATTCTTCGCGACGGAGAGTCCGTTGGTTCGAAGATGACCAACAATGTCCAAGCCGACGAAATTGTGGCGATGATGGTAGGCCGCGAAGTCAGCGATCTTTACCCTCGGTCGGCACGTTCTCAAGACGGTGAAGTCGTGCTGGACGTTAGCGAACTTACTGGCGGCGTAAAACCAAAATCCGCTTCGCTGAAGGTTCGTCGCGGTCAGGTGTTTGGGATTGCTGGACTGGTCGGGGCAGGGCGAACCGAAATGATGCGAGCCATCTTTGGGTTGGACAAAGTTAAAAGCGGTCAGATCTCGATCGGAAACTTCAGCGGCATAGCAAAGCCCGCCAGACGCTGGCGATCCGGAGTCGGAATGGTCAGCGAAGACCGCAAGCAGGAAGGACTCGCACTGAACCTTTCGATCGCCGACAACATCACGCTTCCGAAACTTGACGGACTTGGCATCGGCCGATTCGTATTTCCATCTCGTCAACAACAGACATCGAAACAGTGGATCGAAAAAGTCGAAGTCAAATGTGCCGGTCCGGGGCAACCCGTTTCGGCGCTTTCTGGCGGCAATCAACAGAAAGTTGCGATTGCACGATTGTTGCACGCCGACGTTGATTTACTTTTGCTCGACGAACCGACTCGCGGAATTGATGTCGGATCGAAAGCTCAAATTTACAAACTGATCGACGACCTCGCTTCTGGCGATCCCGCAACGGGGCGTAAACCGAAAGCGGTGCTGTTGATCAGCAGCTATTTACCCGAGCTGCTCGGTATCTGTGACGAGATTGCCGTGATGGATCGTGGACGCCTTAGTGCTTCTCGATCGGTCGAGCAGTGGGACGAACAAAAACTGATGATGGTCGCAACGGGTCAAGAGTAGAAGTAGTCCGGTCTGTCCTAGGCCGGAACAAACCACAGCGTGCAAGTCTGAGACAGACGTGCCTACAAACACACAGCAGAACTAAATATGTCAGACTTGATCAACCAACCGAAACCTTCCATTTGGAACTCTGGATGGGTCAACGCGCTCGGGCGATTCGGTGCTCTTTTGTTGGTCTTTTCGTTCTTCGCGATTGCCGTTGAAGATGGAAAGTTCTATACACCGCGAAACCTTGAAAACATCGCGCGACAGAGCGCCGTTTACGCTGCTGCTTCGCTTGGCATGACGCTCGTCATCATCACCGCTGGAATCGACCTTTCGGTCGGTTCGATGATCGCGCTGACCGTCGTGGGGACTGCTTGGGTGCTGGATATGCGCACCGAAGCAGAAGCCTATTTGCTCGAAAGTTACCCAATCATGCTGCCAGTGCTCGCCGTCATCGGAGGCGTCGCGCTGGCCACGCTCGCTGGAATGGCAAACGGCCTAATGGTGGTCGGTCTGAGGATTACACCCTTTATCGTTACGCTCGGGACGATGGGGCTGTTTCGTGGTTTGGCAAAAGGGATCTCCGACGAGAAAGATATCTATCCGCCTGAATCATGGGTCAGTTCGCTGATGGATCCAACGATTACCAATAAAGAAAATTCTTGGATGTTGCTGCCGCCCGGCATTTGGATCTTGCTGATCGCTTCTATAGGAGCGGCGATATTGCTGCGGTACACTCGCTTTGGACGTCATGTTTACGCCATTGGATCAAACGAAGAGACGGCTCGCCTGTGTGGTGTTCCAGTCGCTCGAACTAAAATCATCGTCTACATGATCGCCGGATTCTTTTCCGGTTTGGCCGGCTTGATGCTTTATTCTTATCAAGGCGATATCGGCCAGCCTACATCTGCCATTTCCTACGAACTGTTTGTTATTGCCGCCGTTGTCATTGGCGGCGCAAGCTTAATGGGAGGCGAAGGCACGATCCTGGGCAGTCTCGTTGGTGCCACCATGATTGGAGTCCTATACATGGGCGGCCAACAAATGGGCTGGCCAAAATGGGTTCAGGAAATGGTTATCGGCGGAATTATCATCGGCGCTGTTGCACTCGATCAGCTACGTCACCGCGGAAAAGGCTAGTGCGAACAATCCGTTTGCTTTGGCGAT
>CALLUY010000076.1 GCA_938010615.1 uncultured Pirellulaceae bacterium | reverse complement strand
GAAGTTTTGCGTGATTTGTCGTGTAGGAACAACAATTCAACGCGCGAACCATCAATTTGGTTCGATTCTTCAAGGAATTTTTTTTGATTTCAACCCGCGTTTCAAAACGCCAAACGACTTTGCAGACAGACACTAACTACTAACGCTGGATCTGTATTCAATTGCGGCCATTCCAACCGATGAAAATGAGCCGTTTTGACGCTGGGCACGGCTACTGCGAAAGATTGGCGTGCTGAACGCGTTGAACCGTCTGTTTAAGTTTTCAGCGATGCCGCTAAACTGGGATTTTCCCCTCACTCTTTTCGGTTCGAAGTGATGACTGATCAATCTGAATCAAATTCAGAACAAGTTACCTCCGCGCGACCCAAAACGTTTTTTCCTTGGGTTGTGATCGTTGTCGTCACGGCAATGTTGGTCGTTCTAAATGTATTCGATGACTTTCTTGCAGAAGCGGTCAACCTTGATCCGGGCGTGAAAAATCTTGCGAGCCTTGGACTGCCGATGGTGGCGATGTTGCTGATCGGAGGCTGGTATCTTCTACGTCGAGCACGCAGCTTTAACTTGGCGACATTCCTGGCGTTGATCTGTTTCGTTGCTCCAATCGCTTTCATGGTTCTGTTTCAGCCAATTTTCGGCGGCAACGCGAATGTTGAAAGATTCGAGCCACGATTCTGGGGTGGCAAGAAAGCAATTGTGGCAAAAGCCGCGGAGTCGTCGACATCCAGACTGGAAGCGACCACTGAATTTGACTTTCCTCAATTCCTCGGTCCCAACCGAAACGGTCGTGTAGAGAACGTCGCGCTCGACGATTGGAACAAAGTCCAACCGAAGGAATTGTGGAAGCAACCAGTCGGAGACGCTTGGTCGGGCTTCGCGATCGTCAATGGTTTCGCGATCACGCAGGAACAACGCGACGACTTGGAATGCGTAGTGTGCTACGAAATCGAAACTGGCAATACCGTTTGGAACTATTCTGTTGCGCGGCGACATGAGGACTTTCGTGGCTTCGGAAGAGTTGGACCACGAGCGACTCCAACGATCCATAAGGGCAAAGTTTACGCAACCAGCGGCACGGGCGTCATCGATTGCCTCAATGGAGAGGATGGCTCTCTCATTTGGTCATTCGACGTGCCGGCAGCCGTTGGAATCGAACAGGTTTCTCAAACCAACAATCGCGGTCTTGCATTCTCGCAAGAGAACTCGACGCTGATCTGGGGTCGGTCACCGTCTCCGCTGATCGTTGACGATCTTCTGATCACTTCCGCCGGCGGCATCGCGAATTCTGCGATTGAAGGCAATGATTCAAAAGGCGGTGTGACGGAGAAATTCGTTTCGCCCGACGGTGCGACGCTGATCGCGATTGATATCAAATCCGGAAGGGAAGTTTGGCGCGGTGGTAAGCGAATGGTGGCCTACGGATCTCCAATTATGGCGACCGTTGGTGGCGTTCGGCAGATTCTTCTGATCGCAGAAGATCACTGCGTCTCCCACGATCCAGCAACCGGTGAAGAACTCTGGTCTTTCCCTTGGCCAGGCGATAGCTCGGCAGCAGCCAACTGTTCACAAGTCACCGTCATCGATGAGAACTCGATCATGATCTCCAAAGGATACTCAACCGGGGCCCAAGTGATCACTTTCGAAAACTCCGATGGCAATCTGAAGCCGGTAGCCGAGGCACGTGATCCTCGAGCTTTAAAAACAAAGTTCTCCAACCCGGTAATCTACGATGGTCATGCTTACGCGATCTCAGATCGTTTCGTCGAATGCGTCGATGCGAAAACGCTCAAGAAGAAGTGGAGACGTCGCGGGTTTGGAACTGGACAACTGTTGCTCGTCGGTGACAAACTTTTGATTCACGCTGAAAACGGAAAGCTTGCCTTGGCTGAAGCCACGCCCGACGAATATCGCGAACTTGGATCGATCGACACGATCAGCGGCACTTGTTGGAACACACTGGCGATCTACAACGACCTCGTTTTGGTACGCTCAGACGAAGAAGCAGCCTGCTATCGCCTTCCTTTGATGAAGTAGACTCCGTCATTCGGGAAGTAACGAAAGTTGATACTACCAGTCGCAACCCGACGCATTAGCGAGGTGCAGTTGCACATTTTCAGTCACGAAGTGACGACATGTATTAGCCACGGACGCAAGTCCGTGGTTACGGTTCATGAGTCGCCGCGGAGTGCCGAAGGCACGGCAGAAGCCAAGCTTTGCACGACCGCAATTTTCCTGCCGTCCTTTCAGGACTACCGATTAATGCATCAACGTTTTCCATGGACTTGCGTCCATGGCTAGAACATGCCGTGCTTTCAGCACTAAACACTGCAACTTCGAAACTCACGCATCGGGTTAGGATTTGCATGGACAAATCAAATCCATGCAACTTCTCGCACCGCAACTTTTAGAACGGCATCGAGATTTCCATGTCGTGAGGATCACGCAAGCCATCGCCCAACCGCTTTAGCGTTTCGGTTTCGATCTGCCGAACACGTTCACGAGTCAACCCAAGCTTCTCGCCGATTTCCTTCAATGTGTGTGGCTCCAAACCCTCCAAGCCAAAACGCATTCGCAGAACCGCCGCAGCACGCTCATCGAGGTCACCCATCATCGTCTTGATGTGCTTCATCACATCAGTCTCAATCAGCTCGTCTTCTGGCGAACGCATTCGATCATCCATCACCATTTCGCTCAACGTCCAACCGCCGTCAGGCTGATCTGTTTGCGGAGTCGCATTGTAGATCTGGATGGCTTTCTTGATGATTGGAAGCTTTCGTTTCGGCAATCCCAACAAACGGCCGATCTCTTCGGGAGTCGGATTGCGACGAAGCTCTTCGGTCAATCGAATCGTGGCCCGACGCCACTTAGAAAGCAACTCGACCATGTAGGCCGGAATTCGAATCGTCTTCGCTGAGTTAATCAAAGCTCGTTTGATCGACTGCTTAATCCAGTAACTTGCGTACGTACTGAATCGCGTACCAACATTCGGATCGAAACCTTCGACGGCTCGCAGCAGACCGAGGTTACCTTCTTCGATCAAATCTTGCAGACCAAGACCTTTGCTGGTGTATCCCCGAGCGATGTTCACAACCAATCGCAAGTTAGCTCGAACCATACGATCCCTCGCCTGAACGTCACCCTTGGCGATCGCTCGAGCAAGTTCCTTTTCCTCGTCTGCGGTAAGCAATCGAGTCTCGTTGATTTCCCGAAGGTATGTCTCAAGAGGACTCTGCAAACTGGACTCGGTACGATTTTTCCGAGCACGTTTGAAGTCTGACATCTCTGGGTCAACAGGTTTCTCGATTTCTTCGCTCATGGAGTTGCTCGCAGGGTATCAATTGCTTCAGGGGTGATGCTATCATTTTCGGCGTTCGGTAACAAAGTCTACAGCCTTAGTAAACTTTGACGATATGCGATGAATCATCCGATCGCACCGATAGAATCGATTAGTCCACCGTCTCATCGAATTACAATGAGTGCTCCGTGAACCTAACTTCAGCAACCCGGCTCGTCATGCCTTTTCGCATCCAACGTATCGCTCCACTTCTCGTTGCGTTTCTGCTCTCCCATTCGCTCTGCAGCGCTCAACAGTCGATCGAAGTCCGCGGCCGAACGATGGGACCAATCCCATTCAAAGTCCTCGTTGTGACCGAAGATTCGGAAGTGAAAAAATTGAAAGCGGTTCAGTCAGCAGTCAACGATTCGCTGCAGCGAGTCAACGAACTGATGTCGACCTATCTGGAAGACTCAGACATTTCCAAATTCAATCGCGCTGACTCGAGCGAATGGCAGAGCGTTGACGAGGAGACAGCTACTGTTGTCGGCAGAGCTTTGGAAATCTGTGAGCTTACCGACGGCGCTTTTGATCCTACCGTTGGGCCGCTAGTCAAAGCTTGGAATTTTGGCCCCAACAAAAAAGTCAAACCGGAACTGCCCTCCGATGGACGGATCAAAGAACTAATGGATCTGGTCGGCTATCAAAACATAGAAGTCCGCTCCGATCCGCCCGCACTTCGAAAACGGAATCCGAAAGCCCAACTTGATTTGTCCGCCATCGCGAAAGGTTACGCCGTTGATCGAGTCGGCCGTTCATTGAAACAACTTGGCTATGAAAACTTCATGGTTGAAGTGGGTGGCGAAGTGACAACAAGTGGAGAGCGAGCGGCAGGCGGTCCTTGGAATGTCGGCATAGAAAAACCCAACAGCGAAACGGGCCTCGCCGATACTGAGCGTTCTCATCGAGTCGTCGAATTGTCTGGCAAAGCTGTCGCAACATCTGGAGACTATCGGAATTTCATCGACATCAACGGACAACGTTACTCTCACACGATTGATCCTAAAACAGGGCGACCGGTAAAACACAAAATGGCGATCGCATCCGTTGTCGCAGACGATTGCATGACTGCCGATGCACTGGCAACCGCCGTGATGGTCATGGGGCGCGAAAAGGGAACTGAACTGTGTGAAAAACTTGGCAGCCCATTGCTTATGATTTCGCGGAGCGATTCTAATGACGGCTTGCCACATGTCACCCATGCGTCTCAAGATTTTCCAGTTGCTGGGGAAGCTGAAAAAACGATACAGACCATTGCCGACGAAGAAGAATCAAAGCCAAGGAAATCATCGCGCAGTGAAATCTTGCCTGTGTTCATCGCCACGTTTGTGGTTTTTTGTTTGATGATTCTGGGCATGGCGGTTGGCGCAATTTTCAACAACAAGCCAGTCACTGGTTCTTGCGGAGGCATCGCCAACATGACGAACGAAGACGGCGAATCCGTTTGCGGAATTTGTTCTAAGCCAACCATCGATTGCGAAGAAACAGAAGCTTCAAATACTGCGACGTAGCGTGAAGAATTTGTTCTTGAGCAAAACGGCGAACAATTTCGCTGTCCCCGGCGTAGGAAGTTCAACTGAGAGATTACTAACACTTCGTCGCTCGACACTTCTCCTTCCGACTGAGCCCGCAATCTCGATGGCGATTGGTTATCGTTTAAGCTAAACAACTACGTATCGCGCCCCATCAAGTTCGTGGACTCGGGAATTCACCTTCCTCGAGGAGCGCAAGATGCATGACGTTAAGGGGCCAGGCTTTGTTAAATTTCTTTACAACCACAATCCTTTTTATCTGATCAGTGCAGCAGTCATTCTTTACGGCTTCCACGTTTCTTTGAAAGAAGCGAGCTTCGCGACAAATCCGTGGTTCCTAGCCAGCCTATTCGTCGGATATGCAACGTTACTGGCGTTAACCGCGTGGGTCATCGTTCGATTCGGAAGAGTGTGGGACGACGCGCGTTCAATCTTCATGGTGTTGCTGCTACTGTTCATGGCGTTGTCGGCCAGCATCGATGGATTGTTCGTCACGAATCCCGCGACAGCCATTTCGTTGGCCTTGGCGGGATTCGCTTTCGCCATCGTGATCACGGAGTCGTTGGTGTGGACGCTGGGCATTCGCTTCCGAGCATTATTCAGGCTGCCACTATACGCGATGTTGGCGACAAGCTTTTTCTTTCCTTACCTGTTTTCAATGCAGGAGTCGGTGTGGCCAGAACTTGACCGCCGATTCATCATTTTGTTGTTTCCGTTCGTTGTAAGCCTAGCAATCCTTTCGCTGATTCCGTCTATTCGAAAAACAAAACGATACGCAGCAAAAAATGGTACGCCGTGGCGCTGGCCGCTTTATCCGTATTCAATTTTTGTACTTGCGATCATCGGACTGATTGGTCGCACCGTGATGATGGGACTTTCATTTGACCCGACTCCAGCCAATGGCATGTTGGGCACGTGGATGTTTGTCCCAATCTCTCTTTCGGTCACATGGCTGCTGTTCGAAATTGGATCCGCCGAAAAAGATCAAGAGCTCCTATTCTTTTCAATGTTGCTGATGCCATGCTCCATTGCACTTGCCGTTGCGTGGCCGATGTTCTCCAACACGGCATTCTATGACCAGATCTCGGCGGAGATTGGTTCCCCAGTTTGGATGACGACATTGGTCGTGGTTGGAATGTACTTGGTTGTCTGGCTCGACGGCGTCGAAAACGCAGGAGCGTTCCTCGTGTTGTCGCTGTTCGGTGCGAGCATGATGCAGCCTAACGGAGAACTGGTTTCCGAGTTCACTTTTGTTCAAACGTGGCCCTGTTTGATTCTGGCGGCTTGGAGTGTCGCTTCGTATGAGAGATTCTTTCAAGGCAGCAGTTGGTTTTTGGCGAGTTCTTGCGTCAGCGTGCCGGCAGCCAACTTAACGACTCCGTGGCTCGCAGATTCGTTCGAACCGCTTTCGGTGCTTAGCGGCACCGAAGCAGTCATGGCGTTAAACTTCCTGTTGCTTTGCGCGTGTCTGATTGTATGTATCTTCAGCGGCCTGTTCGCGAAACAGCTAAAGATCATGTTGGCGTTTTCACTCCCGATGATCGCAAGCCTAGTCGCCGTTAGCGTGCTACTTCGTCCGCAATACGCAATGGTGGCCTCAGGATATGTCTGTGCACTTGGGGCGGCCGGACTCGCAATTTCCATATTCGCTAGGAGCCGATTGCATCTTTCATCGGCAGCCGTTTCTTTCGGAGCATGTCTACTGGCTGCTTCTCCGTTGCTTGAGTTTTCAGTCGGGCAAAGCAATGAACGTTTGGCAAAATTCGTCGGCGTCGGGCTCGCCTGTTTCATGCTCGGAGTGATGGTCAGCGCGATCAAGGCAGGTTGGACCAAAAAGTTCACAGGGTTCGAGAAACTGAAACGCGAATTCCGAGAGGCATTTCCGCTGGGCCTCGATTAGCGGACTCCCGCAAGGCTCGGCTATTCGGAGAGTTACGCAATTTGATTCTGCCAATCGTAACCCGAAGTGTGAGTTTTGAAGTTGCAGACATTTTTATTCCGAAGGAATTTCAGCCATTAGCCGGAGGTCGAGCGTAGCGACCACCTCCGGACCCACAAGGATGCACGATTCGATCCCGAAGGGATCGCAGCAAACGCCCGCTGTGATCCCTTCGGGATCATGTTTGCTGTCGACCGAATCCGGTGATGGCGCTGCGCTTATCACCGGCTACTAGCTTAAATCCCTTCGGGATGGGCCGATATAGTGCAACTTTAAAAAGCGTGAGCGAGGTGCAGCTTACGCGTCGGGTTAGGTTTTGCACGGACAAACCAAACTATGTGATATCCCATTACGCATCGGGCTTGAATTGGGATCGCCGCATCAGCGATCAGCGAAAACGGGCTCATCCGGAAGGCTGTTCAAGACTCTCCACGCATAGAAGATCGTCACGCAAGTCACCACGATATTGATCGCCGCATTGCAGTACCAGATCCAAACGATGTCTTGGTTCCACAGGACAACCAACAACCATAGGATCGGCAACGGCAAGACAATTTTTCGCGTGATGGCTTCGAAGAATCCATACATCGGCCGCTTTAAGGCTTGCAGCATCGCGATGTGTGTCGCTGACAAAATGTAAGACCAATGAATCGGAGCCATTACATTTAGACACGTCACGCCAAGTTCGATCACTTCCGGGTCATCGGTAAAGATATCCATTAGCTGTCGAGAAAATAGAAACATTAGACTGGCCATCACAAGATTCACCGAGACGCCAAAAACGTTACAGTTCCACATCGTTTCTTTGATGCGAGCAATTTTTCCGGCTCCGTTGTTTTGCCCGACCATCGCCATGATCGACGCGTACAAGCCAAATGTGGGCATCAACGCGATCTGTTCGATCCGAGTCGTCGCTGTGTAAGCCGCTACCGCTTCGACGCCATATCGCTCCAAGAACCAGTTGATCGCAAAGAAGCCGATTGCGATCGACATAATGTTGAACGTCGCTGGCAGAGCTTGCACGGCAATTTCCCACCACGTCCTGAAGTTCGGAATCATGGACTTCAATTCTCCGATCTCCAATAGCCCGCGGCGGACAATCGTGGAAAAAAGATAAACGCTGCCAAAGAACTGAATCAGCACCGTGGCCCAAGCGATTCCTGCAACGCCCATCGCGGGGAGGCCGAAACCTCCGTTCATGAACCACGGATCAAAAATCAGATTCAAGAAAAATCCTACGATCAAAACGCTGCCATAAGTTTTCGTGTCGCCACTGGACGTCAGAACAGCATTGCTGACACCGCCAACAATAAAGAACACGTTACCCAGAAAGATCGGGTAAATGTAAGCTTTTGCGAGCCGTAGGAACTCACCTTCAGCCCCGAGGAATCTAAAAATCGGCTCCGCGATGAATAGACCAACAACGGTCAGCAAGCCTGCAAGGAACAGCCCTAGCGAAAGGCTCTGTGAAATGTATCGCTTCTGATCGGAAGTCGATTTGGCTCCAATTGCGTTGGAAATTAGTCCAGCAGCACCTCGTGACAGTCCGCTGCTGGCAGCGACGACCAACAAGAAAACTGGAAAGCTCAACCCGACGGCAGCGAGCGCAACTTCTGAAAATTGTCCGGCGTAGTAAGTATCGACGACGTTGTACATCGTCTGAAAAAACAGCCCAATACTGGCTGGCAACGCAAGGTCGCGAATGTGACGCGGAATGGAACCAGTCGTCAGGTCTTTGGTGTTCAAGGCGTTGCTAACTGGGTCAGAATTTCGCGATTTCGCGATTGGGATTTTGATGAAACGGAAATATGGCAGATCGTCGTCGTTCTGTCTGCCGCATCGTCCTCAAAAGCGCTCAAAATCATGACTTGGCAATCTTTGAACGCACCTGCCGCCGCGATCAATTCCTCCAAAGAGCCAGCAAACCGAAAACTTGCCTGATAGATCCCTTCACCAAAAGAGTGGTCCTGATCGAAAATCCGTGAAGCCATCAGAAAAGGAGTGATTCCAGTCGGTCGTGGATTCACATCAACCAGAAAACACTTCCCATCTTTGTCTCGAAGGATATCGATTCCAACGAGCCCGAAACATCCTTCCGCGTGCAAGTGAGCTGCCGTCGCGGTGACAATCGGCTCGAAAGGTTCGATCAGTTCCGTTTGCATTTCGCTGGAATAGGTTCCTCCGCACCAGCGTTTGGATTCGTTGAAATGTTGCTCCGTGAGACCTAACCACACAATCGATCCGTCTCGCCGGAGATAGAATTGGACACCGTAGTCGCCGACGATGTTTTCAATGATCGAATTGATTACCAACGTCGCATCGGGCCAATGTTTGTCCAGCTCTCGACGCATTGCCTTCTCATCGGCTTCGTCGTGAATCATGAAATTGCCCAACCCAGCGTAGCCGTGGCTAAGCTTCACGATGCATGGAAATTGAACCGCGTCTAATACAGCGGCTTGAGGACAATCGATCTTTTCGATGACTTCCTTTGAGTGGAGCTGATAATTCGTGACCGGATCGATGACTTGCTGCTCCGCCGTGAGCGATTGATGCGGAAACAACGTGATGAATTCATCGCTTTCTTCAAACGGGATCCATGTCGGCAGACCGTCCGCCCCGAACAACTTTTTCCAATGTTTCAGCAACGCCGCTGGCGGAGCAATCTCCGATGTCACAGAAATCAGGTCTCCCCAACAACACATCAAATGATGAGGGCCTAGCGACGTTAGCAACTCACGTGGTGGCGGCGGAAACGGATCATGAATAATGAACTCCGTTTTGTTTTGAAACTTCGTATCATCGCTGTTCGACGACGGATACTCGGCCAACAAGCATGCGTCCGGCGCATCGGTGACGTAAAGTTCAGACAGAAAGCGAACGTAGTCTGGAATTTCGATCGGCATGGGTGTGACGAGGCAGTTGGTTGTGGTTTGCTGGCCGAATCGATTCTGACGGGCAAGGTGCCCGTCCTACGTTAAATGACGGCAAGTGCACATGAGCTACATGCAACTACACGTCCAATCGCTGCGGCTCGAAGCCGCAACCACGCACTACAGTTTTTCCCAGACCGTTAACTCCGACACATCGTATTGGAACTTCCGAGAAGTCTCGCGGAAGATGAAAGGAATATCAACCGGCGTTCCAATCAGCTTAAACTCGGGCGTCAAAATCTGCTCAATGCCCTCGAGCGTCGTGTAACTTTCACCAGTCGGCGCCTTGAATCCACCAAGCCACTTATCCCGCGGAGTGTATTCTTCGCACCACGTGTAAGGAGATGCCAACACCAGCAAGCCACCGTCACGAATACGATCCTTGATCAAATTTAGAAACTTCTCCGGATCGTAGAGTCGATCCAGCAAGTTTCCAGCGAACACCAAATCGTAGTCGCAAAACTTGTCTACCAAGTTGCACGCATCACCTTGCATGAAAGCGATCCGATCTTTGACTTCCCGATAACCATCGAAGTTCGACAAGTCAATTTCACGATACAGATTCAACTCGCCTTCGTCAGCACAAACGTAGCGTTGGATACCTGACTTCTGCAGACTTGATGGCGCCTCAATCAAACGAACTGAGAAATCGAGCGCGTCAACGTGCTCAAAATGTTTTGCCAACTCAAACGAAGATCGCCCAGCAGCACAACCGATATCGAGAGCTCGTCCCGTTTGTCGACCATCGAGGTGTTTGACAACTTCGTCGATACAAGCAACCTGAAAGTTTGGCACAGGAATGGAATCGACAGGTGAATCGCCGTAATGAAATTCGATGTACTTGGCGATCATCATGTCCGTTTCGTACACGTTGACTTCTGGCTCTGGAAGCGGATTGGCTTCGACGTACCGCAATCCTGAATACTGAAAGAAGTGACGACGGAACGAATATCGAGCATCCTTGATCGCGTAATTGCCTGTCGAGATCCAGCAGCCGCCTTTGAACAAATTGTGCTTCCCGTCGAAGGTTGGCGTCGAAAAATCATCGTAAGTCGGATGCACTTCGAACCCGTTGAAACCATCGATCGGAGTCTCGGTCCATTGCCACACGTTTCCTATCAGATCGAACAATCCATCATGGAATTCATGGCGATCGACGGGACAGGGAGAAAACTCATACTCCAGATTCAAATTGCCAGGCGAAGAATCCCAATACGGCTGGTCCGTGTCCAATTGGTTCCGCATCAGTTGCCATTCCGCTTCGGTCGGCATGCGCACGTGAGTTCCGGTTTGCTCCGATTTCCAATTGCAAAACGCCTTTGCCTCCAAGTAGTTGATCTCGGCTGGCCAATTCCAAGGCATGTCGATGACTTCCAACATGGTCCGCAACTGAAACGAAGGACCATTCTTTCGCCAGTAAACTGGATACTTCGCGTTGCTGAAATCCAACCAACCGCGACCTTCTTCGGTCCAATACTCTTCGTTTTCATAGCCTCCAGCTTCGACGAACTCCAGCATCTCGCCATTGGAAACCAGATACTTTGACGCTTTAAACGAATCAACTTCTTCGGCACTGTAGCCGTACTCGTTGTCCCAACCATAGATCGGATTCGCTTTCGATTTACCGAGCTCAACTTTTCCGCCCTCAACGGAGACCAATTCGTTCTCCGGAGCCACGCCACTGTCCCGACAAATATCTCCCCACAACGGATGAGGTTTGACCATCTCGATCGGAAGCTCACGCATCAGAATCGATGAAGTCTCCAGATGAATTCGCTCGTGCTCGATTCCCATCAACACAATCCACATAGGACTGTTCCAGTCGATCGGCATCGAAAAATCGCAATCCCGAATGAAGCGATCAACGATTTCCCGCGTTGCGTCGCGGTGAGCCTTCACTTCGGCAGGCGTCGGCCAATCGTAGTTATTCTCGTTGAGATCGTCCCACGACATTTCGTCGACGCCGACGGCCAGCATCGATTCAATCTTTGGATCAATCCGCTGGTCAATCAGATTCGCAACGTTCAGTTTGTTCACAAAGAACACTGCCGTGTGACCGTAGTAGAAGATCAATGGCTGTCGCAAGTTGTTGGCACGGTGATAGAAAGCTTCATCACTAGCGAGACATTCGAACAGGCTTTCGTAGAGCGTGAACGAATCGTGAAAGTAATCCAAGATCTCCTGACGCTTATCTTCGACGTCGCCTGTGTCGAGCAGCGGCATTCTCGTGACGATGCGAGCTTCTCTTCCGTCGACGTTGGTAGCTTTTGATTGAGATCGATTCTTTACTGTCATTTCCAAGCCTTTACTGCGTATCGATTCGCAAATTAGAGTACGAATTCTTTTGACACATTTTTGCGTCATCGCTTACCCGCGAAAAGTGATGAAATCCAAACAGAAAAACTTTTATTTCTGGATCGTGGTTAAGTTGAGGATTTGGAACAGCATTTTTGCACAAAGCCCTCAATTCAGTGGACTTTTGGGAAACATGCACTTGCAAACCGAATCTCAATCCAAAATGGAGCGCGAGCGAGTGAATTTATGCCAATCACAACTCGACGCGTGAGTTTTGAAGTTGCAGTGGTTGCGTTTAGGGGCAAAGCCCCGTTTCTTGCCTAGCCCAGCCCGTCGGGCTGGGACTTAGATTCCCCCGATTATTTTAGGACCAAAGGTCCGGCAAGTTGCTTCGGTTAGGGCGCACATGCGCCGCAACTGGTCGGGCTTTCAGCCCTAAGTGATCGTCCAACGCAATCCCAGCCCGATGAGCCCGATGGGCTGGGCTAGGCAAATGAACGGGGCTTTGCCCCTAAACGCAAACACTGCAACTTCAAAGAGCGTAAGCGAGGTGCCAGCTGCACCTCGCCTACGCTTCGGGTTGTGATCTCGGCCTTTGCCGCCTCAGCCAATGTTAGTTCGTCAGCTCAGTCGCTGGCCTATCTGTTGCGCTTGCAAACGCGTTCTGGTAGAGCCATCATGGTCGTCGACTCTTAATCCATGATCGAGGAAATCGATGAAACTTGTTCTAGTAGCTGCACTCTTTGTTTGTCTGTCAGCCAGTTCTGCTTTCGCCGAGGACGCTGATTTTAAGTCCATGTTTAATGGTGAAAACTTGTTGGGTTGGCATGTTAACGAAAACCCCAAGTCGGTTTACATCGAAGATGGCTGTATTGTCGCACACGGTGAAAGGGCTCACGCTTTCTACGTTGGCGATACCGGCCACGCGGATTTCAGTGACTTTCATTTCAAATGTAAAGTAAAAACGAAACCTCAAGCCAATTCCGGGATTTACTTCCACACGAAGTTTGAAGCGACTGGATGGCCTTCGGCCGGCTACGAAGCTCAGGTCAACAATACGCAGAGCGATCCGAAGAAGACGGGCGGGCTGTATGCGATTAAAGATTGCTTTGAAGCACCAGTCAAAGACGATGTCTGGTTCGACTACGAAATTATCGTCGAAGGTAAGCACGTCGTGATCAAGATCGATGGCAACGTGATCACCGACTACACCGAGCCGGAATCTCCTGAGCGGAAAGACGGTATGAAGGATCGTTTGCTCAGCAGTGGCACGATCGCGTTGCAGGCCCATGATCCCGGTAGCAAGGTATACTACAAGGACATGATGCTGAAAGTAGCGAAGTAGTGAATCGACGAAGCAGAAACAGAAGGCATTGAATTGACGAACCAAACCAAACAAGCAATTGCTGTCCTGATTTTCGGTGTTGCGTTGGCATGGACTCCGCAGGCAAGCGCAGATGATCGCTTGACCGAAACGATCATTCCGATTTTGGAAAACCATTGCTTTGATTGTCATGCTGGCGGCGGCGAAGAAGGTGGCGTCACATTTGATCATCTGGTCGATGAAGACGATCCTGAGGCGGGCGATCCAAAGTTGTGGAACCGCGTGCTGAAGCAATTGCGAACTGGATTGATGCCGCCCATCAATGCGGAGCAATTGGAACCAGAGCAAAACGAAGAGCTTCAAGCTTGGATCATTTCGGATGTCTTCAAGCACGACGCGAAGAATCCCGATCCGGGACGCGTGACGGTTCGGCGACTCAATCGTGAAGAGTATCGAAACACGATTCGTGACCTTGTGAAAGTCGATTTCGATACGACAGTCAACTTTCCGCCCGACGATAGCGGCGAAGGCTTCGATAATCTTGCGGATGTGCTTTCGATTTCTCCAATGTTGATGGAGAAATATCTCGACGCGGCGCAGGCGATCGCCAATCAGGTTGTGCCGCTAGTCGGTAAGGTGACTCCATCACAACGGTTTGTTGGACATGATTTCGACGTGCCGGACGAGTGCATTGATGACGATAACCTTTCGATTCCGTTTTATGAGCCGCGTACTGCAAAGTTGGAATTTGAGCTCGACACCACTCAGCAGTATTCTTTCGATTTCGTTCTGGTCATGGCTGAGGAGTACATCGAAAATGCAACGGATGACAATCGGTGCCAAGTAAAAGTGTTCTTGGACGATGAAGAGCTGATTAACGATTCCTACGGTCGCGATCCATGGAAGCGGACGCCGTTTTCTTTTGAGCGGGAGCTAACCCAAGGCAAACATTCGATTCGCGTCGAGTTGACACCGATCACCGAAGAGGAGCAGGGCCGTAAGCTACAAGTTCGATTCGAGGATATGTTCGTTCGGGGGCCACTACCGGAGGAGTTCCAAATTGTCCCGGGAGATCATGCCGCATTCTTCAAGGAGCCGATTCCGGAGTCCGACGAAGAGCGACTGAAGTACGCCGAGCGAATGATCAGGCCGTTTTTAACGCGAGCTTTCCGTCGCCCGGCAGATGACGAAACGGTCAGGAGGCTTTGCGAATTAGCTCAAGGAATCTGGCAAGACAAAGAAGGGTCTTTCGAGTCCGGGATTCAGCAGGCAATGGTTGCGGTTTTGGCTTCGCCACGATTTTTGTTTCGCGAAGAGTTCGCTGCGGATCCCGAGTCAGAGAATCACGTTTTGATCGACGAATTTTCGTTGGCGTCTCGGTTGTCTTACTTTCTGTGGTCGTCAACGCCGGATGAGGAATTGTTGAAACTGGCAGGAGAGAACAAGCTTCGCGAAAATCTCGACTCTCAGCTCCAGCGGATGATGAAAGATCGCCGATTCAAATCTTTCTATCGCAACTTTGTTGGCCAATGGCTGCAGACTCGCGACGTTGAAGGCGTGTCGATCAATTCGTTTTCCGTATTGATGAGAGAAAATCCTGATCCTGAGATCCAGAGCAAATTTGAGCGGTTTCGTGAGTTGCGAAAAACGCAGAAACGGAAGCTCGACGAGAAAGGCAAACTGGAACGCGAAGAACTCCTCACCGCACTGCGACCAATTTTCAAGCAGGCTGGAAAGGTTGAGTTGAACGATAGGTTGCGTCAGTCGATGCGACGCGAGACAGAGATGCTGATCGAACACATTATCAGTGAAGACAAAAATCTGACGGAGCTGATCGATAGCGACTACACGTTTCTCGACGAACGACTTGCGGAGCATTACGGAATCGAAGGCGTCGAAGGTAAAGAAATGCGTTTGGTTGAACTGCCTGAGGGTAGCCTTCGTGGCGGATTGCTAGGGCATGGTTCCATGTTGGCTGTGACTTCAAACCCCGATCGAACGTCGCCAGTAAAGCGTGGTTTGTTTTTGCTGGAGAACATTTTGGGTATGCCGACAGGTGCTCCGCCGCCGGACATTCCATCGCTGGAAGCTTCCGAAACGACTGAAGATGGAAAACGGGTTTCGCTACGTGATGCGTTGGCGATCCACCGCGAAAGTGCACTCTGTAGTTCGTGTCACAACCGCATGGATCCGCTTGGGTTGGCGTTGGAAAATTTCGATCCGCTGGGACGACAGCGTCCTGATGAATCAATCGACGTCTCCGGCGAACTGGTGACTGGTGAGGCGTTTGAGGACCTTGGGGAACTGAAGAAGGTCCTCGCGACGGACCACCAGGATGCAATTTACCACTGCGTTGCCGAGAAAGTTCTAACCTTTGCGTTGGGTAGATCTTTGGAATACTACGATGTTCCGACGGTCGATCGCATCGTTAAGCGGGTTAAAGATAACGGTGGCAGCGGATCTGAGCTGCTTCGAGCAGTCGTCGATTCGGTCGCATTTCAGCGAATGCGTCATGAAGCGGACGCGAAATTGTCGAAAAAATAGCATGCGGTGAGGTATGATAATGCTGAGCCGTTTGTGTCGCGTTAATTGGAAACTGCTGTCGCATTAATTGGAAACCAGCATGAATCAGAATCGTCGAACATTCCTGCGAGGCGTCGGAGCAGCGATTGCGTTGCCAACACTGGCCTCTTTGAAAACAGGTTCCGTTCTGGCATCGGCGATGCCGGTTGGCGCTGAAAAGGCGCTTGCTCAAACGGCAACCGGTGCACCGCTGCGGACTGCGTTTCTGTACTTCCCTAATGGCGCCATTCCTTCTGCTTGGTGGCCAGAGTCGACGGGTAAGGAATATCAATTCAGCGAGACGCTGGAATCGCTCAAGCCAGTTCGCGATTCGATCCAAATCATGGGAGGACTCGACAACGTTTCCGCCAATCCCGGACCCGACGGCGGCGGAGATCACGCACGCGGCGGCGGAACCTTCCTGACGAACGTTCGCTTAAACAAAAGCTCGACGGATCTTCGCGCGGGCGTTTCAATCGACCAAGTGATTGCCGAAAAGATCGGACATCTGACACGCTTGCCATCGCTGGAACTCAGTTGCGAGTCCGATCGGCGTAGCGGCAGTTGCGACTCGGGCTACTCGTGTGCTTATCAGTACAATATCTCTTGGAAGACTCCGACGACTCCAATGGCTTCGGAATCGAATCCGCGGTTGGTGTTCGAGCGGCTTTTTGGCGCTGGAACTCCGGGGCAACGGTTGGCGAATTTGAAATTGCGTCGAAGCCAACAACGATCCGTGTTGGATTTCGTGATGGATGACGCGAAGAAAATGCAGCAGCGAATGCAACGCACAGACCGAATGAAGCTGGATGAGTACTTTACTTCGGTTCGTGAAATCGAATCTAGGATTGAGCGTGCCGAACGTCACGGCGATGTCGAAACCGAAGCACAGACTCCTGAGGGCGTTCCCGTTTCGTACGCGGAGCACATGCAGATGATGTTTGAGCTGTTGACGTTGGCGTTCCAAACCGATTCGACTCGCGTGGCGACGCTATGTCTTGCACATGACGGTAGCAATCGGTCTTTTAGCGAAATTGGAGTTGTGGAAGGCCATCATGAGCTTTCCCATCACCAGAACAAGCAGGATGCGATCGACAAAGTGAAGACGATTGACCGTTGGTACGTTCAGCAGCTAGGTAAGTTTCTGCAGCGAATGGAAGAAGTGAAGGACGAAGATGGTCACTCGCTATTGCACAATTCGCAAATCATGTTCGGCAGCGGAAACGCTGATGGAAACCGCCACACGCACGTGAACTTGCCAATCATTATGGCAGGGCAGGGCGGCGGCGACATGAGCACCGGTCGCTACGTCGACTACAAAGAAACGCCGTTGGCCAACATGCACATGACGTTGGCTCATCGAATGGGCGTGACAGATTTGAAACGGTTCGGCGATTCAACGGGAACCGTCGGCGACGTGTAGGAAGGTAGCTACGCTGCAAGCTTCTTCAAGTTCCGACGCACTTGATTCAAGGTTGATTGTCTACGAATTCGGTCCGCTCAACCGTCGTCAAGGCAGAGCTTGATTCTGAAAGCCCTCCGTCGACGGACGCGACGTTTCTGGCCACGGTTGAATCGGCAAGCAGCAAGTTGCCGGAGTTGAAGATCGCGCCGCCACGCTTTTCAGACTGATTCGATTCGAAATCAGCAAACAGAAGTTCCGCATTTGCATTGATTCCCAAAAAGACAGCTCCACCGTCTCCATTGGCCGTGTTCTCTTCGAAAACAGAATCACGAACAAGGATCGTGGAGCGATACGTTCCAATCGCTCCGCCGCGCGAAAGTAACGTGCTGTCATCGCCGAAAGTCACCGTGTTGTTTTGGATGAATCGCGACTCGCCATCAATGGTCAACGACGGCGTTACGCTTTCCGAAGCAAACACGGCTATCGCTCCACCAAGTCTTGATGCGGAATTGTTTTCAAAGGTAGAACTGGAAAAGTGGGCGGTGGCAGAATGCGAGAGGAAGACTGCTCCTCCGAAACCTCCTTGAAACGAACTATTGTTTACTCCACCGATGTTTCCGAGTCCTAAAGTAGTTCCGCCAAAAGTGAGGTTTTGACCGACGATCTGACCGGCAAATGAAGCAATGGCACCGCCATTGTTGGCAATGTTGTTTGTGAAGACAGAATTTGAAAGATCGGCGTCAGCAGTCAGGAAAAGAGCTGCGCCATGAGTTGGCGATTCTCCTAATCTTTCCGTGCGGTTGCCTTCGAAACTTGTGTTGGTAATTGTGATCGGAGAAGTGGAGTAAACTGCGCCACCCTGATTCGCTGTGTTGGACCGAAGTCTGGTGGAGTCGATTGTCAGCTCACCACTGTTAAAGATGGCTCCGCCCAAAGCTTTGACTTGATCAAAGGGTTGATTTGAGGCTCGGTTTTGGAAAAATTCCGATCCCGTGATTGAAAGACGGCCAAGATTGTAAATGGCTCCGCCGCGAGTCGTAGTTGGTGCCTCTGCGGTCAGTCTTGCATTGTTAAAGCCAGAGTTCTCAATGCGTACAACGGCAGTTGGATTTACACGAATTGCACCACCGTTATTTTTCGCGGATGCATCGTCAAAGCTTGAATCCACGATGTGAACATCAGAGCCTGCAGTTGCAAATACGGCACCAGCGAATTCGTTACTGAACCCAGAAACGCGAC
Organism: uncultured Pirellulaceae bacterium; assembly: GCA_938010615.1. Classification (GTDB taxonomy): domain Bacteria; phylum Planctomycetota; class Planctomycetia; order Pirellulales; family Pirellulaceae; genus Mariniblastus. The sequence continues at coordinate 19,268 of CALLUY010000076.1, read as the reverse complement.
TGTCCGAAATTTCAACTCTTGAATTATGAAGGTAGAGAGCACCCCCTGCGTTTTCTACTCGATGTCCGCCGATGACCGCGTTCTGTATTGAAACATCAACGTCGTTGACGAAGATGGCCCCTCCTCTGGCGGTAGGAGCTCCGTCTGAAAAATCTACTAAACGGACGGATGTCGATGGCGCATTTGTAGTCATATTCAGAGCTCCCCCGAACATCGCAATCTGGCCTCCGGCGATCAATGCCTGGTTTTGATTAAAGCCTCCAGTTATTCCAACGTCATGACGCGTCACAGAGATATCGATGTCTGTATCAACGGCATCGATTGCTCCGCCTCGTTGCGTCACTAATCCATCAGCGGCGTCTGTTGAACCGTTGCTGTGAAATCTCGGGTTCACAATGCTCAGTTGACTATCGAACACCGAAATTGCGCCGCCGCGCCCTGAGGACTGGTTCACGGAAAAGACCACATCATCAAGATGAAAAGTATCGCCAATCAATCTCATAGCTCCGCCAATGCGTGCGCTGTTGGACTGGAATCGGCTTGGGCTTGAGGCCGAAAATGGGCCCGTTGCAAAGACTGCGCCACCAAGGGACGCGGAATTGTTATCGAAGACGGATCGGCCCGAAACATTGAGACTCCCGGTTGAGTAAATCGCACCTCCCTTTTCAGTACCAGTCAGGTTCTCTGAAGTCTGAGCTCCGTTGTCAAAGAAACGGGAGCTTTGAACTTCCAAGCGACCGAGATTCTGAATAGCTCCGCCGGCTGTTCGAGCCAGCCCTGAATTGAATTGGCTGTTGAAAACTACCGTCGAACCCAGATTCGCAATAAACCCGCCGGATCGCGCGGAAACAGGCGTGAGCGCATCGGCCGTCTTTTCAAATGTGCTGTTCTCAATGGTTGCGCTTCCGTGAAGCACGTGGACCGAACCGTCCCGTGCCCGCGCGGCGGAGTTGTTGGTAAACGTTGAGTCACTGATCTCGAGCTGAGCAGAATCACTGTGGATCGCGCCACCGTTGCCTGAGTCTGAGGTTGTGCGGTTTCGTTCAAACAGCGTCTCATTGATGTTGAGCTGCCCAGATCTAAGGAAGATTGCACCTCCAGCAGCCTCCGCGACATTGTTTCTGAAAGTCATTCCGTCCAGAGAGACATTGGCACCTCTCACTTCGAGAGAACCACCCGAGGTTGCAACGCCGTTGAAGAGAGTAAGCTGTGAAAGTGAAACAGGTTCATCGGTTGCGATGCGAAAGTGCCGGCTTTGTTGAACGGCATTCAAATTGATATCACCGTCGATCGTTAAAGCAGAACGAATGAGGATCTGCTGACCTGCGAGTATCAATTCCTTTCCGCTCAAAGACGCATCAAACACAATATCGTCAGCGCCACTACCAGCGGGCGCATCACCAAAAGGTTGATCTCTGTTGGCCGCTTCAACGGCTTCCCTCAGGCTTGCCAGGCCGTCCGCGACCGGCGTGACTGAATCTGTGAGGGTGTCTACGACGATCGTGGCCAACATGGTCTTGCTTTCAAGACGCTGATAGGCCACGACTGAATTCTGCCTACGACTGTTTGACTTTCGATGCATGAGTTTGCCCAAAAATTTGCGGATACTCACCGCATCGACTCGTGGGCATTCTCGGTCCAAAAAAACAGTTCACGTGTTCAATCTTGCCGATTGCAATGGTTGTGATAGGGGCATGTGGCCACACTCGCATGCTGGTTTGCTACTGCTTCTTTTTGACGATCAACAGCTCGTGGTTTTCCACGTCGTATTGATATTCGCAAGTCGTGAGCGGCTCCGGAAGATTTTTGATTCCTGGATGAAATACTTTTTTCATAAACTCTTCATGGCTTTTGGGATAGCGACCTTTTGTCGCGCGAAACATCTCAAGCGCTCTGTGAACCTTCCATTTCGCGGACTGATGAGTGACCTTCCCAAGTGTCTTCATGTTTCGATTGATCATGTTGATGTCTTCGCCATCTTCAACGACGATTTCCAGTCCGGCGTCCGGATCCCATTCACCAACCTTCGTGGTTGTTTTGTTAAGGATCCCAGTGGCGCCCCCTTCTGCTTTGGCAACTTTCTTTTTTGGCGTTGGCGGATTGCATCCGACCGTGAAGCAGAGCATCAACAGGGATGCGATTGAGAAAAGTCGGATAGATTTCATTTTTCTGTCCTGTGAATGACCTGAAAGATCGCGAACGTCAGTATAGGCGAACTCTCCGCGAAACCAAATTTTGTCACGCTTAAAGTCAGACTCAGTTTGAGTGCGAGAGTTGTTCGGTGTTTTTCAGTAGACAGCTTCAGCAAAGACGCCCTCTCTGTCCAAACATATCCTAACCCGTGTTAGTTTTGAAGTTGCGCTATTGTCGCCTTTCGCTCCGCGAAAGTAGCGTTTGACATACTTTCGCGGAGCGAAAGCCGACTATCTCGTTAAGTTTGAAGTTGCAGTGTTTAGTGCTGAAAGCACGGCATGCAATAGCCATGGACGCAAGTCCATGGAAACGATGACGCATTAATCGGCAGTCCTGAAAGGACGACAGGAAAATTGCGGTAGGGCAAAGCTTGGTTCCTGCCGTGCCTTCGGCACTCTGTGGCGATTCATTAAATGTAACCACGGACTTGCGTCCATGGCAAATACATGTCGTCACTTCGTGACTGAAAGTCAGAATTGTCGGAGCTGGGAAAACACGGTATCCCAATTTGAATTCTTTGAACACTGTCCAACTTCTTGGTGACGTCCGCGGCTCCGGCTATTGAGGTGTTTTCTTGATCCGGCCTTATAGGTTATTCCCCTTACGGCTTTGTTCAGCACTTCAAGCGTCAGCCGCTTGCTCAGCTGAGAGCTTTAAGTGCTGGAACAACAAAGCCGCGCCCGTTTTAATGAAGGTGTAAGCCAGCGAAGCGTTACGGATCGATCTGGCCTTGCCGCATGACGGCTTGTGTAGACTTCCGAACGCTTCGCTTGCTTTCTTCAAAGACCGATCACTCAGATGTTGCTATCAAGGCTATCTATAAGGTTTCCGCAGAAAAAAGCTGGCTTACCTTTACCAACTTCATTTTGACAGGTGCACGATGAAAAACAATCCGGAAAAAACTCTTCCCATCACGCTCTTCATTGGCGTCGACTGGGCAGACTCTCAGCATGATGCTTACGTCATTGACCAACAAGGGTAGGGCATGCAAGAAACGGTCGCCCAGACTCCGCAAGCCATCGACCAATGGATTGCCCAAAAGCTAAAACAGGCCAACGGCGGTGCCATCGGAATCATCGTTGAACAAGCTCACGGTCCGTTGGTAAACGCACTGATGTTTCGCGACAAAGTGCTGCTGTTTCCCATCAATCCCAAGCAGTTGTCCAGTTACCGTGACAGCTACACCAACGCCGGCGGCAAAACAGATCAAGGCGATGCGTGGCTCCTGGCCCGAATGCTCGTCGAGCGTCGCACGCTGCTCAAATGCTTCAAGCCCAATGACGAGTTGACTCGCACGATCGACCAACTGAGTCGAACTCGCCGTCAGCTGGTGGACGAAAACACCAAGCTCGGCAACAAGCTAACGGCACGGTTAAAAGCGTGTTATCCGTTGCTGTTGAGTCTCAGAATCAGTCAGTCGCTGAGGCTCGAGTTGCTGCGTCGTTGGCCTGACCCGAGAAAGATCAAACGCGCCCGCAAAGACATTTTGCATAAAGTCCTCACGGCAGGTGGTATTCGCAACGAGCCGCAGCGAACTGCAATGATCTAACAGATTCGATCGACGCCTCCCAGAGGGAGGGTGATGACGACTCGGAAATTCGTTGCGCTAACGCCCATCCTTATTTTTTTGCGCCGGAAATGTTCGCTTCGACACTTTGAATGTCGATGCCTCTCGCCGAACCGTCGGACAAACGATACATCACCTTGCTTGCCAAAGTTGTTTGAGCCATGGATTTCGGAGTCTTGCGATAAGTAAGCTTCGCGAACGCAGGAGCGTTTCCTTCCAACACCAACATGTCCGTGTCGTCCGCGTAAGTCAGCCTGTCAGCGACCGCTTCAAAGAGCTGGCTGCGAATGCTTGTGTTTCCTTCGGCTTCCATTTCCAAACGTGGCTCAGAATTTCGCGGAGTCCACTGTGCGAACTTGAGTCGGTCACTCTTGAGTACTGCAGCTCCGAGCGGCAATTGATCGGGACGATCTGGATCGAGAGTCTGATCGATGCGGTCTACGTTTGCCCACGCACTACGTGTGTTGCGACTGATCTCCATCGTGCCTTTTTCAGAATTGCCAACCAGTTGTCCGTCGAACTTCACGTGAACGCACGAGAGTGACGGAGCTTTGGAATTGTCGGCTGGGTTGTTTCGAGAGAACCCCGTGATTTGGTTGCCGCCTTTTGAGTACTGATAGGTGAGGGCCGTTCCGGGGCCGCTCGTTGCGATGTCACCTGAAACGGCGTCGACGGTTGCCATTGGAACAAAGAGCTTTTGCAACGCGACAACGTTTCCATTGGCATCGAAGGTTGCGTTTTGTACGCCAATGATTTTGTTGCTGCCAAGATCATCTTGCTGATGACTGGCCAGTTGAAAGGCACGTTGGTTCTGATCAACATGGTTGACGAAAACCATGCGATGGATCTGCGGTTCGTTGCGGTCCTGCGATTCAGATTCTGAACCGGAGTCTGCAAGTTTTTCGAATCGAATCGATTCAGTGAGTTCAATCGTCAGCGCCTCACTGTTGGTTTTGGTGGTGGATCGTTGTCCTTCTGCATTGGGTCGACGATTGGCGAAAAGTTCGATGGCGTTTTCGAAGTAGATTTTTGAGCCATCGAAAACCATTCCACCACCCCAACTGACTTTGGCCTTTTCCAACCCTGACAACTTTTGCTTGTCTTGGTTTCGCTGCAGATTCTGTTTCTGTCCGTCGATCGTCAGATTTCCTGCTCCTTGAACCCAAATGGTGTTCGCAGATTGATCAAGCTGCAGGTTCGTCCCAACGAGATCGAATCCATTGGTCTTGAACTTGGCCGGCCGTTCATTGTTACCCGTGATCGTCACGCGATACAGGTCTTCGGCTTGCGGGACGAGCTTCATTGAAGCTCCAGAGATCGCAAACGGACGCCGGTCGGTTGTGTTGCTTTCGAGTTTAAGCGAACCGTTGACGACGAGGTCGCGAATTTGAAGGTTGTCCATGTCTCCGTCCACGTTGGCGATCACTTCGTCACCAGAGAAACTCATCACGCGAGACTTTATGACGTTTCCAGCGACGTCGAATGTTGGCAGGTCGCGAACTTCTTCGAGGGGCTCTTCACGCGAATAGGGGTTGTTCAGTCGCTGTGGTACTGGGCGATAGGAAACGGTGTGCGGCAATGTTCCCAGTTGCTCGACCGTTGGCCGTGGCCAGTTGGCGACGAACGTTTTGGCAGCACCATTGAGTTTTTCGGTCTGGATGCGAACGTCGTCGATCGTTTTTAGCTGCGACGGAAGGTACTGCCATTTTGGATTTTCAGTAGTCGAATCTGCAGCCGGCAGTTGCCAAACGAGGAAGCGAATATTGTCAGCGGCGATTTGATTCAAAGCATCAAAATTGACAGCTGCGTCGCCGTCAATGTTTATCTCGACGCGTTCGGCGTCGTAATCATTGGTCGTTAGCTGTCGCTGCCAGTGGACTTGAAAGCGGCGATTCGAATCGTCAGAAACGCCTTTCAAAACACCAGGTCCAGCTGCAACCAATGGGCCGAGCTTTCCGTTTTCAGTCAGACGGTACTCGAGGCTTGGAGCTTCGAACGCGAACTTGGGATTCTGAATGGTAACGGGTCCCGAACCAGTCGCCTTAATTATGGAATTCGGCACGTCGAAATCCAGTTCTTCTCCGACGATCATCGTTTGTTGAGCGTTCGAAACGATGGTGGCTGGCTTTTCGCGCGAACCAATCGCGATCAAGTTTTTGACAGAAGTTGTTTCGGAGGCGTCTTTTTGAAAGTCAATTTGAAGCGATTCACATCGAAGGTTGTCTCGAAATTGATCCAGTTGAGTCACAACGACATTGTCGCGAAACCACGCTTTCTTTTCTCCCATGCGGAAAACGAAAGGACCGTCGCAAGACAATCGCAATGGCGTCTTTTGATTGGAAAGCGTAAGTGGCTGATTCGAGGCCATGTTGGCGTCGCCATCGCGTTTGACCTCAGACGGAGAGAATGCGTTGGAGTCCACGGGCTGCAGAACAAGTTCACTGACGTAGGCCAGTTCCATTTGTTCGACCCCTTCAATACTGGAGAAGCTTTTCGCGGGCGAGTCTTCCGCTGGTTTGTGCGCCAGTTTGATCGAAAGGTTACGACCACTGCCATGATGCGGCCCAAAAGAAAAATGGACGTCGCTGAGCGTAAAGACCTGACTGTGAGTGACTTGAATGTTTCGCGTCACGACGCGAAGTTCGTCTTCGTCATTGGCTACGTTGGCTGGACGAAAAACGGTGACTTGTCCGTCCAGTTGAGCCGACTCCATTTCGATGTCGTCTTGGTTCGCGCGAGCGGTCAGCGGTTTGGAGAACTTCAACCGAGCGCCTTCGACAGCGCGTAACACAATCGGAGACGGCTTCTTCTGTGTCGGATCGGCAACCGACAAGTGGTTGTGAATCTTGTTGACGGGATCGTTAATGACAATCGTGAATGGAACCAAGCGATAGTTGCCCTGATCGTCGACCGGTTCCCACTCTTTAAAATAGACCGTTCCCTGTGGCGTCAACAACGTTTTGCAAGATCCCAATTCCCAAGCGTCGTTTGGGACCAGCGAAGGCAAATGGCTCTTGTCCAAGACATCGGAATTGTCCGAATCGTCGAGTGCGACTTGCTGTCTACGAGTGATGTTCGGTGGCCCTTCGAGGAATGGGACTGCCATTTTTGCGTACGCTGTGTAGGCAACAATCATTGCTGAAAGTGCGAACAGGTATCTGGCAAGTGGGTTCATTCGATTGGGCAACGGTTGACTTCCTTTCCAACGATTGCAGGATTAGTTTTGGCTTGGACTAACCAAGCGAATAAGCTTGCAGCATCTCTTGCCAACGGTTTTGGCTTTTGAGAATCGCTTCGATCAGTTCACGAATCGCACCTTGTCCACCACCGGCTTTGGTGACCAGTTGAGCACACTTCTTTACTTCCGCAGCACCGTCAGAAACGGACGCCGCCAAGCCAACGGTTTCCATCAATGCCATGTCGGTCAGGTCGTCGCCGATGTAGCAAATCTGCTGAGCCGTCAGCGACATCTCTTTCATGATTTCGTTGGCGACCTCGAGTTTCTTTTCTGCTCCTTGGCGAACGAGATCGACTTTCAATTCGTCCATCCGCAGTTTAACAATGTGGGAACTGCGAGCAGTAATGACGCCGAATCGATAACCGGTTCGCTGCCAAAGCTTAATGCCCATTCCATCGCGTACGTGAAAGGTTTTGGTTTCAACACCTTGATTGTCGTACGTGATGCCACCACAAGTCATCACTCCGTCGACATCCGACAGAATCAATTTGATTCCTTGCATCCGTTGTTCGAGCTTCATTTACGATATCCGCAGCGAGTTGTTCGTCAGCGGCAGATTTTAGCGTGGTGCTGTTGTTGCCCGTACGTCAAAAGGTATGCTAGCGTTTGGCGTTCGTCGGGTATATTGACTGATCTGGAAAGCCGCTGCCCAATCAAATCAACTTTCAAAGCCTTAAAGCATGTCCACTCAAAATGTTGATCCACGTTCTGTCCTGAAAGAGCACTTCGGTTGGGATGATTTTAAGTCGGGACAGAACGATGTCGTCGCTCGACTGCTGGATGGCAAATCGGTGCTGGCCGTTTTTCCAACCGGCGGTGGAAAGTCGCTTTGCTATCAGTTGCCGGCCTTGATGTTTGAAGGTCTGACGGTGGTTGTTTCGCCGCTGATCGCGTTGATGAAAGATCAGATCGATCAATTGGTCAGCAAAGGCGTCTCTGCCGTTCGGCTTGATTCGAGTCTGTCGTTTGAAGAGTATCGCGAAGCCGTCTCTTTGATTCGAAGCGGGACGGCGAAGCTGCTGTACGTGGCACCAGAGCGATTCTTCAACGAACGTTTTCGTAGCTCGCTGGAAGGAGTCAAAATCTCTTTGTTCGCGATCGACGAAGCTCATTGCATCAGCCAGTGGGGGCACAACTTTCGTCCGGACTATTTGAAGATGTGCAGCATCGCCGAAAAGTTGAAGGTTGAGCGAGTGCTTTGTTTGACCGCGACGGCAACGCCGGCAGTGCAGAAGGATATTCAGGCCGCCTTTGATATTCCGGCCGATGACGTTATTTGCACTCCGTTCTTTCGCCCCAACCTCCATTTGCGTTCTCAAGTCCTGACGGCTGAAGAACGAGATCAAACTCTGATCGGAAAACTGACAAGTTCGAATCAAGGTGCGACCATCATTTATGTGACGCTCCAAAAGACAGCCGAACAGGTTGCGGCGATGGTCGTTGCCGCGGGGCTCGATGCCAAAGCCTATCACGCCGGAATGGACTCAGATGCGCGTGCCGAAATTCAAGAATGGTTTATGCATGGTGACAATCGAATCGTGGTTGCGACGATCGCGTTTGGGATGGGCATCGACAAATCGGATATCCGCGCCATCTATCATTACAACCCACCAAAATCGATCGAAAGTTACGCTCAGGAAATTGGTCGAGCGGGCCGGGACGGTGGTGATTCGATTTGTGAAATGTTGCTGGTACCCGAAGACCGAATCACTTTAGAGAACTTTGTTTTCGGTGACACGCCATCGCTGCCGTCCATTGAATCGTTTGTTTCAGAAATTGAGAATCAGCCCAACGAGTTCTTCATCAGTCCGATCAAGCTTGGCAATCAGTGTGACATCCGATCGATTGTGACCAAAACGTTGCTGACTTATTTGGAACTTGATGGGTATCTTGAGTCAACATCGCCTCGCTACGACAGCTATTCTTTCAAGCCAAAAGTCACCGGCGCGGAGCTGATTGGGAATTTCGAAGGCGAACGCCAGGAGTTTGTCCGGCAATTGTTAGCGTGTAGCAAGAAGCGAAAGATCTGGTTTTCGATCGATTTGGCGGACACGATGGCCAAGCTAAATTGTGAGCGTTCCAAAATCGTAAAAGCATTGGACTACTTCAACGATAAAGGTTGGATCGAGTTGAAGGCCAGCGGTTTGGTTCATGGTTATCGAAAACTAAAGCCGTTTGAGTCCATTCAAAGTTTGGCTCAATCGTTTTTTGAGAAAGTCGAATCGCGCGAGAAAGGTGAGGTTCAGCGAACGCGTCAAGTCTTCGAACTGGCCGCCGCCAAAGAGTGTCAGGCGGGTATGCTGTCATCGCATTTTGGGCAATCGCTGGATGAACCGTGCGGCAACTGTTCGTTTTGTGTTGGGGCTGGTCCGTTTGCGATTGGCGAACCGTCCTACGTCAATTTGGACCGGTCAGATCTGCAGCTAATTCAGCAGCTTGCGACCGCAAATCCCTCAGCGCTTAATTCATCGCGGGCCATTGCCCGATTCCTGTGCGGCATCCGTTCTCCTGCACTCACGCGCGCGAAACTGACCAAGCATGCGTCATTTGGATCGTGCACGCAGACGCCATTTGATTACGTGATGAAAGAAGTTGATGCGAAAATCGAAGTCACTGGATAATCGCGTCCTAGGGGAAGGATGGTCAAGGCAGGGTGACAAATGAAACTATCGCTTCGCAGAGCGTTCGGGCGAAGGAAGTTCAATCACTTGAACGGTAACCTCATCGACCATGGCTTGTCCGATTCCGGTAAGCTCAAATCGAACTGTCAATTGCGAATCGTTCACAGCGTTTCGATAGAGCGTGAACTCTTGCCAGCCTTGAGTGACAGGAATCGCTTCTGCAAGTGACTCGCCACCGATCGAATCCACGATGCGAAATCCAGCTTCGCTGCCGGCGATGACTTGAGGCACATTGACCCAGCCATGAATGCGAACCAGTTGCCGCGTTTTGACTCGTATTGGCGGGCTGCCAACCCACAACGGGACCGACTCGACCATTTTTAACGATCCGCTGGTCGTCAATTTCAAGCCGGTTCTTCCGTCTTTGGCTGCTTCGGGCGAAAGTTCGACATGCGTTCGAAGTCGCTGATCTTCGACTCGGCTGTTGGACCAACCGCTTCGTTTCATCAAACCAAGATCTTCGAAATCGCCAGCCGCCAAATGGTTGATTCCGCTTTCTGATTTGGGTGTCTCTCTGGCTAGGATCCAGTGGTAGGGAACCAAGGCCACGTGCATCGTTAGGGGCGATGATGTTTTGGATTGAAATGTCCCCAGTGCCGTTGCTTGAAGTTCACGCCTGAAAAATGCCAAACGTTCGTCTGCTCGATTGAGAAACGGGGTCGCCTGCGAATAGCTTTTCTTCTGTCTAAGCTGGCTGGCGTTTTGAATTGCAGTAACGGCTTCGTTGATTGCTCCGCTGCTACCGGCGGTGTTCTTGGAGAGCTTCTCCATCTGTCCGTTAAGAAGCTGTTCGATTGCGAGCCAATGCTGAGTGATCGACATGTGCATATCGAACATCGATTGTTTGCCATTGCTTTCGAAGCTGCCCATGAGTTGATTGATCAGTGGACCGTCTTGCGTCATGACCAACGTCATCATGAAAGGGGCGCGATCGATGGTGATCGCGGTTCCCTCCGGCGTCCGTTGTGTCGAAAGTGGAGCCAATTCTGAATCGGTCAGATGGTAAACTCGATGCGTATGGATGGTGTCGGTATCCACGATCGTGATCGGCAGGGCAGGGCAGTCTCCGGCCCAAAACTGTTCGTGGTGAGTCGGGCGTTGAACCAAAAGCAGCCTTGCTCGATCGGTCGCGAGCGCCGTCACTTCAAGTGACTCTCCGTTTCGATTCGATGTCGGAAGTTTGCCAAGGACAACGCCGCCGCTGATCCACGGCTCGATTTGGTCGAGCCAACGATTGACGTACTGAATCGTTAGGGAACGGAGCTTTGATTCCGGGTCGTCGCCATCAAGCCGAGTGCGTGATCGAAATCGAAGGCATCGAGCTCCCGAAACAATGGCCTCGGTGGCGATGCTTTTGAGTTGTTGAAACTCGATCGGCGTTGGGGGTGACTGCCCGAAGATCGCAGCCATCTGGCCAAGAACTGCTTCGCTCATTTCCGTTTGAACGTCAGCGCAGATTGGTTTGCTGGATCCAATCGCAAGAGAGCGAGCGGAAAGCCAGTCGCTGTACTGGCTGAGCAAATAGCTGCTGCCGATGGGTTGAAGCCCAATTGAATGAATGTCAACTTGTTGAGCGATACGCGACCAATGGGAAACGGAATGGCCGAAGATTGGTCGTCCTTGTCGTGAGTCCGTTTCACGAATCTCCCGGATCCGCTGGCGAATTCTGCCCGCATGGTTCCCCGTCAACTCTCGTCCAACGGACCAAGCAAGCACCGAGTCGTACTCGAAGCCAATCGGCTCAACGCCAACCGAAGCCGGCGGCGGAACGATGAGCCAGATTCCCAGCTTCTTTGCCTCGGCAAGCTCAGCTGCCGTCGCATTTGACTTTAGCTCAATCGTGTTGAATCCGATCGCCTTTAGGTAGTTGAATGGTTCGCCGTTGTGTTCAATGATCTTCGGGAAGAATGGCTTCTCGTTGACCAACAGGACGGTGCCATCGCGAACGACCAGTGATTGCCCGGACGTCTTTGAGACTTGCCGCAGTCCATGGCCCTCGTTGATTGCGGTTTCGATGTTACCAACAGAGTCGCTGGTGATGGCCTGTCGGCCAGCAATTTGGGTCGCTTCAACGACGCCATCGATTTTCAGGTTGTCGATTTGAACCAGTGATTTTCCCTTGCCCGTGCAAACGTTGAGCGACAACTGATCGATGTAAGCGTCTCGAAGCGAAACTTCTTTGTTGTGTTTGCTGCGAAGTAGCCAGAGTTGTCCCTGGAGGAGTTTATGTAGGCTTCTTTCGCCAGAGAAAGTCAGTGTTTCAAATCGATCCTGCTGTTTGGAAACGGGGCCGCTCAAGAGAACCGTCATCGTTTTGCCATTGGGCAATTGATTGTGCGGAAGGACAACACGCGCGTTAAGTTGCACACCTCTTCGCTGCGATCGAATTCGAACTGACGCCTTCAGTTCAGGGATTACGAATGAAGGCGTCACAGGATGGGTGATTAGCAGGTTGTCGCCTTTGCTGGCGACGAATTCGATTTGCTCATAAGTTTCGTTTGACTTCGGATCGACAACGCGATCCTGTTGCCACGAGCCTCGTTCGACCGTGCAGTCAGAATATTCTCCATTGGTAACCCAGCTGGATACGGAGTCATCGAATGACTCTTCGATTTGACATGCCGAAACATTGCCGACAAGCAAAACGATGGCGATCAGCGTGCTGATAATCGCTGAGGCTTTTCGGGATAAAGGAACTTGATTCATATGTGATGGCGCAGTGCACAGAGGCTTCTAGAGAGATCCGCCTTGTCTGTTATCAAAATGCCGGTTTTTCCACCAGATCAATGTCCCGCCTCTCTATCTTCAGCGAAAAAATGCCCAGAATCAGCTGTCGTTTGATAGCATGAATGTTTGATTTGCGATGCGTTTCGTAAACGCGTGGTGTTCTGGATGGACATCGTTTCGTTTTGGCAACGTTGCCAATTCGCAACATGGATTTCAAAAGGACTGTGAAATGTCGCAAATTACCGTGCGAACGAGAATGTTCCTCTGTAGCGACAGGATTGGCATTCAGTGTGCGTTACCGACTTACAACTGAAATTCAATAGACTAGGAAACACCATGAACGCCAACCCAATGAAATCAGCAGAAGCAGATCAACTTCCAATCGACCTCAACGATCTCATCTCAGCCGTCGAGAGCCTTCCAGCTCGTTATCGCACAGGCTTGGAAAAACCACTCAACCGCGTCGTCGAATACACTCGTCGCCGCCGCAGAATTCTGAACCTGATTCAGGAAGCTTTGAGTCAACTTCGGATGGATATGAAGTACATGATGTTTGATCTCGAAGCGACTCGTCGTGAGCGAGATGAATACAAGAAATCTGCCGAAGAAGGTGGCAGCGAATACTAAACGGTGTGAGTCTGGCGTGCGGAGGCCTCTTTGACCGGCCTGTCTGCACGAGATTGCATGGGTTATGCGGATAAAGCCGCGAAATCGTTGTTAATCTTGGATCCATCGAATAAAATCGAGACTCCCAATGATGGCCACGGTATTTGGACAATATCTTTGACGGTCTATTAACACCTTGCAACTTCCCGCCAGCTGATTCAATGGAATTGCCTCCAAATCTTGACGCCGACAAGTTGGCACAACGAATTCACGACGCTCGCTTAATGGAGACTCGAGAGATTGAGTCGATATTGGCTAAGGCTGGCGGTCGTGGCCAAGCCGACACCAAGCTGTTCATCAGTTTGTTGCAGCGCGGTGAACACCTAACTAATTGGCAGGTGACGCGACTTGTCGAAGGTCAACGTAAGGGATACTTCTACGGCAACTGGAAGATTCTCTATCTGATTGGCGTCGGTACATTCGCTCGCGTCTATCGTGCCTACCACACCAAGACAGGTGACATCAAAGCGATCAAAGTACTTCGGTCAAGGCACAGCTCCAACGATGAGATGCGGGAGCACTTTTTGCGTGAAGGCCGGATGGTGATGAAGTTGCGCCATCCGAACATCGTACCCATTAGCGAAGTCGACGAAGACATGGGGCGAATTTACATGGTGATGGATTTCGTCGAAGGTCAGAACCTTCGCGACTATGTAAAAGCTCACAAGAAGCTCTCTGTTCCTAGAACCCTCGGTATCGTGCGAGATATCGCAGCCGGGCTAGCGTATGCCGCTGAAGAAAAAATTAACCATCGCGATATGAAGTTGTCGAATGTTCTGCTTTCTAGCCGCGGTCAAGCGAAGCTGGTTGACTTTGGATTGGCGACCGAAGCCGGCGACTCGGGTGAACTAACGGGTGGTCCACGAAGTATTGACTACGCCGGACTTGAGCGAACGACTGGGGTTAAGCGCGACGATAAACGTTCCGACATCTTTTTTCTGGGCTGCATGCTTTATCACATGCTCACCGGCGTTCCACCATTGGTCGAAACTCGGGAACGGATGAAGCGACTTTCCGCGGATCGCTTCAAGGACGTAGCTCCAATTACCAACCACGTACCGGACTTGCCGCAACGAGTCGTGCTACTGGTGTCTCGGATGATGGATCTCAAGCCGGAAAATCGAATTCAGACACCGAAATTGGCTCTTGCTGAAATCGAACAGGTGATGGCTGCGGTTGAACGCGGTGATGCTGAGCAAATCGACGAAAACATGAGCAGGCAGCAAGCGGATGAGTTTGCAAAAATGATGGCCGCTCGTGAAGAAGGCAAAGACAAAACTGTGATGGTGATCGATTCGAACCAACAGGTGCAAAATAGCCTTCGTGAAAAGCTAAAGAAGATCGGCTACCGCGTTTTGATCACGGCCGACCCGCAACGTGGTCTGGAGCGATTTCGTGACCGCGATCCTGCAGAAGGATTACCAGCCGATTGCGTGATCTTTGGATGCGGTGGACTTGGTGGCCAAGGCGTTATGGCATTTCAGGAATTTGTGACTTCTGATCGTATTGCCCGTACACCGGCAATTCTTGTCGTCACAGAGAAGCTCAAGCAGCACGTGCAACCGCAATGGGTGAAAGACCCGCAAAACGAAGTCCTGTCGATGCCGTTGAAATTCAAATACGTGCAACGAGCACTTCGCAAGCTCCTGAAATTGCAAGTTCAGAAATAAGCATTGCAGATTCAGTAGGCATTGCAAATTCAGTAGGCATTGCAGATTCAGTGCAATCCGGCACATTTTCCTAAATGCTGGCGCTGCTCCGCGAACCTTCTAGGCTGGACTCCGTATAGGTGCTGCTATTGAAAGCAGTATGCATCTTGAAAGGAGTCACACATGCTGGAAACGGAATTTTCCGTGATCGCCGGTTTTGCGATCGTCCTCGTTTTTTCGTGGTTGGGCAATCGACACGGAAGGCCGCCGAATCCAATTTCTTGAACCCGTGCCGCGTACTGTTGACGGCTACCGCGAATTTCTAAACCGCATCGGGACCACGTTCGCCAGTCCGTACTCTAATGCAATCGTCCAGCGGAACCACAAAGATCTTCCCGTCGCCAATGGTCCCGTCGGCACCTGATTTTGCTCCAGCGACAATCGCTTCGATGGTTGGTTCGACAAACTCTTCATTGACCGCGATTTGAAGTTGAACTTTTCGACGCAAATTCATTTCAACTTCATCCGCACCAAGAACGTCCGTCTTTCCCTGTTGGCGACCAAACCCCTGGCAGTCCATGATCGTTAATCTTGTGACTTCGATCTGGTTTAGCTGTCGTTTGATTTCGTCGAGTTTGTGAGGCTGAACGATGGCGATAATCAGTTTCATTTTGAAAATTCCCGGACGATCAGGACGACGATATAAGCCAGGTAGCCGACTAGCAAAAAGTATCCGCTTCGCCGTCCAAGTGCCCGGCCGTTTCGCATTAACAGGAATGTTGCGACGGAGAACCCGACCATCACAACGAGGTCCATGATCTCAATCGAAACTGAATCGATCGGTTTGATCAAAGCAGTGACGCCCGCCACACAAAGAAGATTGAACAGGCAGGAACCGATTGCATTGCCGGCTGCCAAATCAGATTCGTTCTTTAAGCACGCAACGATTGTGGTTGCCAATTCTGGAAGACTCGTTCCAAAGGCGACTAAAGTCAGTGAAATGACAGCGTCGGATACCCCAAAAGTCATTGCAAGGAATTTTCCCCCAGCGATCAGTCGATTGGCACCAAGCCCAAGCACGACTAAGCCAACAACGATTAACAACGCGTTTTTCAAAAGTCGAATTGAGGAATTGTCCGTTGCGTCCTCGGATAACTCAGATTCGAGTTCGTCTTCAATGGCGGCGATGGGATCTTCCGGATTGCGACGTGCAATCACAATGCAAGCCAGGGTGTAGATCACGATGCCGATCGTGAAAATCAGTCCTTCGATTCGATCAATTCGTTGGTCAACCACAAGCATGACGACAAACACCAGAGAAACCACAACAAGAAATGGCAACTCACGCTTTATAAACTGAGTGTGAACAACGATTGGAGTCATCACCGCAGCGACGCCCAGCACCAAGCCGAGGTTGCAGATATTCGACCCGATGACATTTCCCAATGCGAAGTCACCATCGCCATTCAGGTTAGCTTGGACACTTACAAGCAATTCAGGCATGCTGGTGCCGAAAGCAACGATCGTCAGTCCGACCACCAGCGCGGATATGCCAGCCATCAAGGCAGTTCCAGCAGCTCCGCGGACAAGCCATTCGGCGCCGTAGTAGAGCCCAACCAATCCAAGGATGACCCAGCTAATATTGAGAGCGATTTCCATGCAGGCGAAGAGTTCGGTTCAAAACGAGACAGTGTAACCGAATCGTCTCAATTCAACACGCGCACAAAAAAACCAGTAACCCAAGTCGCACTCGAATCTCGTGGGGAGAGGAGCGATGCCTGTTGAGGCATGTGGGCTACTGGCAAAATCAAGTACGCTACGCAACGCTCGCTGCGAGCATCAATCGGCTTCCACAAAAAGAAGAAGCCGAACAAACAGAAGCTTAAGATGTCAAACGGAGTGAATACTGCTTGGTGAAGTCGATAACGAGCAAATAATTTACGATTGCGAACTCTGATAATGTCAATCCAGCAAAGCAATTGCTGTGCCATTGAAAGACACTGGCGTTTCTAGGTGATGTTCCTACCTTTTCACCAAAACGCGCCTGAATTCGTGACGGCTCTCTCAAATTGAGAGTTTTTTCCAAGCGCATAACATGGCTAACCCTAAATTTTTGCGGACGATAGGGTGCCTTAGATGTCCAAGCGTGTGTTTGATTCATCCTTTAAAGAACCTGTGCATTGATCAATCGTAGCTTTGAACAACTTTCGCAAAACAACATTGCGCTTGACGAAAATTGAGCATCCCCCCAAATTACAATTGGCTCAAGCGGACCATTGAACCAGCCAAACGTGTTTATGAACTCAACGCAAGACAATTTTCCGGAGCCTGAAGGCGCTGGCGGAGGCGATTCCGCTAGCGTCTCGCCATCGCAATCTACCGATCTGCCCGTCATTCCTGCGACGGCTCTGCCCGATGGAAGATTGGCTTCTTCAGAGAACCAGCCCACCAGCGAACTCGCCTTTCAACAAGATGAGTCGTCGATGTCGCTGATTTCCGAAGAGAGTTCACCGATGGAGCTCGCCGCTTGGGGGCTCAAGCGATTCGCAGAACAAAAGAAGATCATCACGACTTCCTTCGGGATGGAAGGATGTGCCATGATCGACATGTTCTCCAAAGCGATCGAGCAAAACGATCTCCCGAAACTTCAGGTCGCGTGGATCGATACAGGGTTCTTCTTTCCCGAAACGCTTCAGTTGCGTGACAAGCTGGAAGCAAAGTACACGAACATTGAATTTATCCGTTGGGCAACCGAAGTCAGCGTTGAACAACAAAAGGAAACGTACGGCAACGAGCTTTGGAAAAATAATCCGAACCTTTGCTGCAACATTCGCAAAGTCGTTCCAATGAAAAAGAACATTGGTGGCTTCGATATTTGGATCACGGGATTGCGGCGCAACCAAACCGAGGCGCGAGCCCAAACGCCGATCCTTGCTTGGGATTGGCGATATCAGCTGCTCAAGTTCTGTCCGTTGGTCTCGTGGACTCGTCCGCAAGTCTGGCAGTACGTGCAGCGAAACGAAGTACCATTCAATCAGCTCCATTTGCAAAACTTTCCAAGCGTCAGTTGCTTTCATTGTACACGTGCTGTTCCCGGATCCACGCCGGATTCGGATGCTCGCGGCGGTCGCTGGGAAGGCAAAGACAAAGACGAATGCGGTTTGCATTTCTCCATTTAGATTTTTCAGGTTACGAATATGGCCAAGGACAAAAACGCTCCTTCCAAAGTTGAAAAAGCAAAAACCGCCGGAAATCTTCTGCGCGGAACGATCGATGAAGTACTCAACGATACGGGTCAGGATGCTTTTGAGCACGACGATTTGCAGCTGTTGAAGTTTCACGGAACGTATCAACAGGACGATCGCGATTTGCGAGCCGATCGACGCAAGGAAGGACTCGGCAAAGCGTTCAGCTTCATGATCCGTATCGCGCTGCCCGGCGGTGTGGTCTCCAATTCGCAGTATCTCGACCTTGATAAAATGGCCGATGAGTTCGCCAACGGTTCGATTCGAATCACGACGCGGCAGGCCGTTCAGTTTCACGGCGTCATCAAGACTGAGCTTCGGGAAACGATGCGACGGATCAACGAATCCCTGATGACGACATTGGCGGCTTGCGGCGACGTCTGCCGCAACGTGATGGCTTCTGCTGCTCCGTTCACGGACGAAGTTTACACTCAGATTCGGAAAACGACTGACGAGATCGCTGTCGACTTGCGTCCAGCAACCAAAGCCTACTACGAGCTGTGGATCGACGGGAAGAAGCAGGATGTCCCCGGCGAAACGGAGCCTTTCTACGGCGAGACTTACTTGCCGCGAAAATACAAAGTCGGAGTCACGCTCGCGGGTGAAAACCAGATCGATGTTTATTCCTACGATGCGGGCCTGATTGGATTTGCTGAAAACGGAAAGCTGGCTGGCTACAACGTCGTCGCGGGTGGTGGTCTTGGCATGAGCCATGGACGTCCAAATACGTTCGCACAGATCGCAGACGAGATCGGCTTTGTCGCCGTTGAGAACGGTGTCGAAGCAGTTCGCATCGTGTGCTCAATCTATCGTGACTTCGGAAACCGCAACGATCGCAAACAGGCGCGACTCAAGTACCTGATCAATGAAAAAGGTGTCGAGTGGTTCCGTGAAGAGTTTGCGAAACGTGCTGATTTTGATATTCAACCTTCGCGGGAACTTCCCAACGTTGGCATCGAAGATTGGTTGGGTCCGCACAAGCAGGGCGACGAAAAATGGTTCTACGGTGTGTTCGTTGAGAATGGTCGAATCATCGACAACGACAAAACGAAGTGCCGCAGTGCATTCCGCAAAATCATGCAAGAGATCGGCTGCGATGCCGTATTCACTGCTCAGCAGAGCATAATTTTCAGCAATCTGAAGGAATCGCAGATCGCAGACCTCGAAGCGATCCTCAAGGAGTTCGACGTGCCGACGGTCGATACGCTTTCCAATGCCAAGCGATATTCGATGGCTTGTCCTGCGATGCCAACCTGCGGTTTGGCGGTCGCCGAGTCAGAACGCGTTTCAGCCGATGTTGTC
>CALLUY010000075.1 GCA_938010615.1 uncultured Pirellulaceae bacterium | reverse complement strand
TCGCGCGACACGACCACTCGCTTGCGCTTCGGGCTTGTATTGTAACCGTTTTCTCACGGCACAAAAAAAGCCGACTGAGGGAAATCAGCCGGCTTCAATTTCGATAGACGTTTAGGCGTCTTTCTTCTTTTTTGCTTCCATCAACTTCTCATAGAAATCAGCGAGCTGCTCGTCATCTGAAAGCTCGATCGCCGCCTTCTGAACTTCGATCGCCTCATCCAGCTTGTCGCAGAGGAACAGTAAGTTGGCATGCGTATCCATGATTGCAGCGGTGCCATCATCGTTGCCACCTTTTTCCGCAAGTTCAACCGCACGCTTGGCAGCTTTGCAAGCAGCTTGCAACATCTCGTCTTCGATTTCATCGCCAGCTTGAACCCTTTCAACGATCCCCCAAGCCATCGCGTTGATCGCTTGTGGGTTTTCGGTTTCAGCAACCGTCTTATTGAAAGCTTTAACGGCTTCCGGACCGCCGACCTCCATCACCAATTGATTGCGAACCATGCTAAGTCGTGCGTAGATTTCGTCATCCTTGTCAAAGTCTTTCATGAAGATATCAAGTTCTTCAAGGGCGCCTTTGGCATCTCCATCCTCTTTCATGTCCCAAAGCTCTTTCAAGACTTTGCCGACTCTCGCCATCTCAAGATCTTTCTCTTGCTGCTTTTTGAATTCAGCACCAAACTCTTCGCGGTCCCATTTGTCGTCAATGATTTGATCAAGAACTTTGTCCATCGCACCTTTGGGGTAGGTCGGATGGCCGATCCATTCGATCTCGCCTGTCTTCCCAACGATGAACGCAGTTGGAATTCCATTTTGGCCAGCGGCACGCATGTAGTCCCTTGAAACCGAACTGTCTGGGTCAGTGGTCAAACTGTAAGCACCCGTTAATTCGCCATAAGTTTTTTCCTTTTCGCCGCGAACTTTTCGCTTGAGAAACGTCTCGACCGTAGGAAGATCTTCCTTGCTAACACTGATGATCTGCACACCCTTATCCGCAAGTTCATCTTGAAGTTCTGCAAGGTGAGGCATAGATGCAATACACGGACCACACCAAGTCGCCCAGAACTCAACCACATAGATTTTGTCTTTTTCGAACTTGGTAACGTGTGGCATATCGCCATCGCGGTCGCTGACCCAGTGCTCGATATCAAGCTCTGGAGCTTTGTCGCCAATGGTTAATGTGTCTTGTGCAAACGCAGACTCTGTCGCCAAACCAAGAAACGCGCAGGCCGCTAAAGTGACCGCCAAGCCACATCGACTCAACTTGCCGAAAGATTGCTGAGCAAAACTCATGGATTTCCCCGTATAGAAATTTAACTTTGATTCGTAAAAAAATTCAGGACCGCCACAAAATCAATCTGGCGCAATAAACGTCCTGTCTGAACATTCAATAATAGCAGGAAAAAGCCCCGCAGTGGGAAATCATTCGTCCTTGGATCCCTTGAGAGCCACTAGGTCGTCACCGCCATTGCCTGCGTTTGCCAACTGACGAATGTCCTCGGAGATTTTCATACTGCAAAACGTCGGCCCGCACATCGAGCAGAAGTGAGCCGTCTTGGCACCTTCGGCTGGCAACGTTTCGTCGTGGTATTCGATCGCACGAGCCGGATCGAGTCCCAAAGCGAACTGGTCACGCCATCGAAATTCAAAGCGGGCTTTCGAAAGTGCATTGTCTCGAATTTGAGCTGCCGGATGCCCCTTCGCAAGGTCAGCCGCATGAGCAGCGATTTTGTAAGTTATCACACCTTCTCGCACGTCGTCACGATTGGGAAGTCCCAAGTGTTCCTTCGGAGTCACGTAACAGAGCATCGCACAGCCGTACCATCCGATTTGCGCGGCGCCGATTCCTGACGTGAAATGGTCGTAACCGGGTGCAATATCTGTCGTCAGTGGACCAAGCGTATAGAACGGTGCTTCGTGACACCATTCGATTTGCTTCTGCATGTTCTCCTGGATCAGGTGCATCGGAACGTGCCCCGGACCTTCGTTCATCACTTGGCAGCCTTTCGCCCAAGCACGTTTGGTCAGTTCACCTTGAACTTCCAGTTCCGCCAACTGAGCGTAATCATTCGCGTCGGCAATTGATCCGGGACGAAGACCGTCGCCGATGGAGAAGCTCACATCGTAGGCCGCACAGATATCGCAGATCTCATCCCAGTGCTCGTAAAGAAAATTCTCTTTCTCGTGGTGAATGCTCCACTTGGCCATGATCGAACCGCCGCGCGAAACGATGCCCGTCATCCGCTTCGCCGTGTGCGGAACGAAGGCTCGCAGAACTCCCGCATGAATCGTGAAGTAATCGACTCCCTGTTCAGCTTGTTCAATCAGCGTGTCGCGGAACAATTCCCAAGTCAGGGCTTCGATTCGTCCGCCAGTTTTTTCGAGAGCCTGATAAATCGGAACGGTTCCGATTGGGACAGGGCTGTTGCGGATGATCCATTCACGAGTTGCGTGAATGTTCTTTCCGGTAGAAAGATCCATCACCGTGTCGGCTCCCCACTTCGTGGACCAACGCATCTTTTCGACTTCCTCATCGATGGTCGAAGTGACCGCAGAGTTTCCGATGTTGGCGTTGATCTTCACCAGAAAGTTCCGCCCGATGATCATCGGCTCGCACTCAGGATGATTGATGTTCAGCGGAATGATCGCGCGGCCGCGGGCGACTTCCGATCGAACGTATTCAGCCGTAATAAATGCCGGCGTCATCGCTCCCCAAGTCTGGCCGGGATGCTGGTGCTCCATTCGATTTCGTGGCACCTGTCTGTTCGGATCGATCTCCGACGGGCGAGGCATC
>CALLUY010000074.1 GCA_938010615.1 uncultured Pirellulaceae bacterium | reverse complement strand
GATCGACTCATTTCCGACCTCCCATTCCGACCTCCGACCTTCCATTTTTTTGTTAAGATTCCGCTCCGGAGAATCTTGAATGTCCAATGCCGAAATCGAACTGACCAACGTTCGAGTCAACAACCTGAAAGACCTTTGCCTGACAATTCCGCACGGTCAGTGGCTTTCAATCTGCGGGCTCAGCGGAAGCGGTAAATCGAGCCTCGCGTTCGATACGCTGTTTGCGGAAGGCCAGCGGCGATACATGGAAGCGCTTTCGGTGAAGACGCGCCAGTTTGTGCAACAGCTTGATCGACCGGAAGCGGATCATATCTCCGGATTGCCGCCCGCGATCGCGATCCGTGCTCCCAAAGGAACACCGGGCCCTCGCACGACACTGGCTTCGGCGTCCGAGATCGATCCGTTGTTGCGACTGCTGTTCGCGAAAGTCGCCGATTCATTTTGTCCGCAATGCAACCAACAGATCACGCGCGATACACCGCAAACCGTTGCCGATTGGTTGCTCGGACTGCCGGCGGATCGACGAGTCGTCATCGCGTGGCCGGTCAGTGAAGATGTGGATGTAACCGAAGTTGTCCGTGACGCAGTGCGAGATGGCTTTGTTCGAGCGATTTCAAACGGGAACTTCGTCGATCTGCAGATCAATGGAACGGAACTCGCTGACCCGATCTTCATCGTGGCTGACCGCGTCAAGACCGGCGACATCGCAACCCAGCGGGTCACCGAATCTCTCGAGTCCGCTTTCTACTGTGGAAGTGGCAAAGTCGCTGTCTTTCTTCAGGACGAAAACGCAAACGAATCGATCGACGGACAAAGCTACCAACGCCATCAGTTTTCAACCGACGCGACGTGTCCCGATTGTCACATTCAACTGCCGGAGCTCGAACCTCGATTGTTCTCGACTAGCAATTCGAAATCAGCCTGCGACAACTGCAAAGGAACAGGACTACTTAAAGAAACATTGGAACCGTGCCACATCTGTGCGGGAACAAGGTTTCAGATTTTGCCTCTCGCGTTTCGTGTCGCGGGAAAGAACTTCGCCGATTTCAACTCGCTGACCGTTGGCGAAGCGACCAAGTTCTTGGCATCACTTGAGCTTTCCGAAATGCAATGCCAGACGGTTGCTTCGATCCTTGAACAACTCAACCAGCGACTGAATTACCTTATCGATACGGGCTTGAGTTATCTGACGCTCGACCGTGCTCTTCGGACACTAAGTTCAGGCGAAGCTCAACGCGTGCTGCTGACAACGGTTCTTGGTACAACATTAGTCAACGTACTGTTTGTGCTCGACGAACCTTCGATCGGACTCCATTCTCAGGACGTGAAACGACTGACGCGTGCGATCGCAGATTTACACTCGCGCGGCAACACGGTCGTTGTGGTTGATCACGACCCGGAAGTCATTCGCGTGGCGGAACGAATCGTTGAGATCGGACCCGGTGCTGGTGCCGACGGCGGCGAAGTGGTTTTCGACGGAGACGTTGAAGAATTGCTTTCCGACGATCAATCGATGACCGGTCAATATCTTTCGCGTCGCCGAGGCCAATCCGCCGGCCAAGAAAACCGTCGAAAGTCGCACCGATTCATGAAGCTGATCGGAGCCAGCGGCAACAACCTGAAAAACATTAACGTCGAATTTCCGCTCGGCGTATTGTGTGCTGTGACCGGAGTCAGCGGAGCCGGAAAAACATCGCTGGTTCAAAACACGCTGTTCGGAGCCGTCAGCAAACATTTCGAAGCCGACATCGCAGGAACCTTGCCCTACGAAGAAATCCACGGCGCGGATTGGGTTAGCGAAGTCGTCTTGGTCGATGCGTCGCCGATCGGAAAATCATCTCGCAGCAATCCAGTGACTTACGTGAAAGCGTTTTCTGAGATTCGAAATTGTTTCGCGGATACGCTCGACGCCAGTCGCCAAAACTTCGGGCCGGGGAAGTTCAGCTTCAACGTCGCCGGTGGACGTTGCGAAAAATGTCGCGGCGATGGGCAGCTTTCGCTGAACATGCAATTCATGGCGGATCTTTGGGTCACCTGCGACCAGTGCAATGGGACTCGATATCGTGAAGACGTCCTTTCGGTTCGATATCGCGATCGAAACATTGCTCAAGTTTTGGCGATGACGGTTCGTGAAGCGTTTCCGTTCTTCCGCGGACATCCGCAAGTCCAATCGAAGCTCAAAGCACTGATCGATGTTGGGCTTGAGTACATCCAGCTTGGCCAGTCCGCGAACACGCTTTCGTCCGGCGAGAGTCAGCGACTTAAAATGGCGCATTATTTGAACACGGCGAAAAATCGTCGAGTATTGTTCATCATGGATCAGCCGACGACTGGGTTGCATCCGCACGACATCATTCGATTGCTGGATTGCTTCAACAGTTTGATTTCCGTCGGCCATTCAATGATCGTTGTCGAGCACAACCTGAGTTTCATCAAGCACGCGGACTGGATCATCGACCTCGGCCCGGGAGCAGCAGAGCAGGGCGGCCTCGTTGTTGCAGCAGGGACGCCAGAGGAAGTTGCAGCGAATGAGGAATCGGTCACGGGAAGTTACCTGAGTGCTCTACTTCCAGCTTGCCAATGACTTGGCGAGCAATAACAATGGAAGGACCGCATTTCTGGTGCTCTTTTCGTCTACCGAATTACTCATCCCAAATAGATCAACCATGCCTCGTTCGAAAAACAAAAGATCACTTCGCCAAAAATCAAACACGAGACTCAGCTTCGGTCGCCTCGAACCTCGAAAGATGCTCGCTGGCGACTTGCCTGCCGGCGCAAACCTGATCGTCAACGGCGACTTCGAAACGTTCACCAACGATGAATCGTTAAACGTGGTCAATTCATTTGCGACCGCCCGATTTTACGGAAGTGATTTGGTGCCGAGCTGGTCGGTTGCTGATGGAGACGGAGACGACACTCAGCGCATCAATCTGCTGACGTTCGACAACAGTCGCGGGACGGTCTTGGACGTTGACTCAATCCCGAGACAAGACGATCGCTTGTTCCAGAATGTTAACGTTAGCGTTGGTCAGCAGTATTTGTTCTCGTTTGATTTTTTGGGCCCAAAACAAGTCGATGGAGTTACTGAACCAGCCACAAATGATTTTGAAGTTTTTTATAACGGAGAGCTGCTGGGCGCGTTGCAAGGAACGAGTGGTTTCCAACAAGCATCCTTTGTTGTTACCGGAGCGGCCAACAATCCGGCAGGTTCGACCAACGCTGGTGATATCGTATCGGCGCGTTTTGAATTTCGTGATGGAAGTTCAGGTGATCGCGGCGGCGACGGACGCGGATCGTTGATCGATGCCGTGAGTCTGGTAGCGGTCACCGAAAGCACCGTCGTCAATGGAGGCTTTGAAAGTAATGATGCTGCCGACGGGCCAGATTTCGCGCCAGAAGATGTGGATGGCTTCTCTGTATTTTCTTTCGCCACTGACACCGAAGATCGTGTGATTCGAATTCTGTCAGACGACAGCGGTGCAACCAGCGACAACTTCCTCAACCTGAATTCGTCGCCTGACTTAATCGACCGCGTCTTCCAAGATCTGGTAACCGAAGCTGACCAAACATACATTGTCACTTTTGATGCACGTGTTGATCCGACAAGTACGTCGTCGCCCGATCAATTACGAGTTCGGTTTGACAACCAATTTGCAGCCAGCATCGTTGCCAACGATCAATGGCAGCGCTACAGCGTCGTGGTGGAAGCCAGTTCTTCTTCCAGCCGGTTGGTTTTTCGCGAACCAGGTGAAGCCCCGGGAGATGGCGCTAGTCCGCAGATTGACAACATACAATTTTTCCAAGTCGACGACGTCACGAATCCGATCAATGACCTTGTCGTGGACGCCAATGGTTCCGCTGATGGCTTGAACTCGGACGCTGTGTTCGAGGAAAATGCGGGCCCGCAAAACATCGCATCGGACGTTGTGATCAGCCATGATTCAGGGGAAACGCTAAATTTTGCGTTGATCGCATTGGTTGGCGATTCGATTCTGGCAACCGAATCACTGGCAGTCGACGTTGGATCGACTGGTGTTACTGCTGCGTACGATTCTCAAACTGGTGAATTACGGCTTCGTGGTCGGGCAACGATTGCTGAGTATCAACAGGTAATTCGATCGCTGACTTACGACAATACTTCCGACAACCCAACAGATCGAATCGTCGGAATGTCGGTCACCAATTCCAACATCGTTGACGACACCAATTTTAGCCCGCGAACGCTTGTAAGTGTCGCGGCCGATGCGACTAACGATGCTCCGACGCTGGCAGAGATTAGTGATCAATCTTTGGATTTTGGCCGATCGTTGAGCCTTACATTGGATGCAGCGGACGTCGATGATGACGATACCACGTTAAGTTATGAAGTTGTCGATGCTGGATCGTTGACGGGGCTATCGATCTCCGATGCTGGAGTACTTACTTTGCCTGTCGCCGCGCAAGCCGGTAGCTTTGATGTTGTTGTTGCGGTCAGCGATTTGGCGGGAGCATCGGCAGAGCGGACGTTTGCGATCAATGTCGCAGAGTTCGTACCGTTCGAAGGCGTTGGAGCCCTTTCTAATGTCCCGACGGCCTTGCGAAATAACATCTACACTGCAGCACCACCTCAGAATATTGATACAGCGTTGACTTATGATGCAGTGCTAGACACCAGCCAAGGCGAAATTCGAATTCGTTTGTTGGATGATGAATCACCCACGTTTGTCAACAACTTTGTCAATCTGGCTCGCGATGGTTTTTATGATGGACTAACTTTCCATCGAGTAATTGACGGATTTGTTGGTCAAGGTGGAGATCCACTGGGAACTGGTAGAGGTGGTCCCGGATACCAAATCCCTGACGAAGTGGGTAACGACATCGAATTCGATTCGCGTGGCCAATTGTCATTCGCTAACGCGGGGAACAACACGACAGGCAGTCAGATCTTTATTACTTTCGCGCCAACCAACCTCAACAACGGCCAGTTCTCAGTCTTCGGGAATGTCACTGCTGGCGACGCGGTTCTTGATCGGCTAACTCGCACTGAAACTTTTGGAACACCGATTCCCGGTGTCGTTCCCGATGTGATTAACTCGGTTCGGATCGAAGAAGTTTAGGGAGCATTTCAAAGTAGCTCGACTCTCCGAGTCGTTTGGAACCGTAGTGCCCTGGCATTTCATCCAGTATTTCAAAGCTGCGTTACATCGTTGATGATAATATAATTCGATCTTAGCTTCCACCGATGCAAACAGAAGAATGAGCTATGGATGATTTCCCTGCTGATGACACAACAATCGCGTCTCACACCGTCTTTGGCATTCCACAAGCAGCCGTTCACGAATCGGTAGACGACGTTGACTGGATTAGCGTTTCAGGCCTCAAGAAATTTTTTCTCTACGACATCTGGTTGTTTCGTTCTGAAGATGACGAATTCACTAACCGAGCGGACCTGTCAATCTACAACCAGAACTCGGAACTGATTTGGGATTATCGATTTACGGCGCAAGTACCAGGAGATATCGAGTACCATCACTTTGGTGCCAGCCAACGACACTTCGTTGCCGTGTCAGCCATTGGTAGTACTGGTGGCTATCGACTCTATGTGCGATCGAGCGACTACGCAGGTGACACTTTCGAAGAAGCAGACAATTTTGCGCCGACCAACTTTCGACAGTTTGGGTCCGCGCTTGAAAACAACTCGGATGTCGATTATCTCAAGTATCTGTTGTTTGAAGGAGTCGAATACACCGTCAATCTCCTAGGCCAGGCATCTGCCGAACTGGGGACAACTTTGGGACGCATGTCGCTTCGACTATTTGATCCCAATGGAATCATAGTTGCAGAAGACAATCAGTTTTCGTCACCTCGAAACGCGTCAATCACTTTTACGCCGGATGAAACTGCAGAATACGTATTCGAAGTTGATAGCGATGCGGCGACAGGATCCTACATTCTTGAATCGGAACAGTTTGACGACTTTCGAAACAACAGTAGCACCACCACGGAATTGCTACTCGACGGGACCCCGATTTCTGGACAGTCAAACTATGGAAATCAGTCACGATTCAGCTTGGATCAGGATTGGTTCCGCATCAATCCAAGGCCTGGATTCACGTATCAAGTCGAATCCAACCATGCAAATCTCACCTTGCGAAATGAATCGGGGGAAATCCTCGAAGTCGAAACGATAAACGACTCCTTCGATAACTCCATAAATCGAAAGTTCCAATTCAGAAATGATTCTGGCAACACTCTATTCGTTTCTACTGGCAAACTCCGGACCGGCGAGAACGAATACACCCTTACGGCCAACGTCGTCGATGATCACATCGCGACCTTCTCCGGCGCGACGCGTTTCAAAAGCAATTTTTTGTCGACAGGAACGATCAGTGGAGCTATCGAGACCGAAGGAGATCGGGATTGGATTCGCATCGACCTGAGAACTTTTGCCAACTATCGATTCACGATCGACGCAGACCCTGCTTTGGCGATGGCTGTTTCGGTGCGAGATGGAAGCGGCGCAATCGTCGCCAACGGAGCTCCAAATCAACCTCTGCGATTTTCGAGTGACGCTTCGGGGCTCGGCCCTCACTACCTCGACGTCCGTTCCAACTCGAACCAAACAGGCACATGGGAATTGCGTTCATTCGCCCCACAAGGCGGCAACGATGAGTCGACTCAGTGGAACGTCGACCTTTCCAGTGGCGCCGGGAGAATTCGTAGCATCTACCGCAACTTCGACAACTCCGAACTTTGGCACCGATTCGAAACAACTCCGAACACCTGGTACGAAATAGACAGTCAACAGGTGAGTTTCGAAGTGCGTCAGGGCGAGAACAGACCGGGAGTTGCCAAATACCAAAAAGGCAAGCGTTACTATTATTCTGGCAGCAGCACCGCAAGCGACCGCTATATCGTTATCAAACAAAACGAACAGCAGTTTGGCGAAGGCGGATTTGAAATCAACATCGCAAAGGACGCCCGCATCCGTTTCCGCAGCACCGGTCAGTTCAGTCCCGACCCAGACGGTTTCGCCAACAACACGTTCGGCTTTCGCAACGTGGAGATATATTCGACGGTCCCATACAACTACATTGATGGCGACGATACGATTTCAGTTGCTGCCAATTCGTATCAGACGCTCGATACACCACAATGGTTCTCAATTGAATTCAATGAGTCATTCACCGGCGTTGGCGATCTGTATTTTCGGGAAGTTCGCGAACAGGGTAATTCGCAATGGAGTTCGATGGAGCTCTATGGCCATCACCTTCCCGCGGGAGTTTCCCGCACGCCTATCGTTCTCTTTTCAGGAATTCTGAATTTTTCGTTTGCCGATGGAAGACCGGACTACCTTGCATCAGATGATGCCGTTGTCGGCGCCACACAGTCGTTGACGTCGGAAGAAAAAGTCGCAATGCGAAATGCGATAACTCAGTGGAACCGGCACATACGGTTAAATCTTGTCGAGCAAACGGATCCGGGGCCCAACAATGATGCTTCGCCGATCATGATCTACAAAGGAGAAATTGACTCGGACGTTCTCGCATTCTCATTGAGCGACGACCCGACAGGAGAAGGTCTCGCGGGCGATATCGTCTTGAATACTAACTCGCCGCTATGGGACAACTTCACCAAAGGCACCAAAGGGCCGTTTGAACTCATGCGTGCCGTTGGAACTGTTCTCGGTGCTCCGAAGCTGGAAAGTCTTGGACGCGATCAATCGATCATGGGCACTGAGCTCGAAGGGGAGCGCGCCGATTTGCCCTATCCGTCGACTCTGTTGCCGGTGGACATTACTGGCGTAAGAGAAGTTTCAGTCTTCCCACACAATCAGACGGGCCAGCTTGAGTATCTTCTCGATGAAGCGATTCCAATTTACGAAACCATTATTCATTCTGGGTTTGAAGACGGAAGTCGTGTTTCTGCAGCCACATCGATGCTCGACGCGACGATCGATCTACGGCCTGGCCAGCCAAGTTTCCTGACTGACGGATCGAGTCAGCCTGCGACGTGGATCATGTCTGAATACAGCGTGGTACACGATGCAGTCGGGGGCGGAGGCAATGATTCGCTCCGTGGAAATCAGTTTGACAACTCACTCATTTCTCTCGCCGGCAACGACATACTTATCGGCGGCGTTGGCGATGACTATCTGAGTGGCAGGGAAGGCGACGACTTCTATAGCTATCGCTTGGGGCATGGAAGCGACGTTATCGATGAACGCGAAGGCGGTGGAACTGAAACGCTGCGAATTGACGGTCTCAAGGATTTTGATGGTATCGAAGACCTTCAATTTCGGCGATTCGGAAATAGCCTGAGGATCACACTGGAGCTCGGTGGACGCGACAAGAATGCAGATTCGATCCTGATCCGCGACATGGGCACTCAAGATTCCGCAATTGAGCGGCTTGCGTTGTTGCAGGAAGGCAATTTTCTTCACTCGGTCAGCCTGATGTCTGTTTGGGAACAGGCGGATCAACAGCTTCGCCGATTCGACTTGGCTTCGGGGAATGATGATTTTGGACGCCTTGTCAGCCCTGTGTAGTCCACAAGTCTAGTGCCGCGGGAACGAGTTCTTGCAGCTTGAGGTTTGATTTTTGTTCAGTTTCACATTTTCTTCAAACGTTGAGAACTTTCCCGGCGTAGGTCCATGCGAATGGGTGAGCGAAATGTTTGTTGTAGTACTCAATGTACCTGAGAATCGCATCTTTCAGTTCTTCAACGCTCGGGAAACTCATCCATCGAGTCACCTTGGATCGCAGAATACCGAACCATATTTCGATTTGATTCAACCATGAGCAATGGCGAGGAGTGTAGAAGAACCGGATTCGGTGACTGGGGTCGTTCAGAAACGCCTTGCGCGAAGCAACTGATTTGAGGATGCCCCGAACTCCCTTCTTGCCCAGGGGCGTTTCGATCTGACAGCTCTCGGCCACATACCGAACCAGCGATTCGCTACAGTGCGTGGTCAGATTGTCGCTCACGAACTGAAAACCGGCTTCGGGATCTTCAACGATCAGGCCGTCAATGTTCGCCACGAAGTCCTCTTCGGTTCGCGTCTCGCTGAGCATCGGTGAAAGAATCTTTCCCGTTGGCACATGCAGATTTCCAAACAGGCATGTCGTACCGTGCCGTTTGTATTCGTACTCTCGCAACGCCGTTTTTCCGGGAAGAACACCGTGATCCGGCGCGATGCGTTCCAGGGCTTGAATGCCGGTTTGTTCATCGACACAAATCGTGTGAACTCCTTCGCGTTGATACAGATCCAACGCGTTTCGGTAGACATCGCAAATCGAGGCAACGCGGGTTTCGTACTGTGGATCTTCTTTGTCTTTGCTCGTCAGCCAATACTTGTTCTTTTGCGGGCGGATTGCAGCTCGTCTGAGAAGTTCATTAACCCAACGTGAACTGATCGTGTCAACGACTTTGTCTGCGATTAGCTGACGGCGAAGTTCGCTTCCGCTCCAACGTGCGATCGGGCATTCTTTTTTTGAGGCGATTCGCAAGCTGTCTTGAAGATCGCCGCTTGCTGCTGGGAGTCGATTCGGGGCTTGCGACCGCTGCGAGGACGATCAGAAAGCAACGTCTTGATTTCGCGAACGAGAACATGAAGTTCTTCACGACATTCAACATCGATGAGCTTTTCCCAGGAGTCGCGCCAACGACGACGCCAACGACCAACCGCATCGTGATGTAGTCCAACTTCTGACTCGATCGCTTCGTTGTTGTGGCCATCGAAAGCAAGAAGAATGATATTGGCTCGCTGAACGAGCGAAACACCTTCGGTGCGCGAACGAGAAAGGCGAAGCAAAATGGCTTGTTGTTTCTCGGTAATTCTGATCTTGGCTGCCTTCCCTGGCATCGATAAGCTCCTGCTGAAATAGGTGACCTGAAAAGAATCCAAAAAATTAGCTTTTCAAGCAATGCCAGTTCGTTCCCGCAGCACTAGCGTGTGTGTTGATTGTTTCTGCCGTCTTGAAGCTTTTTCAACTGCTTACGGATCCATTCGCGGATCTCCACACGGGCCTTGCGGTTCCGCACATTTGGCTCGTGTTGCT
>CALLUY010000073.1 GCA_938010615.1 uncultured Pirellulaceae bacterium | reverse complement strand
AGGTCGGAAATGAGTCGATCGTGTTAAGATGGGAATCGTGGCGATTGAGTTGCCTATTGGATCTTTCTGTTGACGTTTCGCATGCCCGAATCTGACAACTCACGATTACTCTACCAGTGCAGCTGCGGTCACCAAACCGAGATGTTCGAAGATATGGGCGGAACGTGTGGCTCATGCGGACACACCGTTTCACCCAAAGCGCTCAACCATGATTTGGCGTTAACGATGACGCTGGGCACGTTGCCGACCGACCCTGTTGGTGGCGGAACGTTGTACTTCGAGGACTCTCAAGTCGGTGTCGATCCTGTCGAAGCAGCGAAAATTGAACAAGCGATGATTGGCAAGGAGCTTGGTCACTTCAAGCTGATCGATCCGCTGGGCAAAGGCGGCATGGGGCAGGTCTTTCGTGCGTTGGATACATCGTTGCGTCGATACGTTGCGGTGAAAGTTCTGCGCAGCGGAATGCCAGGCGCTTCCGGAGCCAATGCAGCGAAAGCGGATCATGAAATTGAAGTGCTGCTGCAAGAAGCCGTTTCTCAGGCACGCGTCACCCACCCGAATATTGTCACGATCTACTACGTTGGCAAGCACGAGAAGTCTCCGTTTCTGGCGATGGAATTGATCCACGGAAAAACCGTTGCCGAACTTTGTGCTGACGGACCGATGGCCTATTCGCAGTTGTATTCGATCGCCGCGCAGATGACAGATGCACTCAAGTTCTCGCATGAGTTGGATATTATTCATGGCGACATCAAGCCGTCGAATATCCTGGTGCAGCAAAATGGAATCGCGAAACTTTCTGATTTTGGCATGGCCCGTCGAGCCTCCGATACCGATCGACGTTCTGCCGGCGGAACACCAAATTATCTGGCTCCAGAACTGATGAAAGGTGAATCGCCTTCGATTCAGTCGGACATGTATGCGTTGGGAGTGACGCTTTTCGAAATGACGTTTCAGAGGCTGCCTGTTTCAGTTTCCGGTCGAACGGTCGATCAATGGTTGGACTCGCATCAACAGGCAGAAGTCGAATTTCCGATGCCTTGGCCGGAGCATCTTGCCGAAGGCTGGCGAGATGTTTTGCAGAAGTTGTTGGCGAAAGATCCAGCCGATCGATTTGAGTCTTGGTTGGAAGTCGAAGAGACGCTTGCGTTGATCGAGCCTGCGGCTCCGGTTCCGGCGAAAAGGGTTCCTCGTTTGGTGGCGGCGGCAATTGACTTCGCATTGGTCGGTTTGTTGATTGCTCCGTTTCAGATTCTGCGTCAGATTCCTCCGGTTGAAATGTATCTTTCACAGAGTACGTTGACCGCGGTTTTACTGCTGTTGTTGGAGTTTGGTGCGATCGTGGCGTACACGTTACTGGTGATCTTTTGGAAGCAGTCGCCCGGTCGAAAGCTGATGCACGTTCGCGTTGTGAACGAGTTCGGTTTGAAGGTTACTGGTCAGACAATGGGTACGCGAAGTTTGATGCGAATGATTCTGATGTGGTTCATCATATTGGCCAATGTTTCAACGGAGTCCGCCGACTGGGCCATCTTTGCGGGGAACCTTGTCGTGACCGCAGCGTTGGTTTTTACGTTGGTCGACATCGGTATGATGATGGTCTACCGTCAAGGCCGGAGCTTGCACGATTTGGTTTCCAAGACATGGGTTGTTTTGGATACGGACTAACGCAGCGTTACTTTTCAAAATTAAGGTTGCTTGTCAAAGTAGCACGTCTCTCCGAGACGTTGAGAATCGCCTCGGAGAGGCGAGCTACTTAAAATCGCATTCACTGTCTTGGCTTTCCAATTCATTTCTCAGATAGATATTCAATGCTGAAAATTCAAGTTGTTCCCGTCACCGATTATCAACAAAACTGCTGCATCATTTTTGATGACCAAACGTTGAAAGGGATTGTGCTCGATCCCGGCGGTGAGGCGGAGAAGATTGCCGGCGAAGTCGATAGGCTTGGTGTGACGGTAGAAGCAATTTGGCTCACGCACGGTCATCTCGATCATGCCGGCGGATCGGAAGCACTCAAGAAACTGTTGGGCGTTGAGATCATTGGTCCGCACGAAGCAGACAAAATGTTGTTGGACAACATCGAAATCGTGGCAGCAGGATACGGCATGAGCGGCATGTTCAATGCGACTCCGGATCGTTGGCTAAACGAAGGCGATACATTGTCGATTGGCGAACACAAGTTCGAAGTTCTTCACACCCCTGGCCATGCTCCAGGGCACGTGGTCTTCGTGTGCAGCGAATCAAAGTTGATCCTGATGGGCGACGTTTTGTTTCAGGGCTCGATAGGCCGAACTGACCTGCCCGGCGGCAGTCATCAACAATTGTTGGACAGCATCGCCAACAAGATTTTGCCATTGGGCGACGAGATGCAGTTTATTTGCGGGCACACGCCGCCTTCCACGATTGGCCAGGAAAAGGCCACGAATCCGTTTTTGGTTGACCTTGTTTGATAACGGTACTCTCCCATTTTAGGCTGTGAAGTTTTACGTAGCTCGTCTCTCCGAGGCGATTTTCCACGTCTCGCAGAGACGTGCTACTTTGACAAGCAATCCTGAATTTGAGAAGTAACGCTGCCCTAGCTGAGGAATTTCAGTAGTTCGGCATAGTCTGATTTGGGATTGGCGATTCGCGCGGTTTGCATGCCAGCTCGTTGGGCCGCCAGTGTTTCAGTTAAACTCTCGCCGACGAACATCGTTTCCCAAGGTGACAAACGAGTGTGCTCCACGGCGAGCAAAAACATTCCAATGTCAGGTTTCTCGATTCCAATTTCGGACGATAGCAAGGTAAGTCCTCCTTCAAACAAACCAAAGTCGAAATCGGGTGGCAATAGCTTGGCTAACGCTTCGCGATCCAAGTCACCCGTGTTGGAGATCAACCCAACCCGAACTTTGTTCTGACGCATCGCCAGCACGAACTCTTTTGAACCAGACAACCATTGTTTCTTGCCGACCAATGTGTTTCCAATGTCAAAGAAGATTGCTTTGATTCCCATCGTCTGATGACTCCCTAACTTCCGAACTGAATTTGGACTTAAAATTGCGGTCGATCTCGATTGTGTCGACACCGCGAATCCGCTAATAGAACCTTGATTCGCGATCTTTGGCGAGTGCTACCAAAAACGTTAAAACCGGATTTCTACATGGAAATCGGAAAAGCTCACAGTTTTTGCTAATCCCTCGCAATCGTTAAACTCGATGATCCAAGGACGGACAAACTCGAATTCCAAGGCAGGAAGTCATGCTAGCTCAACGTATCTCCAAAATCGTAACATGGTCATTGCTGACATTGCTCATTGCAGCAACAGCTGACTCGTCGCTCGCTCAAGATCAACAAAACTACGTACGGCCGCCATCGCAGCGGTACCAGCCAGCAGAAGCGCAGGCGGCTCCGCCGTCGGTTCATGTTGCTCCTGGTAACACGCAGAGGTTGCAACGCACGCTCAGTGATGAATCGTTGCCAAACTGGAACACTCAGCAACAAGGCACGATTGCTCAAACGAGCTATCAGGAACCTACTGCACAAGAGCCGGCCGTTCCATCGATTCTGGCTGGTGCACCTGCTCAGCGTCCAGTGATGCAACAAGCAGCCTCTGGATTGTCGGCTGCTCGAGCTGCAGCATCGAATTCGATGGATCGTTTCGCATCACAAGTCAACCAGATGCGAACAGACGGTCCTAAAGTGGGTCCCATTGTCGGCTCTCGTTTTCGTGCTCCAGAGCCACAGCCTCAATCGGCCCCTGTTGAGCGAGTTGCCACGCAATCATTTGGCATGTCGACACCAGAAGTCGGCCAGTTCAAAATCCCTTCGCGTCCGGTAGCGAAAACTCCAGCCCCGACTCCAGTTGCAGAACCTCCTGCTCCAAAGCAAGAAGTCGTCACCAAGCCGGCACCGAAGCCAGCCGTTACAGCACCACCAAAACGTAAAGCAGTCGTCAATCCGGTTCAGCGAACGATCGACCGAAACGTCCGTCCGGCGTCGGCTCAAGTTGAGTCTTTGACGGCCACAAGAAAAGACAAAGCTGCGTTGTCGTTGAACGCTCCTGGGATCGAAGTTGAAACGTTTGGACCGCAAACCATTGGTCTTAACAAGCAGGCTTCGTTCCGAGTCGAAGTTTCAAACAACAGTCGCACAGAAGCCAGAGACGTACTCGTTGGAATCAATGTTCCTCAATGGGTCGACGTACAAAACACGAACCTGACAACGGGCAAGAAAGAAGTCACCGACGGACAAGATCAAGCTCGCATCCTGTGGACAATCGATCGAATTCCAGCTGGTCAGACTCATTCTGCAACCGTGGTTGCCGTTCCCCGAAAAGCTGAGCTGTTTGACTTGGCCGTTGAGTGGACTTTGGTTCCTCGCATGGGAGCTGTCAACATCCAAGTAACGGAGCCAAAGCTTGAGATGTCGATGTCTGGTCCGGGTGAAGTTCTGTTCGGTGAGACAGCAATGTTCTCCGTAACGGTTCGCAACCCGGGAACCGGAGACGCCGAAAACGTGATCGTGATGTTGCCAGAAGAGTTCGGTGGAGATCGTTCTTCGATTGGAGATATTCCAGCTGGTAAAGAATCTACCTTTGATATCGAGTTGGCCGCACGAACTGCGGGTCAGCTAACGTTGACCACCAGCGCCGTCGCCGACGGAGATCTTGCGACGGATGCTTCACAGGACGTCATTGTTCGACGAGCTATTCTTGGCGTTACTCTTGAAGGACCAGCGTTGAAGTACTCGGGCACGATGGCTCGCTACAAAGTTACGGTTACCAACAATGGCGACGCCGCTGGTAACAATCTTGAGACCGCAATCGCGTTCCCACAAGGTGCCAAGTACCTCGGTGGAATCGATGGAGTCAAGAAGTCTGATGGCGGCATCCTCTGGCAGATCGGATCGCTTGATCCGGCTCAGAGCAAGACGTTTGAAATCGATTGTGAACTCGAGGGCAATGGCGAACTTCAATTCGAAGCCGGCGTTCGTCGCAAGGACGATCCAACCAAAGTCGCGACTGCAGCCGCAGCTTGTATCACAACGGTTGAGACGATTGCTGACCTCGTGTTGAGCGTTCAGGATCCGAAGGGTCCACTGCCAACGGGTGAAGAGACAGAGTACGAGATTACTGTTCAAAACCGTGGTAGCCGTGCTGCCAAAGGTGTGGAACTGCTGATGCAATTCTCTGAGGGAATCGAGCCAAGCAAGGCGACGGGACTTCAGAATCGAATCGTTCCTGGCCAAGTTATCTTTGCTCCGATTGCACAAATCGATCCGGGTCAGTCAATGACTTTCCAAGTGACTTCGATCGCAAACAAGCGTGGAACGCATGTGTTCCGAGCATTCCTTTCTTGCGACGAGTCTGATTCTCGAGAAGTTGCAGAAGGAACGACAAAGTTCTTCGGCGACGAGTTCGAGGTTGAATCGAATCGTGGCAACGTGACGGCGGACCAGAGCGTTCGGTCGAATGACTTCAAACGATAGAGTTTGAAATCACGTTAGGTATATAAGATGAGCTCTCGATGGCACGGCTGTCGGGAGCTTTTTCTTTTGACGCTCGCCTGCTGGAAGAAGGGAACCTGACGGGCGGAGGCGGATATGTTAGGCAGTTGGCCCTCAGCGGTTCTCGATGGTGGTGAAATGCCCCAAAATTTGGCGAATTGAGGGAATTTGAGATCCCACCGGCAATGTTGTTGCCTTTATGGCTTTGCGTCACCATAATGCCAGCCATCTGAATGCGGTCTACGACGGACTGCATTCCCTCTGAACGGAGACATGAGACGTCTCACGCACTTTCCTATCAGGATGATAAGAGGACGAAATGAGATTGGGAATCATAATTCTTGCGTTCGTGTTCGGTTGCGCTGCAACGGCGCTGATCCGTGTTGCGCCGCAAAACGCGAACGCCAACAGTGAAACAACGGAAGTCGCCGCGGACGATACCAATGAGTTCTCATTGTCCGAAACGCAAGAAGTCACCCAACAGCTGGCTCTGGACGTCGTTGAAGAGTCGTTTGGCGAAACGGAAGACGGAAGAGCCGTCAAAATGTTTGTCTGCACTAACAGCAACGGCTACGTTCTTGAGATGATGGACTACGGAGCGACCATCGTTGCGATGCGTGTTCCCGGGAAGACGGACGGCGAAGAATCAGTCAATGTTGCACTTAATTGCAATGACATGGCTGGCTACGAAGCGTGTAGCTCTTACTTCGGTACGACCGTGGGACGATATTGCAATCGTATCGCCTCCGGAAAATTTTCACTCGACGGAAAAGAATACACACTGGCAACCAACGGAGGGCCCCATCATCTTCATGGCGGTAACGTTGGCTTTGACAAACAGATTTGGGCCAGCGAATTAATCAAAACCGATAGTGCTGCTGGTGTTCGTTTCACGCTGATTAGTCCCGACGGCGACGAAGGTTATCCGGGTGAAGTCAAAGTTGTTGCTGAGTACACGTTGGACGAAAAAGATCAGCTGAAGATGGTGTTCAGCGCTACGACTGACGCGGCGACTCACGTTAACCTTTGCAATCATAACTATTGGAACATTGCGGGGGCCGGATCTGGCACGGTGATGGATCACGAACTTATGCTCGCGTGTGAGGAAGTTCTTGAGTTTGATGACACGCTGATTCCGACTGGCAAGTTGTTGCCAACGAAAGACGACGCGTATTTTGACTATCAAAAAGTGAAGACGATCAACGCCGGAATGAAAGCAGCTCCAGCCGGAGCC
Source organism: uncultured Pirellulaceae bacterium (assembly GCA_938010615.1). Taxonomy (GTDB): domain Bacteria; phylum Planctomycetota; class Planctomycetia; order Pirellulales; family Pirellulaceae; genus Mariniblastus. Next base: position 33,274 of record CALLUY010000073.1, on the reverse strand, counting down.
AAGGGGTACGACCACTGCTTCGTCGTCAAACGAAAGTCCGCGAACGAATTGGCGTTCGTTGGGAGCGTCCGCGATCCCAAATCGGGTCGAAAGATGTCAGTTTTCACGACGCAGCCCGGCGTTCAGCTATACACGGCCAATCATTTCAACGGCCAACCAAGCAGTGGTGGATTTGACGCAAATGGAGGCATTTGCTTCGAATCGCAGCACTATCCTGACACGCCCAATCAGCCTAGTTTCCCGACGACGCTGCTCAAACCGGGCCAAACACTGAACCATACGACGGTTCACAAATTCTCTTACGAGTAGGCTTGCTGATCGATGCTTAACTTGGAGTTGCACTGAAGTAAGGCTCCAAGGCTGTTCAACTCGACTGTCCAGCACCTTAATGTTCTCCGTTCCTCTTTAGGTCGGATCTTGAAGAATCGTTATAACGTCTACAACGTGCAATTCTTATCGTTATCGTCGAGCTTTTCTCGTTGACCGAAGTGCGCCCGGAATTAGAATGAGCGGAATCTAACGTGAGATTATCTTCCGTTGATTCAAATCCGTCATTCCAATTTTTCTCCACGCAAAGTTCATGGGCATTGCAATCGTTACCGGTTCCGCCGGACTCATTGGCTCCGAAGCCAGCCGCCATTTCGCTTCTAAAGGTTTGAAAGTTATCGGTATCGATAACGACATGCGAGCCGAATTCTTTGGCCCAGAAGCCTCGACTGCTTGGCAGCGTGGCCAATTGGAGCAAGAGCTGGGAGAAAACTACGAACACGTCAGCGCGGACATTCGCGACGATGACGTGATTGATAACCTGTTTAAAAAGTATAGCTCGGACATCGAGCTGATCGTTCACACCGCGGCGCAGCCTTCGCATGACTGGGCGGCTCGCGACCCGAAGAAAGATTTTACCGTCAACGCCAACGGCACGCTTAACTTGTTGCAAGCCTGCCGTGAGAACAGCCCTAAGGCATGTTTCATTTTCACTTCGACCAATAAGGTTTACGGCGACACGCCGAACCGATTGCCGCTTGAGGAAAAAGAACTTCGCTGGGAGATCGACCCTTCGCACGCTTACAACGATGGCATTAAGGAAGACATGTCGATCGACAGTTGCATGCATAGCCTGTTTGGTGCTTCAAAAGTTGCGGCGGATGTTTTGGTTCAGGAGTACGGCAAATACTTCGACATGAACACGGCTGCTTTCCGGGGCGGTTGCCTCACCGGACCAAACCACAGCGGCACTCAGCTGCACGGATTTTTGGCTTACTTGATGAAGTGCACCATGACCGGGCGAGCGTACACTGTCTTCGGTTACAAAGGCAAACAGGTTCGCGACAACATTCACAGCTATGATTTGATTCAAGCTTTCGATCACTTCTATCGCAATCCTCGCAAAGGCGAAGTTTACAACATCGGTGGAAGTCGCTTCAGTCACTGCTCGATGATGGAAGCGATTCAAATGAGTGAAGAGATCACCGGCAACAAGCTCGAATACACATACGCAGAAGACAATCGCATGGGTGACCATATTTGGTACGTCAGCGATGTCAGCAAGTTCCAGAGTCACTATCCTGATTGGAAGTTGACCAAAGACGTAAAGACGATTTTGACCGAGATCCACGGTCACAATGTCGAACGTTGGGACGAAGAGGTCGTGAAGTCATGATTGATCTTGGGAAGTTCAATCTGGTCGGCGTAAAAATTGATGCCGTCGACTATGAGTCCGCGACCGCGAAAATTGTTGATGCGGCAAAGAAACGAAAGCCTTTTGGTGTTTCTGCGCTGGCGGTACACGGTGTGATGACCGGTGTGATGGACAACGTGCATCGACATCGCCTGAATCAGCTGGAACTAATCGTGCCAGACGGGCAGCCGGTTCGATGGGCTCTGAACTCAATTCACGGAACCAAACTCAAAGATCGTGTTTACGGTCCGAATTTGATGTTGGAAACTTGTAAGGCTGCCGCTGAAGAGGGGATTCCAATCTTTTTGTTTGGCGGCAAGCAAGAACTGCTGGACGATCTTTCGACGAATTTGCTGAAGAAGTTTCCGAAGCTGAACATAGTCGGCGTACTGCCATCGAAGTTTCGTACGGTGTCTCCTGAAGAGAAACGTGAAATCGTCGAGGCGATCAATGCAAGTGGAGCGGCGATTACGCTTGTGGGGCTCGGCTGTCCGCGACAAGAAGTTTGGGCTTACGAATTCAAAGACGATTTGCGGATGCCCGTTCTTGCCGTTGGTGCCGCGTTCAACTTTCATGCAGGGCAGCTTGCCCAAGCTCCGCCGATTATGCAGAAGTTCGGCCTCGAGTGGTTGTTTCGGTTCACGAAAGAGCCACGACGATTATTTCACCGTTACATGGTGCTCAATCCGTATTACGTTTCGTTGGTCGCATTGCAGAAGCTTGGGTTGCGAAAGTTTGACACGCAGACGACGGAGACACCGACATCTGAAATTCTCTACGGCTAGTGGCTGCGTTGAAATTTCGTAGTTTTGGGGAACAGGCAACGCGTTTTTTACGACGCGTTTCTCAACCCGAGACGTTAGTGCTGAAAGCACGGCAGGAGTTAGCCATGGACGCAAGTCCATGGTTAAGGTTCTCGCGACGAATTGAGTGCCGAAGGTACGGCAGGAGCCCATGGGATGTTTTGCGTAATTTCGTGTCGTCCCATTCGGGACTTTCCGATTACCCGCAACCAAACCATGGACTCCCGTCCATGGCTAACGCATGTCATCACTTCGTGATTGAAAAACGATGTCGCGTCCTTGAGGCACCATTAATCCGTTTCGCCTGAGGTAGGCGGTTGCGAGGAACCGAAACGTCCGTCCTTGAACGGGTGCGTAGCTGCGTTTCATTCTGCCTGTCGTTCCGTTGAACCGACTTGTCTGCATTAGTCCGAAGCTGTCCATCAAGTTGTTTCGCGACGCTTGAAATCCCGAAGTTTAAACTAGCCACACGATGTGATGCTCGGCGATGAATTGAACGGCTTTGGGGAGAAAAACGATGCGACTGATTGCGACGGCACTTCTGATGATGATACTGATCGGTGTTGCCGATTCAAAGGATTGTGAAGCTCAACTTTTCCGTGGTCGCTTCAATCTGCCTGCTCAAACGAAGACGCACCAAGTCAATCCGCCGATCTTTGTTAAACCGGCTGGGCACGTCGGCTACTACGTGCCACAAGACCGTTCTCAGCCAACGGCATTCTCAAGAGATGCCTACTTCGAGAATCGCAACCCTGTTGTTTCTCGAATTCTGGACGGCAAGATGACTCACAAGTATCGCGATCCAGTCGAAGTAGACTCGCGGTACATCGGCGGATTTCACCAAAATCACTTTAACAACATCGGGATCCCCAGCGGCGATATTGGCTTGCGAGGCAACGCTTACAACTGGCGAACGTTTCCGTAAACCGATACGGACGGGATAAGGAATTGCTCCATGCCGACCGAAACTCGAATCGTTGCTCCGGGCCCCAAGCCTTCCACCGTTCGCACCGAAGACGGGACAGTATTAAAGGTTCCCGCAGGTTGGGAGTTGTTGCCGCCGGGAGATGCTGGTGTCACGCGCCGAGTGAAGGCTCGCGGTCCAAGTTGGACGGTGAAGGAAAAGAAAGGTCGCCGAACGTTTTCCCGCGGAGTCTGGGCTCCGGCGGATCGGATTGCTTCGGTAAGAGCAGAATTCGAAGCGGAACGTAGCACTGAAGCTTATGCAAAAAAGCAAGCTTCTGCCGCCAAGCGACGCGACAAGAAGCAGGCTCAGTATGTCGAAGACTTTACGTTTGCGATCCTGCAGTTTTTGGATTTCGAGGATTCGTATTCGGATTTAGCGACACGATTGGCGAAGGCCGTTAGCGAACACGCTACGCCAGTCGGAAGTGGCACCGTCGCGAGGACTCAGCGGATACCGATCGAACGTCGAGCAGAATCGGCAGTGATTGCGTGGATGCGGCATCAGACGACTGCTTACGATCACATGAAGATTCCGCGAGTCAAAGGCAAGCGTCGTGAAGTGCGACGGATGTTGGCAAAGGAATCGCGGAAGGTGTTGGGCAAGTATCGCGATGGGAGTGAAGCGGACTTGAGCCGATGTCCGTTGGCGATCGCGTTGAGTGGTCAGGGAAATTAGCCTCGCCTCTCCGAGTCGGTGAATTTACTAGGCGTGCTTCACTAAGGCATTCGCGCCGTTCGTAATACCGGTTTTAACCGGGATTTCTCTACTTCGCTCAGGCTCGATTCCGCCTAAAGGCGGTACTACAAACACAGGATCTAAAATTTCACAGCCTCTCCGAGTCGGAGGTTCGTGCTAAGCTGTGCCAAACGATTCGGAGAGTCGAGCTACTTTGGTTAGAGTGCTGTTTAACCGCAATACCGTTCAATGAAGGTGATTCATTAGGGTCGTTGCAGTTGGGGAGGTGGCATAAGCCTCTGGCTTGTGGACATGCAGAACACAGGCCTATGCCACAGAGACTTTGGCTTCATTGAACGGTATTGTGTTTAACCGGGCAAACGCAAGTTGCTGAACGCTAGGCAGATTCTCTTGTTGCCGAAATTAGGAAAGTTAATCGTCGCCGTCACCTTGCGTCCAGTTCCCGTCATGGCGATGACTTTCCCGACGCCGTACTCCACATGTTCGACTTCAAGTCCGACTTCACAAGCTTCTGGTTCGAGGCGGTCAGCAGCGGCATTGCTTTGATGTTGCTTTGCAAGTTCGGCACCGGTCATCAGGCTGGCCATCGAGGGTTTTTTCACTGCCGATTTTTTCGTTGCTGGCTCGTTTTCCTGGTCGCAGAACAGATCTCCACCGACGCTGATCGCGGCGTCGCTGGCGTGGATGTCGATCGCGGGTAAGTCAGAAAAGTCTGGTGCGTCGACAACGTCCATTGAATCAATTGCGCGTTGAAGATCGTCCGCCGTCATGCCGGCTTGCTGATGTTGTGCTCCGAAAATCTCCATCTCGTCGCGAGGAAGCTCCATCAAGAATCTGCTGGGAATTGCTGGCCAATAGCTGCCGCGACGAAAGCGATTCAGGCAGCGAGAGAACTGTAGTTCTTCTTCGGCGCGAGTGATCCCGACAAATAGTAGCCGACGCTCTTCTTCCACTTCATCATCGTTACCGACGCTACGTTCGTGCGGCAACAGTCCATCTTCGAGACCAACAACGTACACGCAAGGGAATTCGAGCCCTTTGGCCGCGTGCATCGTCATCATCGTGACGAAGTTCGCATCGGATTCCCACACGTCGGTATCTGAAACAAGAGCGGCTTGTTCCAGATAGCGAGCCAGTCCGCCGTCTTCGGGATGTTCGTTGTCGAATTCTTGGGCGGCGACCACCAATTCGTCAACGTTGCCAGCACGTTCGAAGGCTTCTTCGCTGCCGTCGTCGGTCAGCCATTCGCGATAGCCCGTTGCCGCAAGGACAGATCGAATCACAGGTTCGACTTCGCTATCGACCTCTTTGGACAAACCATCCATCAACTCAACGAAGGCAAGGATTCGTTTGCCGACGGCTTTCTTGATCGTTTCAATCTGTTCGCAATTGCGAGCTGCTTCCATCATCGAGATCGAATTTTCGCGTGAATAGCGTTGCAATCTAGTCAGCGTTACCTTGCCGATCTTTCGTGAAGGAATGTTGACGACCCGTTCGAACGCAACGCTGTCGTTTGGATTGTTCAACAAGTGCAAGTACGCGATGACGTCTTTGATTTCTTTACGCTGGTAGAACTCGTGGCCGTTGAGGACTTGATACGGCACACCGCACTGGCGAAGCGTGTGCTCGAACGCTCGAGACAGCCAGTTCGTGCGGTACAGGATCGCGAAATCTTTTGCTTTGCGGTTGCCTTTTTGAATCGCCAACGCGATCGAGTCGGCGATGTCAGCGGCTTCGTCTTGCGGGGAAGGATAAGCAACCAGTCGAACGGGCTTACCTTCATCGTTCGCCGTGATCAGCTTCTTTTTCTTTCGCCGTACGTTGTTTTCGATCAACTGGTCCGCGACGCGCAGGATTGATTTGGTGCTGCGGTAGTTTTCTTCCAGTCGAACGACCGAAACCGAAGGATAGTCTTTTTCGAAATCGAGAATGTTTGAAATGTTCGCACCGCGCCAACCGTAAATCGATTGATCCGGGTCGCCGGTGACGGCAAGGTTCTGCACGTTGTGGTTGAGCAATCGAATCAATTGATATTGAGCTCGATTCGTGTCCTGGTATTCGTCCACCATCATGTAATTGAACTTCAGGTCGAGGCTTTCACGAAGTTCCGGATTGTCACGCAGCAGATCGACGCAGTGCAACAACAAGTCATCGAAGTCAACGGCGTTTGCCATCTGCAACAGCTTTTGATACTCCGGATAGACCTTGCTGAGGATCTTGTCCATTACGTTTCCGGGTCGCGGAATGAAGTGCTCAAGCGAGACGCCTTCATTTTTCAGGTTGCTGATTTGGTTGCCAATTTTATCGGCGCTGAAATGCTTGACATCGATTTCCGCATTCGCGATCGCATGCTTGAGGACTTTCTTGCTGTCCCCCATGTCGTAGATTGTGTAATTCTCTTGCAGGCCAACGAGCGCGGCATATTGCCGAAGAAGTCGCGAACAAAATCGATGAAACGTTCCGGCCCATGTGAGGTTTCCTGGCGAAAGCTTATTCAACCGGTTCCGCATTTCGTCGGCGGCTTTGTTGGTGAACGTCAGCGCAACGATTTGCCACGAAGGAATCCCTTTGGCGATCATGAAAGCAATGCGATGCGTGATGACTCGCGTTTTCCCACTGCCAGGTCCAGCGATAATCAACAACGGGCCATCGGTTTGCTGGACAGCACTTCGCTGACCGTCGTTGAGTCCGTGGATGAGTTCCTGTTGAGTTTCAACTGCCATGTTGGTTGGTCGTTGTGCGGCGTGGAAGCGTGTGTTGTTTGCTAGCGGATCAGCCAAGAAAGCCGGGCGAAAATGGGCACGTGTGCTTTGAGGTTGATCTCCTTATGGTATAACCACAGCAGTTTGAAACAAGGACGACAAACGCATCTCCCGTGATGTAAATCAACTTCGACACCGATGTCGAGTTTTGGTTCTGTCGATCGGAGTTTCAATGAATTCTTTCGTACAAATTTAGGGAGGGACCCCGATGGCTAGAACCAGAATTCCACTTAGTGCTGCTGAAGAAGAAGCTCGTGACTTGCGTGAGAAGCTTGAACTGAGCACGGCAGAGATCGGCTTGACCGTTCGCACCACGAATTGCCTTGAAGAGAAGGGCATCTTCACCGTCAAAGATTTGCTGAACACGACTCGTGCGGAATTGCTCAGCATTTCAAACTTCGGTGAAAAGACTTTGGAAGAAGTCTACAAGTCGTTGGGCGCGATTGGATTCCAGCGTAAGACTCGCGAAGTAAAACCACGCTAGGTATACTTGACGCATCAATACATGCGCGAATCCGAACCGAGTGGATCTGATGTTGATTCACTTGTTCGGATTTCTGCGTGTATATCCTTCAAAAGTTTTTCGCTCGAGGGCAACGTGGACAAGAAAAGCAAAAAACGACTGGAAGTGCTTCGTCGCAAGCAGGACAAGTACCAGCAACTTTTAAAAGACGCCAAAGCCCAAACGGATGAACCGGGCGAAGTCGAAAAGATCGAAGCCGAATTGGAAAAGATCAAAGCCGAGATTGCAGAGCTTCGAAAGTAGTGGGCTGGCTCCCTCCCAAAATCGGGGGACACTAAATTCCAATCTAAACGCGAAAGCTGTATTGTATCTCACGAATTCTAATGGCGTTCGGCGACTCTTGAACTTTCGACGTTTGGTTGTCGATTTCTGTCGCAATGATTTGAGATGGAAGTAACTCGGCGAGCAAATTGCCTAGTTTTACAAATCGCGGTTGGCCATTAGAATGAACCTCGCCTTCCTAGCCACTTTCGCATTTCCTTCCATACGTTCACTTAAGGCACCGTCATGCAATACCAAATGCGCAGGCTCCTTTACGCGCTATTAGTAGTCTTCAGTTTGGTCGTAGTATCGCCAACGCCAACCGCAAGCGCACAGGCGATTGAACTTGCGAGAGGAATCAACTTTGGCAATATGCTCGAAGCTCCGTTCGAGGGGGCTTGGGGGCTAACTGCCGAAGAGGAGTACTTTGATCGACTTGTTGAAGCTGGTATCGATCACGTTCGACTGCCCATCAGTTGGACCTACCACGCAAATGAGTTTTATCCGTTTACGATTGACGAAATATTCTTTAGTCGAGTCGACGAACTTGTTCTACAGGCCACCAGTCGCGGTCTAAAAATCATTGTGAACGTCCATCATTATGATGAACTCAATGCTGCGCCGCTTCTTGAGTGGGACCGTGCTCTAGCGATTTGGGAACAGATTGCCACTCGATATCAGGACACATCCAATGATCTGGTCGCATTTGAAATTCTCAACGAACCGCACGGAGCCTTCACCGAACAGCCGCAGTTGTGGGAAGACTTCATGGACGATGCACTGGCGATAATCCGAACGACCAATCCGATACGGACGGTGTTGGTTGGTCCAGTAAACTACAATTCCATTGCCGGGCTTTCCAGTTTCAATCCACCAAATGATGCTAACCTTGCGGTGAGTGTTCACTACTACGAACCGTTTGAATTCACCCATCAGGGAGCTCCGTGGATCGACCCATCTCCACCGCTCGGTGTCTTTTGGTCGCCACACAAGAAAGTGCTTGGTAACGGATGGCAAAACTGGTCGTGGGACACGACGATGACTTCGAAGTCGGTGGGAGTCGAGGTGAAGTGGAATGAAGGGTGGGCTGGTTTCAGGGTGCACAATGACAATGGAAACGCCGACGCAACAGAGGTCGTCTTTACTTGCAATCGTGCGGAAACGATTCGCGTGAGAGCACAACGGGCTGATGGCACGGGAGAGGAAGTGGTTGTGAATACCAAGGCAGGTTACCACTTCTACGTCGTACCAGTATCTGGAACGCCAACGTCTCCGATTACCGACGTGTTCTTTATGAATGCTACGGCCGAACCGAAGCCCGCTTTTGTGATTCGCCACCTAGGGTTGCCAGCCAATGGTTCATTCAATCGAATGCTGACATCGGGAACTTCTGCAATCTTGGCCGACATGCAAAGAGCCGCCGATTGGGGGCAAGCCAATGGGTTTCCCGTTCATATTGGTGAGTTTGGTGCATTTTCGACCGGCAACGTTACGGCCAGAACCAACTGGACGAGGCTTGTTCGTGCTCATGCTGAACGCGTTGGGCTTGGGTGGGCCTACTGGGAGTTCGGTGCCGGATTTGGAGTCTACGATCCCGACAAGAGTCGATGGCGACCACTGATTCAAGCATTGCGTCCCGGGTTCAAGCCATAGCCACGGGCGTCGAGCCGCTAGTTCGTCGACGTGCTCTTGGACTGTTCCGACTTCACGAACAACGTTAGCTCGTGCGAGTTGATGTCATCAGGCAGATTCGCCAGAAGTTGAGGGAGCCGCTTATTTTCGTTGTCGCTGACAAACTTTTCGAGCAACGATTGCGTCTCAGAGTCAATCAGCCAATCAATATCGATCATGTGTTGATTCTCCGCAGCGCGAAGCATGTGGTCGTACGTCGTTTCCAGATCGAGATTTCGAATCTGCATCACGTGTTCAGTTGAGTAACCTTCTCGGAATAGTCGCCACGTCCAAAAGTAGCTTGGACGAACTTGGCCGGGCTTGGGGAGCGACTCTTCGGCGGCATCGGTTCGAACAATCGGCTCCACTGAAAGTGCTGGACTTGCTTCGTTCAGTTCTTCAACGGCAACTTCACGGACAGAATTTGAACTGGATTCCGTTTGTTCATCTGATTCGGATGCGACTTCCGCCTCTTCAGGTTCCTCGGCAACTGCCGCGTCGCGAGTCGGCAGCAAATGAGGCTGCTTGCCTTTGAGTTTGATGCCGATCTGATCGACCAACTCTGTCGACATGCGATCTGTAAGATCAATATCGAGCTCGCCCTGCATCAACATGCTGCCTTCGTCATTGATTTGTACGACGGGACGAAACTTGGTCGTTTCGATTTGATCCGCATACCCGTTGTCGATCAGGAACTCAATCAACGCCGTAACGTCTGAGGTTCTTAGTGGTTTCAGTAATCCGAAAGTACTGAGTCGATCGAGCCCCATTCCTTTCAGTTTCTTCTGTGTCGAACCTTTGAGCATCTGAGCGACCAGCGTTTTGCCGATTCGTCCGTGCGTTCGAGCGATCCCACTGAGTGCAACTTGAGCTGCATAAAGCGCGGCAGGTGGATCGGCAAATTTGGCGTTCCCTTTGTTTGGCTTTGGGCGTTTGTCGCAGTTGTCACACGAACCACACCTTCGTCGATCTGAATCGCCAAAGTACTCAAGGATTTCCAGTTGTCGACAACGTCTAGTTGTCGCCAGCCGAATAACAGATTGCAGTTTTTCGAGCTCCGCTTTCTTGCGACGGTCAAGTTCTGCAAAATCAATGTCGAGTTCGGCAAATCGCTTTTCGCGACATCGCATGGAGATGGCTTTGCCGCGAAACGGTGGGACATAGCTGACCGGCTCGAGTTTCGTCAGTTCACGAATGTGCGAATTGACGGTGGTCCACTTCATCTCCAGTCGTTCGGCCAGCCATTTTGGCTGAAACAAAACGACTTCGCCGCGAAAGTCTCCGACCAGCTTTTCCAAACCGCGAAGTACATGCCGTCGAGTTTTCTGTCCCGGCGGAAGCAGATCGATCAGCGTTTTCATGTCCGAGTCGATGCGGATTCCGGCCGCGTTATTTTTCGAATCCAGTCGCTCAATCGCCCCGGCCTTCTCCAACAGGCTTTCACAGGTCGCGATGCCTGTTGTGCCAATCTGAAGATCTAGTTCTTCCTTGATTTCATTCAGCGTCATTTCGATCGGGTCGGATGGAATTGTCCGCAAGAATTCGTACACGTCCTTCATGATCTCGCGGGACGGATAAGAGTTCTCGATGAAGAACTCTTGGATGAATTTGTCTTGATAGGAGAACAGCATCAGGCACTGGGAATGTTTTCCGTCACGCCCTGCCCTGCCCGCTTCTTGGTAGTAGGCTTCGACGCTGCCGGGCATGTTGTAATGCACGACGAAGCGAAGGTCCGGTTTGTCGATGCCCATGCCGAACGCGTTGGTCGCGACAATGATCGGCGTCTCTCCCGACATGAATTTTTCCTGAACCGCACGACGTTGGTCCGGAGCGAGTCCGCCGTGGTAGAACGCGAGGCTTCGATCGATGTTGGATTCCAGTAGCTCAACAAGATGTTCACAGTTCTTTCGCGTTGACGCGTAGACGATGCCGGCGCCTTCGGTTTCCTGAATGTATTTGATCAGCCTTTGATCTTTTTCGTGATTGCCGTTTGGTGTTTCAACGCACAGAGAAAGATTGTCTCTGGCGAAACCGGTGACGAATGTTGCGGGATCGTCAAACTTTAGAATTTTGGCGATGTCTTGTTGGACCAGCGTTGTTGCTGTCGCGGTCAGAGCCACCGTTTGAGGATTGCCGATTCGTTCGCGAAACTTGCCCAATCGAGCATAGTCTGGACGGAAATCATGGCCCCACTGGCTGATACAGTGTGCTTCGTCGACCGCCAGCAGTTGAATTTCGATCTTGCTGATCGCTCGCATGAACGCGTTGCTGCGAAGTCGCTCCGGCGCGATGTAGACCAGCTTAAATTGTCCGGCGGCCATCATCGCGAGGCGATTCTGCTGTTCATCTGGCGACAGTGAACTGTTGATGAACGTTGCGGGTATATCGATCGCGTTGAGCGAGTCAACTTGGTCTTTCATCAACGCGATCAGCGGCGAGATCACGATCGTGACGCCGGACCGGGCGATGGTAGGCAGTTGGAAGCAGAGGCTTTTGCCGCCTCCGGTGGGCATGATGCAAAGGGTGTCTCGTCCAGTGATGATTGCGTCGATGACTTGGCGTTGCCCGGGTCGAAACCCCGGCAGCCCAAAATTCGGGAGCCAATCTTCAGGATTGAGTGGTTCGTTGGTCACGGCGGCTGATGGGGCGAGTTGGCTGGTTCAGCACAAGATTATAGCGCATTTCCCAAACCCTCGAAGCCGCCGTTGGCGGAATCCTGAAATTCCTTCAAACCGAAACCGCTCTGGCTTCGTATGGAGAAAATTGGCCGTTCCCCGGTAGTTTTCTGCTTCGATTCGGATTCCAATCTGCCTATGCCCAACATCATCAACGTTTGTGAACTGACTCGGCGATTTGAATTGCCAGATCGAGACGTCATTGCGGCCGACAGTATTTCTTTCCACGTCCAAGCGGGTGAAGTTTTTGGGCTGCTGGGACCCAACGGAGCAGGCAAGACGACTTGTATGCGGATGATTCTGGGGCTGTTGAAAGCGAACTCAGGCTACGCAGAAATCCATGGCTTTCGGTCCGATGAACAGCCCGAAGAAGTCAAGCGTCGAGTTGGGTTCGTTTCTTCCTCGGCTGGAGTCTACCAATGGCTGACGGCCCATGAGATGCTCAGCTTCTTTGGAGACGTTTACGGCATGAGCACTGCCGAATGCGATTCGCGAATCGATGAGCTTTCTGGGTTGTTGGGGTTTCAGGAATTTCTGAATCGTCGTTGTGCAGGATTGAGCACCGGCGAGAAACAACGCATCAATCTTGCGCGGGCCATGATTCACGATCCGAGCGTGATGATTTTTGACGAACCCACTTTGGGGCTGGACGTGGTTGGTAGCCAAGTCATCTTTCGGCATATCGATTTGCTTCGTGAGCAAGGCAAGGCGGTGATTCTTTGCACTCATCGATTGGAACAAGCGCAGCGCGTTTGCGATCGATTCGGATTGTTGCACCAGGGAGAGCTTGTGCTTGGTGGAACATTGGCGGACTTGCAGCAGAAAACTGGTCGACAGGATCTCGTGGAGATCTTTGTTGACATCATCGAGGGAACATTTGTGTCGGCGGAAACGTCGACGTCGTAGAAGCTGTCAGCTAGAGACATCGATTGAACGAATCAACGAAAACTGAACGAATGAAATCTCGCGGCGGAATCGCGAGGATTTGGAGACTGGCAAAGAAGGAGTTGCGCGAAACGTTGCGCGATCGCCGGACGATTGTGACGCTGGTGTTCATGCCGTTGCTGGTGTACCCAATTCTGAGTCTTGTGTTTCAAAACTTCTTACTGTCGTCGATTGGCGTTGCCGCAGGTGGTGAAGAACAGAAGCACACGATCGTTTTTTCTTCCAATCTCCCTGAAGCGAAATCAGCAGCTTTTCTGGAAGGGATTTCGAAGTCCATTGCAGAGTTTGAGCTTGAGTTTAAGGAAGAATCGACATCGGAAGATTCGGACGGCGAACCATCAGACGACGCCGCGACGGATGTAGTGAGGCCACTGGACTATCGCGTCGTCATTGCCGAGAACGATCTCGGGGCAGATCTGGTGGACAACAACTGGCTCTTTTTGGAAGGCGAAAGTGAAGCGGGTTTGACCCAAATCGTTGCTCAAGGTGATGCCGATGTTGGATTGATTTTGGATATCGATGCCAAAAAGTTTCGCATCAACGAGCTGAAGATCATTCAACGAGAAGATCAGGTTTCCAGCGTAGCAAGCCGATATCTGCGTAATCGGTTTCGACAATGGAATGACATTTTTGTTGCAAAGGCGGTCTCTTCCCGTGGCGGTGCGTTGCCAGTCGCTGAGCCGATTGTGAAACGAATTGAGATTGGTGCAGGGAGTTCTGCAGGCGGGACGATCGCGTCCATGATTCCACTGGCGTTGGTGCTGATGACGATTACCGGAGCCGTTTATCCGGCCATTGATCTGACCGCTGGTGAGCGAGAACGCGGAACGTTGGAAACACTGATGGCCGCTCCCGTTCCGCGGATGGGAATCCTGTTGGCGAAGTTCATCGCGGTTGTCACGGTCGCGGTGTTAACGGCGATTCTTAATTTGGTCGGCATGACGATTGTCATGTGGGTTTTTCAGCTGGATCAAATGCTGCCCGGCGGTGGACTTTCCGTTGGCGTGATTTTCAAAGTGTTTCTGCTGCTGGTTTTGTTTGCTGTGTTCTTTGCGGCTTGTCTTCTGATGGTGACCAGTTTTGCGCGTTCCTTCAAGGAAGCACAGGCTTATTTGGTGCCGATCATTTTGCTTTCGCTTGGCCCGGGATTGTTGGCAATGTCGCCTTCGGTTCAGTTGACCGGATTGACGACGGTGACTCCGATGATGAACTTGCTCGTGTTGGCTCGTGACGTGATGCAAGGACAGGTCCAAACGGGGGCCGCCGTGATTGCGGTGATTTCGACGTTGGTCTACGCGTTTGTCGCGCTGTCGATTGCAGCTCGAACGTTTGGTGCCGACACGATTCTCTACTCGCAGCAATTAAGCCTTTCAAGTTTGGTGACGCGTCCGAAACGAGTCGCATTGTTTGTTCCAGTCATTTCAGCGCTGTTGTGTCTTGTGTTGCTGCTGCCAATGAATATGGTTTCGATCGGAATTTTGGGACGGCTTGGGAAAGCACTGGCGGATAACTTTTCGATGTTCTGTCTGTTGATGGGATCGTTCACGATTTTGTCGTTCTTCGTGATTCCGTCGGTCGTTGCGTGGATGAATCGAGTTAACTTTCGGAGCGGCTTTGGCTTAAAAGGGAGTTCGCCGTTGTTTTTTATCGCGGCAGTTATTCTGGGGCTTAGCTTGTGGCCGATTGTGATGTTGATGGTCGAAGGCACCTACGCGATCTATGGAATGGTGGCGGGCGAGACCGCAGCAAGTGCTCGGCATGAAATGTTGGTGAAATTAAGCGAAGAGCAAGTTGTACGGTTCCGTCAAGTTTCTCCGCCGATCATTGCGTTGTGCTTTTCATTGATTCCTGCGTTCTGTGAGGAGTGGTTCTTTCGCGGCATGTTGTTGCGAGCGTTGTCCCGTGAATGGAAAGCGTGGAATGCGATTTTGACGACGGCAATACTGTTTGGCGTCTTTCACATTTTGTCCAACAGTGCAATTTCGCTCGATCGATTTCTTCCGACGATGCTGATCGGGATTTTGCTGGGCTATTTGGCTTGGAAGTCGAATTCAATTTGGCCGGGAGTTATTCTGCACGCCTTGCACAACGGCACGGTGGCTTTTTTGGGCTACTATCAGCCGCAGTTGGCCGAGTTGTCTTGGTTTCCACAAGAAGCCGAAAAGATCCCACCAGCTTGGGGGCTGATCGCGTGCGTGGTGGCCGCGGTTGGATTGTTGATCGTCATACGAACCGCGCGGCGAGTTGAGCCAAGTGATGTCTGAACGGCAGACGTTCGCTATACTGCTGGCATGAAAAGATTTTTATGCTTCGCCGTTTCTGTAACCATTGTCTTGTCTTCCGTGGATGCTGGTGCGCAAGAAGTTCCTGTCGAGTTGCCACAAGGTTTTTCGATCCAAAAAGTCGCGGGCAACGAACTCGTGCCAGACGCTTCTGCGATGACGGTGGATCCTGATGGCCTTCCTATCGTTTCTGGCCCGGGCTACGTGCGGCGGTTAATTGATGACGACGGCGATGGACAATTCGATAGGTTCGAAACGCTTGCTGCAACCAAAGGCATTGCTCAGGGAGTTTGGTTCGACGGAAACCAGATGTGGCTGACCGTCGACGGAGCAATTATGCGATCTGTTTTGCGGGAACCGAATCAGCCATTCGTTTTCGAGAACGTCGTTTCGATCACGACAAACGCAGAACACGGTTCGCATGCGATTCGAAAAGGAACTGACGGTTGGTGGTACGTAATCTGTGGCAATGCGACGGAAATCCGTGAGCAGTTCCACTCATTGCCGACTTCGCCGATTAAGAAACCTCGTGCTGGTTTCCTGATGAGGTTTCCTGCGGATGTCGGAACGGGTGATCAATTCGCGGCGGAGATTGTGTGCCATGGTTTTCGCAACGCTTACGATTTCGACTTTGATCATGACGATCGAATCTACGTTTATGACAGCGATGGTGAACGCGATGTTTCGCTTCCTTGGTATCGTCCGACTCGAATTTTTAGAGTGCGACCGGGCGATGATGCAGGCTGGGTGTCGGCTGGTTGGAAGCGACCGGCAAGTTTCTTTGATATGCCGGAGCTGATTGGTGAGCTTGGACGAGGTAGCCCAACGGGTGTTGCGGTTTGCAAAACGAAAGGGTTTGGTGACGCGTTCGAAAATGCCGCTTTCGTAGGTGACTGGACCTTCGGTCGCATCGGTGTTGTGAAACTGAATGAGGAAGTAGAAGTATTTGCCAAACCAAAAGGCAATTTTGGATTTGCGATCACGGATTTGGAGTTCACTGCCAACGGCGATCTGTTTGTGACGACAGGAGGTCGTGGGACAGAGGGTTCTCTTTATCGAATCTGGAAATCGGGTGAATTTGTCGCCGACTCGAATGGGTCAGCCAAACCGAATGGGTCAGCCAAACCGAATGCGGAACCCGAAAGGAAGAAATCCAGAATGATGCAAGCCGAAGCTGCTGGAAAGGAACGTTCGACGTCAGAAGCGAATGTAAAACCAGTTTCTGCGCAAGCCTTCGCTATTGATCTTGGGATGCTTTTGATGAAGGATTCTGAAAGCGATCTTTCTTCGGGAGTTCGGAAGTTGCAGTTGAGTCTTGGAGGTTGCAACGGCGACCGAATGTTCGCCGGGCATCAAGCAGAACGTCCGATTCAATTTTCGGAAGTTGAGAGAAAGCAAATCGCAAAGCAGCTGTTGGAGTTACTTGATCGTCGAGCTGAACGATTCGAGGTGGCACGTTTGATTGGTATGCTCGAGATCAACGACTCGGCTGTTGCAGAAGCCTTAAGCCAAATCGCGGCCAAAGAAAAAGATCCTGTAACGCGTATTCATTATCTCAATTGTCTTGCGGTTGCGAAAGGGAGAATGAGTTTGCCGGCATCCGATCGCGTAGCCGATGCGCTGCTAAGAGTTCGGCGTGAGATAGACGCTGCCGAGTTGCCGGTCGATCGAAACTGGCAGCCGCGAATGGGGCAGCTGGCGACTGAGCTTTTCCGAAATATGAATATTCCGGAAGCGATCGTTAAAGATGATTCGTTTGGCCAGCCCAGCGATATGTGGATCTATGATTCGTTGCCCGAGATTTTCCGCGGCATCGCTAGGGCGAAAATTGCAGGTAAAATTCAACAAGATCCGAAAACGGCAACTCGAAAGCAATTGCAATGTTTGTCAGTGGATCCGCAGCACGTGGCTCTGATTCGATCGTTTGCAGACGAAGCTAAGTTTACGGACGTTCTGGTAATGTCGATCAGTTCGGCTCCTGTGAAAGGCGATCGGGGCGTGCTGATGCGTGGCCTGCAATCATTTAGCCTGACCGTCAATAAGGCAGCGTTGATCGGACTGAGGAAAATCGAAGGTGACAAACCAGAACCGGATGACTTCGCCTCGTTACTGCGACTGGAGAAGCAGCTTGGGTGGACGAATCCTGAAGTTTCTGTGCGTGATCAGATTGTAAAGTTGCTGCAAAAATGGACGGGCCAATCGTTTGGTTACGAATTTCGACAGTACGATTTGCAAGCCGATCCGATTCGCAGGCAACGAGTTAAGATTGATCGCTGGAAAAACCATTTGGCCACGGAGCGGTCGATCAAAATTGAGGCTACGGCGTCGGTGAGTGATTTGATTGAGCGATTTTCCAAAATTGATTTTTCGAAATCCGATTCGGGTCGCGGTAAATTGGCTTACAAAAAATATCAATGCGCGGCGTGCCACGATGGTGGCGGACAAAACTCGGGGCCATCGCTCGTAGGGATTGCGTCACGATTCTCACTTGAGGATGTATTGAGAGCGATTGTTGATCCAAACGAGAATGTTCCAGATCGGTATCGAGCTGTTGTTGTGGCGACCGGAGATGGCCAACTCTTTCGCGGCAGTGTCGTCTATGAATCGATGGCTGGCATCATGTTGGCGACAAGCACCGGAGAAGTTGTACGAATCGACGCGGCTGATATTGAATCGAGACGAAAGTCAGCGAAGTCTTTGATGCCAGAGGGCTTATTGAATGAAGCGTCGGATCAGGAGGTTGCGGATCTGTGGGCGTATTTGCGTGAGCTCAAATAGCTGGGGATTCTGGATTGTCGGGCTGTCGGCCAAAGAATAAACACAGAGTCACAGAGAGCACAGAGTGTTGGTGCGGATGTTTCTCTGTGGTCTCAGTGCCTCTGTGTTTCAGATTTTTTGCATTGGGCTTTTGAATAAATGATGGAGAGTCAGATCGAGATGTCGTGGAGCCCCCGATGCGATCACCTTTCTGAATTGCGAAACGAAAAAAGCTCTCCCGGAGATCGGAAGAGCTTTTGATTCTAACAGAGTTGGATATCGTTCGCGTTAAGCGATCTCGTCCAGCAAGCGACTGATCGCTGCGTCAATCTTCTCAGGCGTCTCGTAGACTCCGCTGCTGATCTGAGCACGAATGTCGTTAACTCGATCGCTGCGGAATTCGGTGCCTGTTTGGTTGATCGATTGAGCTTCCGCAGAGATGTCAACTTGATCAACTGGGATCGAGTGGTTTGTGTCTGTAGCCGAAGTCGCGTTGTTGGCTTGAAGGCTAACAGATGAAGTTGACTGAACGTTTGATGTAGGTCTGATTTGCATATTGGTCTCTCCCGGTTTCGGGGGTTGAGGTTTCCACTCGTGAATGATTCATTCATCCACAGGATTCCATTATTTTGGATTTAGCACAATTCCATTTTTCGCAATTAACCAGCGAAATTTGGTTCCATCCGTTGAAACCAGCTAGTTAATGCAAACTCAGTCGATGAATGTGCCATCCATGTGTCAAGCGACCAAAGCAGTGCGAACAGGAATGGTATCGACAAGAGTGCTAGCGAATCTGGAGTGTTTGTTGTTGAGTGTTGGATTTTCGAATCGCGTAACGCCAGCGAATCGTACGGTTTGTTCAGTGTTATTCAGCTTCAATTGGGCAAATTCATGCCGAATTAAGTTGACTGAACACAAGTACGTGCCTGGGCCCAAATGGTTCGGAGGAAACTTGATTCTAGCCAGTGCTGGCATTTTGAAATTGGAATTTGATTGAACCAGTCGACAGGTTACAACGTTTTGAAGTCATCGCAATGATTGCGATTTGCTGCCTTCAGGGACGTCGGCCCCAACTGAACTGGAGCAAATTATGAGCAATCGAATCAACCAATATTTTTCCGCACAACTATCTGTCGCCACGAAGCTTTGCGAGCGTCCTACATTGGCTCTGACCGCCGATCGCCCGATCACGGTGGACATGGAGCGATTCTTCGATTTTAGTTTCTCATTCGCTGAAGCGTTGCTAGATTTGGAGGATAAATACATCCCCAAGACGCCTGTCGTCTCGATGCAGCGTGAACTGAAGCTGATCGACGCCAAGCTTGAAGAAGCCGACTTCGATATCGACGCTCGCTGGATGTAAGACACGGTGAAGGAGATCCGTTTTTGTGACGAGACTTCTTCGTGCCTTCTGGGTTTGTGCCTTCTGTGAATTTTTGTGGCTAGTGCAGCGATACCGCTAAGAATTAGGGTTGGCAATTAAGTAGCTCGTCTCTCCGAGGCGATTTTCCACGTCTCGGAGAGACGTGCTACTTTGACAAGCAATCCTAAATTTGAGAAGTAACAATGCACTAGTTTTTGCGGTTGTTTGGTCGCCGCCAAAAAGCACAAGAGTCGCAAAAAGCCGACAACTCCAAAGTCTTGCGATTTCGACTACTAGAAGTGATCGTCCCTAACGAAAAAAGCAGCTGCCGAATTCGGCAACTGCTTTTGAAGTTTCAATTGGTAGAGCGACTATTTGGTCGAACGACCGCCGCGACCAAATTCGTTGCGACGAGTACCAAGTTGATGCTGCAGTCGCTGGACGATGCTGCTGTGCATCTGGCTTACGCGACTTTCGCTGAGATCCAGCGTTTGGCCGATCTCTTTCATCGTTAGCTCTTCGTAGTAATAAAGAATGATGATCAGACGCTCGTTGCGATTGAGGCCTTTGGTGACCAATCGCATCAAGTCATTCTTTTGAATCCGACGTGTTGGATCTTCACCCTTTTTGTCTTCAAGAATATCGATTTCTCGAACGTCCTTGTAGCTGTCGGTTTCGTACCACTTCTTGTTCAAGCTGATCAAGCCAACCGCGTTCGCGTCGCTGATCATTTTTTCGGTCTCAGGAACCGTCAATTCCATCTCTGCTGAAAGTTCCTGGATGGTAGGCTTGCGGCCCATCTTTGTCTCCAGTCGCTTCGTCGCGTTTCCGAGCTTGCTGGCTTTTGAACGTACGAGACGAGGAACCCAGTCCATCGTTCGCAGTTCGTCGAGCATTGCTCCTCGAATACGCGGCACGCAGTAGGTTTCAAACTTGACACCACGCTCCAGATCAAAAGCGTCGATCGCGTCCATGAGTCCGAAGACTCCGGCCGAGATCAGGTCGTCGAGTTCGACACCGTCCGGCAATCGCTGCCAGATTCGTTCGCCGTTGTACTTCACCAATGGGAAGTAGCGTTCCATAAGAGTATTCCGCAGCTGTTTGTCGCTGCAGTCTGGCTTATACTTTTTCCAGACTTCAAGGATCTCTTCGTTTTTTGCAACTGTTGTCGCCATTCAATCCTCCGTGATTGGCTCGCGATATCGGTTGGTCAGACCAGCTCAGGTGCCGATTGATCTGACCAGATTTATGATTTCAGTTTGTCGGGGTAACTCGGGAGAGTTGCCTGACAGGGGGAGTAGTTATCAAAAATCGCTTCATCACGTCAATGAACAAATTACAAGGTTCGTAATTTTTGCGAAAATCGCAAACGGGAAGCCAATTAAAAAACCACAGGGAATCAACGATTGCGCAGCAACGCACTGCGCAGAAGCTAGATTGCCTTCGATGATCAATCGGCGAGAGATCGATCATCAGTCCATCAAAAAATCTCATTTTTTGACATGCGCAAAGTTTGCCGGGAAACCGGACGCAAATGGAGTGCTGGCAGTTTTTGAATGCGGAAGGAGTCAGTACCCAGTACCCAGTACTCAGTAATTTTTAATTCCCAATTCTTAATTCTTAATTCCCAAACCTACGCCGCGGAACGCTCAAGCCTTGAGAGCTGTTCCGATGTGATCTCACCGAAAATCGTCGACTCGATTCCTTCGAGCTCCCGATCTCCCAGCACGAAAATATCTTCATTGATTTTTCTGCACATCTCGGCAATCACTGGTCGGATCGACTGATCGACCAACGCAACGGGTCGCAAACCGGTCGCTGACATCCGGGACGATGCATCGCTCATCGCAAGAATCAACATGTCCGTAATCGAACGAGGCATGTCGAGGTGGATTTCATCGCCCTGATCCGACCACGCACAGGCAATTCGATTTTGTAGCTCTTCAGATATCGTGAAAACCTGAACCGAACTTTGGGAACTGTCGACGAGGCGGCTCGAAATGTGTCGAGCGAGTTTGACACGGATTTTCTCGACCAGTTGAGTCAGCGATTGCGTTTTTGGAGCCAGTTGACCGATCGTCTCCATGATTAGATGCAATGGTCGAATCGAAACTCTTTCTGCGAGCAAAGACTGCAGGACCGTTTGAACGTCGGCCAGCGGCAGCACGTCAGGAACGACTTCATTCACAATCGTTGGAGATGACTTTTTCAGTTCGTCCATCAATTGAGCCGTCGCATCGCGTGTCAGAAGTTCGTCCGCGTTGGCCATGGAAGATTTCTTCAGTTGTGACGTTAGCACTTCGGTGCAAGACTGCACGCGGTAGCCCGCCAGTTCCGATTGTTCCCATGCAGATTTCTGAATCCAGTAACCTGGTTGTGCGATTGCATCCGATGCAAGTCCGGCGACGACTCCGTTTTCCAGTGGCGAAGTTGCTTGCCCGCAGTCCATCGCCAACAGGTGATCCGGTTCCAACGTGGCTCGTTCGACGGCGTTGCCCTGAATCAGAATTCGATACTCTTTTCCACCAAGTTTCAAATTGTCGCGAATTCGAATCTTCGGAAGGATGACTCCCAGATCGCCAGCGAGTTGCTGACGTACGTTGCTGACACCTTGCAGTAAAGTTCCTCCCTGTTTGGAATCGACCAGTCGAATCAAATCCAACCCAAGTTCGATTTCCATTAGGTCGTTCGTCAGAAGTCGATCGATAGATTGCTCCTTGGGCGCTGCGACCTGTTCTGAGATTTTTTCCGTGCTGGCGTTATCCGCTTTGCCGTTCTGCTGGCTGCTAGTCCACGCAAACACAAGGCAGATTGCGCCCACGGTCAGCAGTGGAATCATTGGCAGGCTCGTTAGAACCAACAGGCCAAGGAAAGTAGCTGCCATGACCAAGACGATCGGTCGAGCCAAAACCTGACTGACGGCGTCTCGAGAAAAGTCTGATTTTCGATGCGATCGAGTCACCAGGATTCCGGCAGCCAACGCGATCAGTAGCGCAGGCAATTGGCTGACCAATCCGTCACCGATTGTCAGCTTTGTAAACGTTTCAGCGGCAATCGGCAGCGACATGTTGTGCGAAAGTCCGACGAACAGTCCGCCAAAGATGTTGATCAGTGTGATCAGCACGCCGGCGATCGCGTCTCCCCGAACGAATTTGCTGGCTCCGTCCATGGCTCCGTAAAAATCCGCTTGCTCGGAAACTTCGCGACGCATTTCTTTGGCTTCGGCAGCATCAATGGCTCCAGAGTTGAGCTCTGCTTCGATCGCCATCTGTCGACCAGGCATTCCGTCGAGCGAAAATCGCGCGGAAACTTCACTGATTCGAGATGCTCCTTTGGCGATCACGACAAACTGCACGACGACGATAATCGAGAAGATAACGAGGCCAATCGCGATCGAGTCTCCCGTTACGAAATTCGAAAAGCTGGCGATGACGTCTCCAGCAGCTTGCTCTCCGTCGACAGGTCCGCGGGTCAGGATCAGTCGCGTCGTTCCAATGTTTAAGGCAAGTCTCGCAAGCGTCGTCCCAAGCAAAAACGCCGGAAACAGGCTCAGTTCCATCGGCGATTTTGCGTAAATGGTGCTGAGCAGCATGATGACGGCAAGTGTCAGGTTGGCGGCCAGCAAGACGTCCATTACCGCGGGCGGAAGTGGAACGAGGATCACTGTCAAACAGGCAATCAATCCGGCAGGGATTAGAAAGTCTGGCCATCGTTTTTGGAGATTCATGATTCGGCATCGCGCGTAAGTGATTCATTCGACGGCGAACGGTATCTGGATTTGATGATCCGGTCCAGAGTTGCAGTGCAGCTAGCACAACTGATCTTGAGCTTAAGTTTCAATTTTCTACACTCCGCGTCTGAACTTTCAAATCCAAGGACGAGCAAACGATGTTTGGAAAACTGAACAGACACAAGACGGTTACCACTCTCGCATTGATGATTGTGTTCGCAGCAATGCTGTCACTTCCAGCGCTGGCAATGGCCGATGAAGCGATCGGCAAGGAAATCGGCGAGGGCGTTTCTGAACAAGCTGCGTCGATCGTGGAACTTCTGAAGAAGGCTGTTCTTGAGCAAGATAGCGCCTCAATCAAGATACTGGTTCAGACCAAATTGATTCCGGCTCTGATTCTTTTGGCGGCACTGGTTTTCACGTGGACGATTGCGTCCACCATAGGCCGCTATTTTGGAGGAATGGTTTCCAAGAAAGTCGACCTGACGCTTGGCAAGTTTCTCACCAAGGCAATTCGCAACGGTTTGATGATCATCGTGGCGTTTGGAGTCCTGAACTACTACGGAATTCAACTCACGGCGTTCGCAGCTGTTTTGGCAGCCCTTGGTTTTGCTGTTGGTATGGCACTGCAAGGTACGCTGGGCAATATTGCATCTGGGATCATGTTGTTGCTGTTCCGTCCGTTCAAAGTAGATGACTACATCGTGGTTGCCGACACCGCTGGAACGGTTGAAGAAATCGACCTCTTCACGACTCGACTCAATACGCTCGACAACCGGCATATCATCATCCCAAACAGTGAAATTTTCGGCAGCAAGCTGGAAAACTACACTCGCAATCAACTCCGCCGAGTCGACGTCAACGTTGGCGCTTCGTACAACGCGGACATCGATCAAACACGAGCCGCACTTGAGCGAGCGGTCGCGAAAACAAAAGGAGCAGCCGCGCCCAAAGGATATGCTTATCTGATGGAGCTTGGTGCATCATCGGTTGATTGGCAGCTTCGTGTATGGTGCGACGCCGCAGATTACTGGGACGTTCGAGAAAGTTTGACCGCGAATGCCAAA
Organism: uncultured Pirellulaceae bacterium; assembly: GCA_938010615.1. GTDB lineage: Bacteria > Planctomycetota > Planctomycetia > Pirellulales > Pirellulaceae > Mariniblastus. The sequence continues at coordinate 9,091 of CALLUY010000073.1, read as the reverse complement.
ATTGAAATGGATCGCGCCGGCATTGGAATTCCATATCCTCAGCTCGATGTCCATGTTGGCGGAAAGCTGCTGGCCAAAGCTGCCTAGTAAGTAGCTCGGCCTAGCTCAGGTCGAGAAACAACAAGATTACGAGTCTGGGATAGACTCGCCTACCATTTGAAAGCCAACAACTTGTTTCCAAAGCTGATAACTCGATACGTCGTATGGGAGCTGTTAAAAGTTTTCATCGTGTCGTCGTCGGCATTTGTGTTACTAATGCTACTGGTAGGCTTGGCGCAGAAGGCTCGTGAATACGGTATCGGTCCAGATATCGTGGTGCAGCTGATTCCGTTTCTGGTTCCTGAAGCGTTGATGTTTGCGATTCCCGCAACTTCGCTGTTTAGTGTCTGCGTCGTTTTCGGACGGATGGCTTCGGACAACGAAGTCACTGCACTGGAGTCTTTAGGGCTGTCCAAGTCGATGGTCGTCGTGCCGGCTTTGGTGATGGCATTTGGGCTTAGCCTGTTTGCCGTTTGGCTGAATGATGTGGCCTATGCATGGAGCCACTTTGGAATCGAGCGAGTCGTCCTTAGTAGCACGGACAAAATTGTGTACAGCGTGTTGCAACAAGAAGGTAGCTTCAAGGGAGACCAGTTTTCAATCGAAGTCGACGGGGTTCGAGGGCGAACATTAATCAAACCAGTCGTGACGGTGACTTCAGGCGACAACATTCGTATGTCTGCTGCGAGAGGCAGCTTAATGCTTGACTTGGAAAAGCAAAGCTTGCTGTTTCGAATGGATCAGGGTTCAATCGACAGTAACAGCAAATTCAGGCTCGTTGATGGCGATCAAACGGATATTGAAATTCCACTTCACTCGCCCGACGATCATTCGCGGTCAAAACTGAGCCCGTCGCATCTGTATCTCAGTCAGATTTCGAGCGCAACGAAAGAACAGGAAGAACATCTCGCGAAACTGGAGTCTGAGTTAGTTCTCGATGCGACCGCAAAGCTGTTTGCTGGAGATTTAGTTGGCCTGTCTCATGACGGTTGGGCTGAACAAAATCAGGAGCTGGAGGATGCTCGCTATCGATACAACCGACTGAAAGTTGTTCCTCACCGTCGTTGGGCCAACGGATTTAGTTGCCTTGCGTTTGCTATCATTGGAGTGCCCGTTGCACTGCGGCTAAAAACCGGAAACTATGCGACAACGTTTGGAGCGTGTTTCGTTCCTATTCTATTGCTCTACTATCCGCTCTTCATGGTCGGTCTCAGTGGAGCAAAGATGAGTACGCTGCCAGCTTGGGCTGTGTGGATGGGGAACGTCGCTTGTATGCTGGTTGGGTTTGCGTTGCTGCGAATCGAGTTGAAGAAGTAGTGTTGAGTACCGAGTACTGAGTACCGAGTACTGAGTACTGAGTACTGTGTACTGTGTACTGATTCTTCAATACCAGACTTGCTTCAATTCAGTGACGCGACGATTTACTTCTTCGTAAGGCATGCTCACAACATTGTCGGGAACCATCTGTTGAAAACATTGTCGGCCTAAAGCCATTACCGCATGGTCATGTGCCTTGCGACGTTGAATACGGAGTGCCTTTAATTCATAGACGTGCCGTCTGAGCTTTCGCTGACGACGTACATCCATCTGCTTTTCGACTTTCTCTTCGCCAGCTTCGATCAGATGGTCCAAGATTTCGATTTCGCGAGCAAGCTTAAGTGTGAATCGCTGCTGAGCATGCAGTTCTTCAGGCAAAGGTTTTCGCTTCGCCTCGACTCCCACCGCGACAAGCATGCCGTCCAATTCAGCGATCTCGCGATAGCCGAACGGCACATCATCAGCAAAAACGTCCATGCCCTCGAACGAATCTTCTTCGTCGTCGTCGACTTCGAAATTGACGCCGTAGAGAATTTTGTTTCGCCAAACCTCAAGAGATTCCAATCGGGTGTGGCTTCGCTTAATCGCCAATCTTCCGAGGCTTGGATTGTCAGACGATTTTGCGTAAACATCGATGCGACCGTCCTCGTTGTAGCGGCAATAGACTTCGATCACATCGCCTTTTTTGACGCCCTCGCCAAGAGCAACTTTGAACTTCCCAACTTCAAAGCAGAGGCTGGGGTTTTCGCTTTCGCCTTCCAACAAAACCAGAAATACGTGTTCCTGATCGTTTTTGGAGGTGACAAACTTTTTGATGACCGTGCTCGGAAGAGTCGAGTTCCGCGGGATTAGGATGCGATTCGTTGGTCGTCCAGTTTCAACATCGCGTCCGCGAATACCCAAGCTATGAGAATTGACGTTGGCGACTTCAAAATTCAGTTGTGCGTTCTCAGAAAGCGTCGCGGCATACAATGCACAGCCCTTGGCGACCAATTCCTGAGGATTGTCGATCTGAATCGGATCGATCTTTGAAGCTTCACGCAAACGTTCGCTGATATACGGGATCTGGCTCGTGCCTCCGCAGAGCAGGATCGTATCGATATCTTCCCACGACTTGCGAGCTGAAAACAGGACGTCTTCACATGCCGCGATTGTTCTGTCGACGAAAGGAGCGATTAACGAATTGAAAAACTCTCGTGTGATTTCGAGGTCCAGCGAACGATCGTCATAAACCATGTTGACGATGGCCGAGTCAGATTCCGACAAATCATGCTTGATTCCATTCGCCAGAAGCATCAGCGACTTCCATCCGCCTGCCGCTTCTCGTGGGTCATACCACTCGCGATGAAGGAATTGCTGTCCCAGCCAATCGGCGAGTTCTTCATCGATATCAAAACCACCAAGGTAAACATCACCGTCGGTGGCCAAAGTTGTAAACTTTCCGTTGCCGCAAGTGATGACTGTGGTGTCGAACGTTCCGCCACCGAAATCGTAAATCAACAAGTTTTCGGTTCTCGTGTCGGCGCCTCCGCGAACGTAACCTTTCATGTCACAGTAACCGATGGCTGCCGCGGAAGGTTCGTTGATGATCGAAATAACGTTCAAACCAGCTAGGCGACCGGCTTCATGGGTTGCCTGACGACGTTTTGAGTCAAAGTAGGCTGGCACCGTCACGACAACGTCATTGATTTGACCAAGCATTTTCTCAGCGCGTTCCCGCATGTGCTTCAGGATATAGCCACTGAGCACTTCTGGTGGAACTTTAACTTCGTTGACGATGACGGACGTGTGACCTTTGCCCATGTCGCGTTTGAAGTAATCGATCAATGTTGATTCATCGTCTGCTTCAAGAATCGCATCGTCGCCGACGTACAGTTTTTCATTCTTAACCAGTACTGCACTCGCGTGTAGCGAACTTCCGCCGCGCGGTTTCCACGTTTCGGCGCGTCCGGTTTCGTCAACGTAGGCCATCACCGATTCGGTTGTTCCCAAATCAATTCCGATTGGCATTTGTTTGTTGGGATTGCTCATTAGCCTCTCCATCCAAAAAAGACACCCGTAAAAATTGCGGCGAGGGTGCAGCCAACGACTAGCCAGAAAACACCGATCTGCCAGTCGAATGTCATGCCCGTTTTTTTGGAAAACGATTTGTCTCGTCCCAACGCGCGATTGGCAACCGCCATCATCGAACCAGCGATTCCCTGATTGATCTGCGATGCAGGTTTCTTGACCAACTTTGAATTGTGCGGTCGTGTTGGGACCGAAGCGTTTGGCTGTTGAGCTCTTTGTGGAGTAGCTTGAGCTCTTTGAGGTGTTGCTTGAGCCCTTTGAGGTGTCGGTTGTGATTGCCGCCGTTGAGTCCCGGATCTGGTGGCTGATATTGAAGCGGAGCTCGAAGAACTCTGCCACGAAGAAGAACTGGTGGAGCGAATGTTTGATTGGCTGACGACAACATTCTCGTATTGCCCAAGCGTATCGAGGTGCCGAGTGAGATCAATCTCTTCGATAAACTGAAGGTCGGGACCTTCGACGGAGAAACGCAAGATGTCGCCGTCCTTGACGACGGTCAATCCGCTTACAAGTCGACCGTTGATGGCAAAGCTGGTGTCTTCCGAAGAAAGGATCCACTGATCGATTTCATGTTCCAGCTTGAATGTTGATCCGTTTCGAGTTGGGATCATCATGTCAAATCGTGAGCTTGGACCTATCGTGATGTCGCGGCTGCGAAGGGAGAACGTCTGGCCGACGCGTGGACCTGAAAGATGGATCAGTTGAACAGCTGACGCACGTCCCATCCCCTTTTGAGTGGGAGCAAGTAAGTCGAACTGTGACTGGCTACGAGATCCCGAAAAGGAATCAGAACCATCTCCTTTGCCAGACCTTGCTCGCTCTTTCGCTTTCAGGTTCTGATCGTATTCTGCACGCTTCTCATCATCGAGCAGCAAGATTCGAACTTTTGAAATCTCATTGAGAATGTTTTGAACGTCACCGAGGTACTGATCGCCTCCAACACGGCGCAGGAACTGCATTTGCCGTGCGGCACCGTTGGCTATGACCTCTTTATTTGATGTGTATTCAGGGATGCTGAGCAATCGATAACAATTCGGCGGTTGCTCTTCCTTGGGGATGCCAAGTAATTCCAAATACGGATCGAATTCCTGATCCATTAGTGGTTCATGTTTGGGAAGTGGAAGTGTCTGTACCTAATGAACTATATTAGATGCTCATCAGTTTAATCGACGGTTTGCCACGTCAAAAGTGAACTTGTCGAACACAGGCAAATCTAAAAACAATTGGTAAAGTATGAGGGCGCTTGACTGCCCTTATGGCCAGTTCTTTGGCAGTTACAACGGAGACCAAGACCAGAGTTAGACGACCGTAGTTCGCCAGAACGATTGAAATCTCGGCCGAATTGCAGCGATGCAGCGAAAATCGACGAAAGACAAACCTCACCTTTCAGACAACACAAACCTCACGTTTCAGATGGACGTTTGGTTCGAAGGGGTTTGTGCAAAAAAAAAGCCGATCTTGTCAGAAAATTTCCTGACGAGAGCGGCTTGATGTTTCGGATTTTGGAATTCGAGTCCTAGCCCGCGAGTCCTAGCCCGCGAGTCGACGAGCGATTCGGTTGACCGGCTCGAACTGTTTCTCTGCATCGCTCATGTAGCGGAACTGCATAACGTAAGCATCTTCAACGGTGTCGTCGTAGTAATCTCTCAGGACCGAAGTCGCCTTGAATCCCAGATTGCGGAAAAACAATTGGGCGGCCAAATTCGTTTCCCGGATCTCGAGCAAAATCTTGTTGCGACGTTGCTGAGAAAGTTTGCTGACAAGCTTGTTCACCATTTGCTTGCCGATGTGTCGGCGGCGAACATCTGGGCGAACTGAGAAGTTCAGGACGTGTAGCTGGTCCTTGTGAAGTTCGTAGATCATGAAGCCCACGACTCGTTCGTCAAATTCCGCAACCATTCCAATGCAGTTGCGTTGTCGCAAGCATCGGATGAAGTCCTCTTCTGACCAAGGGAATTCGAAACTGGATTGTTCGATCGAGAGCACTTCGGGCATATCGCGCCGTATCATCCAGCGAATATGTACGTTCATGTCAAACTCAGCATCCATGCCCATCAGTGACATCCTTTGTCTCATTTCTTTCAGTGAAGGCTGATCAAATTCTGATTCACTTACGCACCCGTGTTGGGAGAACAACCTAATCGGAATCTTTTGCCTAACTCTTTTCTTTTCGGCAGCCAATGGGGCAACCATTGAGCCTTTTTTTAATCGCTTGCATCAGTTTGAGCGACACCAAGAAAGTATCAAAATGAACTACGACCTCCAATATTGAAACGCCCTCGTTTTGCACGCAAGATTTGGTTTTCTTCGTTTCAAATTTTAGCCCAATCTGGGGTTGATTTTCGATTCGCCCTCAAAAGTGCTGTTGACTTGGGGACTCAATTTGGCGGAACTATCAGAGACGAATAAAAGAAAAAAAAGTGCTTGCGAAAACATGCCTTGGTGACACCGTCTCACCTTGTACCGTAATGCCACAGTTTTCAGAGAACTTCGCCTAAACGCTAAACTTTAACTAATGCATCTGCCGATCGAACAGCATGCGCGGTTATCGAATTGACAAGGATGTCTTGTGGTCACGTTTTTATTTTATGCATTATCGATTTGTATTGCTGCCGCGATTATTAGTGGCGCGATTCAGCTTGTGTTGACAGTCGAGAATCGTCGATTCTGGAAAGTCCACCAGCAGCGTTCAACGCCCTCCGAACAAAACACTGCCAAAGTGAATTTGATTGTTCCTTGCAAAGGTGTTGATCAGGACACTCGGGTTCGATTGCAGGCTTTCTTCTTTCAAGACCACCCAAACTATCGGATTTCGTTTGCTGTCGAGTCTGCGATGGATCCTGTCGTGCCAATCATTCGCGAACTGCAGAAAGAATGTCGTTTCGTTGAGTCATCCATTGTGGTTTCCGGTCGGGCAACGCAACGCGGCCAAAAAGTTCACAACTTGCTTGCCGCTGTCGAGAACTTACAAACAGAAGTCGACGTACTCGCTTTCGCTGACATGGATGCCCTTGTGAAGCCGTCGTGGCTACGTTGGTTAACGATTGGAGTTGGCCGCGAAAACGTGGGCGCTCGAACGGGGTACCGCTGGATGGTTCCAAAAAACAAAAGCGTTCCTACTTTGATTGGCGTGTCGCTGAACAACGCGGTCGCCGCGTGTCTTGGCAAAGGTAATCACAATCTTGTCTGGGGAGGTTCGTGGGCGATCCATCGACGAGTCTTCGAACATATTGGAATCCGCGAAGCTTGGTCTCAGGTGCTCAGTGATGATTTTGTCGCCAGTCGAACCATTCAAGAAGCTCGCTTTAGCGGACAGGACATCAAGATTCAGTTCGAACCTCAATGCCTGTGCGAAACGGGTGTCGCGTTTACGTGGGCATCGCTTTTCGAATTTGTGGTTCGCCAGCTAAAGATCACTCGACTGTACGCTGCTCGACAATGGGCAATGGCGTTGTGCAATTCAGCAGCAACTCAATACGCGTTCTGGGGCAGCATCGTTGCGTGGATCGCCGTGATGAGCACGGGAGATCGCGGGATTGTTCCAACTTCATTGATGTTCTCATTCCTTGGAATCTATTTGCTCGGGGTTGCCCGAGCCGCAGTTCGGCAAAATATGGCCAGACGACTCATTCCGGACTGGCGAAAGCATTCCCGCGCCCGACGCTTTGATCTGTTCGCGTGGCCATTGGCGGGGCTGTTCGCGTTCGCTTCGTTTGTCGCTTCCTCGTTTGGCAACCGAATCTCATGGAGCAATATTCATTATCTGGTTAGCCAAGGTGGTCGCACGATGGTGCTAGGACGCAATATTGAGACTGACAGCTGGCCAGTTCGTACCGGAAGCATTGTTCCTAAACCGAAGCTTTCTCGGATACCTGAAAAGCACGTTTTGCAAAATGCACCATCTGAAGCCGTCGAGCGATCTGCTTAGGTGCAATGTCGCTCGGGTCTCTGAACCGAAAGCCTGCGGAGTAGGATCCATCGATTTGGTTTGTCTTCTGCGGATTGATACGTTTCCCAATCGCCCGCTATCAGCGCGGAGAGCTGAGCCACAATCCATGTTGCCCCAAGCCTGCAGTTTCGCTAATAAAACGCAATAAACTCGGGCTCTTGGATTCCAATATGAACGTTGTCCTCTGGGATACGCGTCGCAACAACGCACAAAAAGATTTCGCTGGAGGCATGGGAGTTGGCATGCCTCCTGGCACGGGCGGAATCCGCGGCAAGATCATTCGTCAAATGTACCTGCGCGACTATCGTCCGACTCCATTGAACTTCGCCTACCTCGTCGCGGTCATCAAGCGGCTGGGCCACACGCCGATCTACTCGTTGGACCAAGTGAATCCTCCAACTGCCGACGTTTACATTTTCAATCCGTCGCTTGTGACTTTGGACATTGAAACAGAAGCGATTCGCAACGTCCGCTCAAAAAATCCGAGCGCCAAAATCTTGATCGTAGGCCAAGTCGCATTTGCGCTTGCCGAATCGTTGGCGGGATCTTTACAGGAACAGAACGTCACGATTCTCAAGGGCGAACCCGAGCAGTTGTTGAGTCGTTGGGACGAAGTCATGGACTCGGCGGAACCGATCATCGACATCGGTAGCGTGGCAGATCTCAATACGTTGCCAATGCCCGATTGGTCTCAGTTTCAGTACAAGAAGTTTCGAATCAACTACGACTTCTGGCGTTTCCCCACCGCGTTCATTCAGCAGAGTCGCGGTTGTACGTTCAAGTGTAACTACTGTCCCTACATCATGATCGAAAGTAAAACACGCTTTCGTGATCCTGACGCGGTCGTCGCCGAGATGCGATACGGAATGGAACGCTACGGATTCGAGTCGTTCAAATTTCGCGACCCGTTGTTCGGTTTGAATCGCAAGAAAGCGTTGGCACTCGCAGAAGGAATTCGAAGTTTGCCTCGCAAAGTACAGTTCTCGATCGAGACCCGTGTTGATCTGATGCGAGAAGAAACGCTTCGCGAACTGAAGGACGCTGGGCTAACCAGCATCACGATCGGTATCGAGACACCTGACGAAGTGACACTGAAAAAGTATTCGCGTGTCGCCATCAATGACGATCGCCAACGAGACTTCGTGGCTCTCTGCCGTCGTTTGCAGATTCGCACCGTTGCCGGATTCATGATCGGCTTCCCTGGAGATACTCAGCAGAGCATTTGGGATGTTTTAAACTACGCTCGCGTGGTGAATCCGACTTACGCGAACTTCAATATTGTGACGCCGTACCCCGGCACCGGATTCTACGAAGAAGTCAAAGATCAAATCGCGGATCACGACTACTCGAAGTACAGCGTCTACCAACCGGTGATGAAATACGAAAATCTGACGGCAGAACAGGTGGCCGAAATGCACGGCAAGTGTTTTGCGAAGTTCTATTTCCGCGCACGCTATGTGAAAGAAAACGGTTTGCAACTGTGGCCACAGTTGCGACGGTTTATGCCAAAAGTTTCTGCCGAAAAATCTCAGACAGCAGCTTCAAATTCCGATTCGATCGCAAAAGTCGCGTAGTTCGTTTAACGGCAATACCGTTCAATGAAGCCAATGTCTCGGTGGCATAGGCCTCTGGCCTGTGTTCTGCATGTCCACAAGCCAGAGGCTTATGCCACCTCCTCAACTGCAACGACCCTACTGAATCACCTTCATTGAACGG
>CALLUY010000072.1 GCA_938010615.1 uncultured Pirellulaceae bacterium | reverse complement strand
GGATCGTAGCCTTTGTCTTTCGGCTGCGGATCGAACAGTGGAAACGTACTTTGCTTGATGATCAGATAGCTGGGGGTGCTTTCGATGTTATTGTCGGTTCCAAACCCAAAATAATTGTTGCCTTTGGCAGCGGAGTGATAAACCCATTCGCGTTCATCTCGATTGAATGGCCGCTCTTCGTTATTGTTGGCGACGATGTATTGCCGCAGCTTTGGCCCGAGTTCTTTGAGAACGTGGCGTCCGTGTCCAACGACAGGATAGTTGCGGCAGATCGGGTCGGCAGTTTGCATCAGGTCGTAGATGGCCAATGCGATAACAGCAAGCAGCACGATGACTGCGATGACAATAAGCGTGATCATTCGATTTCCAGTAGAGACATATTCTGGATCGAATTATATGGCATTTTGATGAACCTTCGAGCCTTTAGCCGTCGGGATCGTCAAGCAACTCTTGCAGTCGTTGTCGAAGTCGATCTGGATAGTAGTCCAGCCATGTTCTGTCGATCATCTTCAGGGAGATCATATCAATCAAATGCACTTGGTCTTTGCGGCGAAACGCGTTTAGCTTCATCGCGACAAGTGTACGAAGTGGCACCGTGCGAAACTCGTTTGTCTCAGTAGACGGCTCGACATCGGGATTGGGATCTCCTGTCTTTTCAACCCTGCCGCAAATCAGCACGTGAACGGCGTCGCGTGCAGACGCTTCAGGATGTTCGACAAACATATCCAAACCTGCCGTTTGCCGATGGTAGAACCCAGCGTCTGACATGGCAGCAATCAAAGCCGGCAAGTCTTTTTCGCGAACCAGAATATCAACATCGCGAGTTGTACGCACCGCGGCTTCATCCACTTGAGCTACCCAAGCACGGACTGCGAAACCGCCGATCACTGCATACGGTATGTTCGCGTTCTCTACGATTTGAACCGTTTTCTTTAGCCGTTGATTTACCTTCTCCACAGCTCGCTCCATTCGGGCGTAAAGTTGATCACCTGTGTATTTGAATTCGATCATAACGACATTGTAGCCCACCAGACGCGTGCGTCCAATTTCAGCTTTCGTAGTCAATGGTCGTGACAGCGATTTCCGTCACTTGGCTTCGAACTACAGCAGCGGAGTCTTTGGCAATGGTGATCGCCACAGCTCATTGACACCAGCTGCTCTGAGTCCGCTGGCCATCAGAACGCTCTTTAAGATTTGGTTACCAATCGTTGATACAACGACTCATACGCTTTCGCACTGGCCGTCCAAGACCAGTCTTGGCTCATGCCTTTGTTGACCAACTGTCGCCAGCACTCTTTGTCCTCGTAGTACATTCGCGTCGCGCGGTGCAGCGTGTGTTCGAGCGCTTCGGGTGTGAATTCGGTGAAAGAGAAACCGTTGGTTGTTCCATTGCCAATCGTCTCAAGACTTGCGTCGACAACGGTGTCAGCCAAACCACCAGTTTTGCGAACAACAGGAACCGTTCCGTAAGCCATGCTGTACATCTGGTTCAGACCGCAGGGTTCGTATTCGCTGGGCATGACGAAAAGGTCACTGCCGGCTTCGATTTGATGAGCCAACTGATTTGAAAAGTCCAATGTCACTGAAAGCTTACCAGCGTACTGCTGTTGCAAAGTCGAAAGCACGACGTGATAGTCCGGATCGCCAGTGCCGAGCACGACCCACTGCGCGTGATTGTTTGGATCTGCCAACCAGCGGCGCATCACTGGAAGAATCAACGACCAACCTTTCTGCGTTGCGAGACGCCCAACAATTCCGATCAATGGCACATCTGGATTCTCGTGAAGTCGTCCCAGCTTTTGCAGTTCTGCTTTGCAAGCTGCTTTTCCGGCCGGCCAAGAATCGTGATCGTACTTTTGCGCAATCAAGTTATCGACCGCCGGGTTCCAATCCGATCCGTCGATGCCGTTGATGATTCCAGAGACATCCGCTGCACGATGCTGCAAAACGGACTCGAGACCACAACCTTGCTCAGGCGTTTGAATTTCTTGCGCGTAAGTCGGACTAACGGTGTTGATCGCGTCTGCGAACACCAGTCCGGTCTTGAGCAAATTCAACCGGCCGTAAAATTCCATCTCTTCATAGTTAAAGTGCTTCCAGTCCAAACCGGTCAGCAGCATTTTTTCAGAAACGAATGAGCCCTGATAAGCGAGGTTATGAACCGTCATCAAACTGGCGATTTTCTCGTAAACCGGGTTCTTGTGGTATTCAGCTTTCAACAGCGCGGGGATCAATCCCGTTTGCCAATCATTGACATGGATCAGATCGGGTTGAAGATTCAGAATGCGAATCGACTCCATGACGCTGCGACTGAAAAAAGTAAACCGTTCGCAGTTGTCCTGGTAGTCCTGACCGTTTTCGCCGTAGAGGCCATCGCGATTGAAGTACTCGTCGTGACAAACCAACCATAGCGTCACGTTGCTGCCCGGTATTATGGCTTTGGCAAGCCTGCCTTCTTCGACATGGTTGCCGATTGGAATTCCTAGTCGATGATCGGTTGATTCGACATTGAACTTGTCCGACTTGCTTTCTTTAACGCAGCGATACATCGGCATGAAAACACTGACTTCGTGTCCCAGTTTTTCAAGTTCGCGGGGTAGGGCACCGCAAACGTCAGCCAGCCCGCCAGTTTTGGCGAAGGGCACAATCTCACTGCTGGCCAAAATTATTTTCATGCGTATTTGATTTCGTTCGAAAGCGTCGTCTTTGTTCAACAAGCCTATCATCGGTCAGAATAGCCGAAAACGTGGCTTCAAACACCTGAAACCGAAAACGAGCAAAAACACGCCACCACGGGCAATGAAGGGATTATTCGGCTATCCTGATTAGCGAAACTGCGAGTAAAATCCATTTTTGCCAACGCGTCCTGCCTTCCAAGTCATGCAACCATTCGCCTACGAACGAATCAATGAATCGACATGGATGTATGTGTCGACGTTTTTGATTCTGTCGTTCTTCTTTAAATTCAATCGTGCTTGGAGCATTCGAAATCTCGATCTGTTCCTGATCATCTTGCTGGCGCCAGGTTTGCTACTGATTCAGTCCGGTCGAGTCGAGCACAGTCAGTTCTTACAGCAGCAAGCCTTCGAGAATCAAATTCCTGAACAAGATTCGGAATCGCTACGGAGTCCGGTCATCAATCAAGCCGGCTTTCACAGAACCGTTCAATCAGAAGAGGGCCCGGAATCTGATGTCGCAGAAGCGGAAATCGGATTGTCGGAGCTGGGTTTCGATGAACCCGGACTGGCACGGCAACGATACGGCTACTTTTGGATGTTCGGTATCGGCGGCCTGATTCTGTTGCGAATGTTGCTCGACCCTTTATTGGAACGAAGACCGGTTTTGGATCCGAACATGTCGATCGGTGGCATGGTCTTCATGGGTCTGAGCCTGTTAATTTTTGTGTTGGCGAATGTTGCCACCTACAGCCCTGGAAAAGAAGATATCGAAGGTGCGAGGAACGCCACGAAAATGCTTCGTTTAGAAGCCGCAAGCGATAGCGAAGATGTACATCTAATCCAACGAGGCCCTGGCTATCGACTGCTGTATCTGTTGCCGGTGTTGTCGACATTTGAAAACAGCGAGGAGATTCGCGACAGTGGTTCCGACGATGCGTTAAATCGTAGTCGTCATATTATTGCTGCAAAATCTGTTGCCATCACCAGCCAAATAATGATCGTGTTGGGCCTGATTTTGTTCTGTCATTATCACTTTGGTAACTTCCATATTGGCGTGGGCATTGCGACGATTTACATGTTGCTGCCATACACGGCGATCTTCACTGGAAACGTGATGCATACGGTTCCCGCTGCGCTGTTGATTTGGGCGCTGGTTTGCTATCGCATACCGATCGCGTCGGGAATCTTCATTGGTTTGGCGACAGGCGTTTCGTACTATCCGCTGTTCCTGTTGGCGCTGTGGATCAGTTACTACTGGGATCGCGGTTGGCGATCGTTTCTGGTTGGATTTTTTATCTCGATTGCTGTTTGCATTTGCGGACTGTTCTCCACTTCAGCGGATTCAGTGGACTTTTTCCGACAGCTTCAGGCGATGTTTGCATTTTGGTTTCCGCGGATGGAGAACCTTGAGGGGATTTGGGCGTTGGGTATCAGCCATAGTTGGCGGTATCCATTGCTGGTTGGTTTCGTTTTAGTCAGCTGTTCATTTGCAGCGTGGCCCAGTGAAAAGAACATCGGCACATTGATCGCTTACACCGCAGCCGTGATGGTTGCTGTTCAATTTTGGCACGGATTCGGTGGCGGGCTCTATGTTGCCTGGTATTTGCCGTTGGCGTTGCTGGTGATGTTCCGGCCAAATGTTGCTGGCCGCGTTGCGACGACCGACGTAAAGCTTCGCGAGCGTAGACGTGTCGCGGAAGCGGCTTGAATTGAACTATCGAAGTCGTCGAGCCGCCATCTCAGGGGCAACTGGATTGACCCAAATGTCGGTGCCCAACTCAAACCCGGCTGCTGTCGTCAAGCGTGGAAAAATCTCGACGTACCATGGCTCCGTTTCCATCTCGGCATATGGCGGAAGATGAAACAGCACATTGTAGGCTGGCTCATCGAGCACGGACTCCAGTTTGGTGACTTGTTGCTGCAGCAGAATTGACAGCTCCTCCATGATGGCTGCCGAACACATTGGAAATCGCGGTACTCCTTCGTTAGGCACGATCCATGTTTGAAATGCGAACCGACTGGCATAAGGACAGATCAATGAAAAGTTCTCTGTGACTGCGACCACTCGGTCTGCGTGATCGTGCTCCCATTTGGTCAACGCGTGAATCGCATGCTGATGGTTGTTTTGGAAATAGAGTTTGTTTCTGGCAACTCGTTGTGTAACGGCATCGCTGATTAGGGGCGAAGCAATTAGCTGAGTATGAATGTGCTCCAGTGATGCACCGGCTGAAGACCGACAGTTCGTGAACAGCATCGCATGAGCCAGACCCTCTTCGCCGGCGGCAACGACGCGATCGCGATAGGCGTACATGGCAACCAACGATTCCGTTGGAGTTAACTGGCTCAAGCTGACATGATGATCAGCCGTCGGGATGATCAGTTCCTGAACGCCGTGTGCTGAAAGCGATTCATAGAGGCCGTTGCCGGGTGCTTGACCGTTGGCCGTTGAAGGGGTCCCGTTGTTTCCGCCAACCACTGAAAAGGATGGATACTTGTTGGGCACGACGCGCACCAACCAAGATTCTTCATGGTCAGTCTGATTGCCTTCTTTGTCGTAAGAAGCCAACGACGCCGGAGTCTCCGATTCGTTGCCGCCGCAAAACGGGCATAGCAATCGCTTGATGACCCTCTCTGATGGAACAAATTCCACAGGACGGTCGTTTCGATTGGGAGCGATGGTTACCCAGTGCCCCGAAATCGGATCAAAGCGAATGTCTGACATGGTGGTGTGGTGAGCAAGAGGGACTTGTACACGAGTCTCTCAGAGACTCGTTCAATGTCTCGGAGAGACGCTGTTACTGTAACCATGGGGTAGTCAAAGTGCAAAAAGACTCTGCGGGTTGCGTGAGATGGGCAGAGATTTTGCTGATGATCAAGAAGAAGAGTAGGCAATGGCCAAGATAAAGCCAAGGATCGTTGAAAGGAGGCCTACGTACTTGGCAATCCAAGTCAATGGCGTGATCTCTCTGCCGCGAACTCCCGTTACCATCTGCTTTTGGTGTCGACGTGCAATCCACCAAACAATGGGCCCCGCGATCAGGCCGCCGAAACCAGAAGCAATCGCAAGTATGAATGCGAACGCCGCTCCGATGATCAACGGCAAACCTCGGGCTGGTTTGTCACTATCGATTCGAAAAACGTTGTCTTGAGGCGGCGCGATGTGAGCTGACTCATTCCTTGACAGATCAATAACTGAAGCTGCGGAAGGCAAGTTCGTGATCGAACCATCGTCTTCGATACGAATGGCAACTGCCGTCGTGGGAAATTCCTTCGCTGTTGAAACAGGTTGCGTTTGGACGATCGGCTTTTCAGGCACTTCGACGATCTCACTTTCTGTCAGATGCGTCACCTGTTCGTCGTAGTCGCCCAATTCCTCGATGCGATCGAGGTCTTCCACCAGATCTTCCATGCTTTGATATCGATTTCCCGATTCTTTGGCGACCATCTTCTCGAAGATCTGTTGCGCAGCTGAGTGCAACGGATCTCCCGTGGTTGGAAGTTGAGGAATTGGATCGTTTCGGTGCGCCAAAATTGTTTTGACAACCGTGTCTCGCGAAAAAGGGCCAGCCGTGCTGAGCAGGCGATAGAAAGTGCAACCAAGCGAATAGATGTCTGATCGCTCGTCGGCCAAACGAGTATCTTCGGCTTGTTCTGGCGACATAAACTCAACCGTGCCCATGACTTGACCGGTGGTTGTCAGATGAATTGATTTTCCATCAAGCGAACCGTTGTCGCTGCGACGAGCCAAGCCCATATCAAGAATTTTTACGTTACCTCGCTTGTCGAGCAACAGATTCGAAGGTTTGATGTCACGGTGAATGACCGTCTCACCATGAGCCCACTTGAGTCCGATAGCCGCCTGACGAATGTAGTCCAGCGCCATCGAGAGTGGCAACGGTCCGATTTCGTGTATGACTTGGGCCAAATCGTGGCCTTCGACATATTCCATCACTAGGTAGTGAAAGCCGTGGTGCTCGCCTGCGTCGTACGCATGAACGATGTTTGGATGGATCAGCTTGGCCGCAACTTTGACTTCTTGATAAAACCGCGCGACGGCTGATTCGGATTCCATCGCAGTGACCGGCAGGACTTTGATGGCAACCTCTCGATCCATGCGACGATGTCGAGCCAACAGGACGGTACCCATACCTCCGCGACCGAGCTCTGTGAGTACCAAATAGTCGCCCAAGCAAATGTCGCTGGCTTGACCGGCTCGAAATTTCTCGGCTTGCCATTTGGTGATAACGTTTTCGGCAAGCAGTTTGTCGAGCAGTGCGTCTGCACCGGATTCAATTTCGCTGCTGAATCGGGTTACTGCATCCGACGAAAGCAAACCGACAGCTGTCAGTTCGTGAAGTACTTTCAGGGCCGATTCTTGCGACATGCTGCGCTCAGAGGGAAATGTGTCCCCATCCAAGATAGTCCATGGCTACGGATATGACAAAGCATTAGTGGGGAACCGATCGTCGCCCAGCTCTCCGAGCTGGTAGCGGGCCGGGGAAGTAAGCTTTCTAGCAATCGCAGCTCTGGCCTATGGTTGAACGTCTCAATCCACTCGCCATCAGTTCGGAGAACTGAGCGACATTGCTCCGCTGCTTTCCGTGAGTCGCCCAGCTCTCCGAGCTGGTAGCGGGCCGGGGAAATGTGCGCTCGATCAAACGCAGCTCCGGCGATGGTTGAACGTCTCAATCCACTCGCCATCAGTTCGGAGAACTGAGCGACATTATCGCAAAGAAATCGCTTCGGCCTTGCGGCCGCCTGCCACGTTGGGATCGTTTTGATCGTTGAAGAAAGCAAAATCCGAACCCGCCGCTCGCTGATGACAAGCAATACAACTACTGGACTTCCCCGATAGCTTTGTCGATTTGGCCGACGTCGATGCCAGAATGACCTCGGATGATTCTTGCCGTGACTCGTCTGATAGTTGCTCGACAACCGTTCCATCTGGCTTGTACTCGATCCAATACCAATCGTTTGCTGCAGGATTGAAGCCTTCTGTCCTGTACATCACTGAGATTGATTTTAAAGATCGGTCCGAACGATAATTTTCTTGGACGATCACACTGCCTACTTGCAGGCCGGCAACATCGCTGGCAGCTGAACGGTTGATGTACATCTTCAACAAGGCACCATGAGGAACCTGTCCGCTGTAGAAGTCTCCGTCCTGGCCAGGAGCGGGCGCCCAATTTTTGTAATTGTTGCCCATCAGAAATTGCCAAAAGCTGGCTTCGAACGTCTTGCCAGATTCTTGAGCTTGCGTCGTGGGTACGAAAGTACCAACAATCAACGTTGCGGCCAGTGCCACAATGATACGAACAGAGTTTGATTTTGATTTGTTGGAGGACATATCGTCGAATCCTTTCAGCGACTGATGTCACTGGTACATTGTCGTGGTTATTCTTTGGCATCCGAGCCTCTAGAATTGTATGTAAACTACGCGGTCTGGATAGCCATTTTGGCAATGTAGGCCATTTGGGTGCTAGCACCCGCGATTCGATGATCCGTTGTATCGTTTTGTTTCCGAAAGAATCTGCTTTGACCAGCAAAATGCAGTCTCAAATCGCACTAAGAGTCCTGAAAGAAAATTTTGGACACGACGGATTTCGCGGTCCCCAAGGTGCGATTATCGATAGGACTCTCGCCGGTCAACACTCCCTGGTCATCATGCCAACGGGCATGGGCAAGAGTCTCTGTTTTCAAATTCCCGCGATCGCGTTGGCGGAAGATCAGGCGACCGAACGTGGTTTGACGTTGGTGATTTCTCCGCTAATCGCTTTGATGAAGGATCAAGTCGATGCATTGGTCCGAAAAGGAGTTTCAGCCACGTTCATCAATTCCTCGTTGGATCGTGATCAGCGAGAGCACCGTTATCGCGGCATCGGCGATGGCAAGTGGGACTTGCTTTATGTCACTCCTGAACGATTTCAGAAACAGGATTTTCTGGAAGTGCTGGGCAAGCGATCGATCAAGCTTTTGGCAATCGATGAAGCTCATTGCATCAGTCAGTGGGGACACGACTTCCGACCGGACTACACGCGTGTCGGCGACATTCGAAAATCGCTTGGATCACCGACCACCATCGCGCTGACGGCCACAGCGACAATCGAAGTTCAAAACGACATCGCCTACCAATTGGGTTTGCAGCTTGATCGAATTGATGACTCGGATTCTGATCCAGATTCGATGCGGCTGTACCATCAAGGCATCGATCGCCCAAATCTTTCTTTGGAAGTCGATGAAGTATGGGACGACGACATGAAGTATGAACAGATTGTAAAAATGCGATCTGAAATCAGTGGCCCGGGCATCGTCTATTTCACGTTGATTCGGAAGTTGGTCGAGTTCAGCGATCGTCTATTGGAAAACGGTGTGCAGCATTTGGTCTACCACGGCGACCTTCCTCGTAATCGTCGCCGGCAACTACAAGAACAGTTCATGGGCGGCGACAACTTTCTGGTTCTGGCTACGAACGCTTTTGGCATGGGCATTGACAAGGAAGACATTCGCTACGTACTGCATGCTGACTTGCCGGGCTCAATGGAGAGCTACTATCAAGAGATCGGCAGGGCAGGACGTGATGGCAAACCATCGAAATGTTTGTTGCTCTATGATCAACGCGACCTTGCCACGCAAATGGAGTTTATTCGTTGGAGCAATCCAGACGCCATGTTTTACCAACGCGTGTTCGACTTCCTAGACAACGATCTCGAACAGTGCAACGCGTTTGGCCTCGAGTGGCTTCGCGAGAAACTCCATCATCGCCAAAAACATGATCGACGTTTGGAAACAGCGCTGTCGATGCTGATTCGCTGGGATGTTTTCAGCGGAACGATTGAACCGCTTCAGTTGCAGCGGCTGTCAGACTTTCCGAGCGAAAAATTCGATTCGGATTTCATCGACAACAAACTAAAACGCGATCAGGAGAAGTTGCTGGCGATCGTGCAGTACGCAAAACACGAAGGAGATCGAAAGGATTTCTTGAACGCGTACTTTGGTTTGTAGCACTTATCGATACGGAAAGTCGACCTTCGATTCTTCACCAATATCGGTGACGAGTACTTTCGCTGACAAATTGCCAACTGAAATAACTGATGCGCCTCGCATTGAATGTTTGGGCATTGCGACTACGATCGCTTCGAAACCTTCTGGAAGCCCGTCTATTTGGAACCTCCCGCGCTCGTCAGTCGTCCGCGACATCGACTCAAACATTTGGTTTGGCTGAAGCTCTGTGCGCTCTGGATGACGCGTCATCAAATGCTGCACCTCGATGGAAGAATTCGCTACGGGATCTCCTGCAGAATCCACTACAATACCTGCGATCTTCCCCAAGCCACGAATCAAGTCGATATTCGCCTTGAGTTGTCCGTCGGCTAACTTGGCTTTGTTCACTCCCAGCGAAATCTTTTCGTTGGGGATCTTCTCCGAGTCGAGTGCAATTCGATAATTTGGCAGGCGCTCTCTTACGGAACCTCTTGAAACCTGAACCGAATAGAAACCATCTTTGTCTGTAACCGCCGCTGCAACTTCGTAGGCTGCTTTGGAGCCATTGGGACGACAAACAGAAACCGTGGCTCCGCTCAATGGCTGCGACTGAACAGAAACGACTCCGGAAAGTGTGATCGAGGGTCGCAGTTGAAGCTCAGCAACTTCGGTTTCCAATTTGTCTTTCACGTCCATTTCAGCGAACAAGACGCTTCCTTCTTTCTCGAATCGGGCAACCAACGTGGGCGTTTCAATCGGGCGAAAAGGCGGATCAAGTGCCGCCATTCCGTTGGCGTCTGTCTTTGAAAACCCGACCGTGCCGCCCGACATTGTCTGATAGCCAACCAATGCGCCTTCAACTGGGTTGCCGTCGAGGCCTAAAACCCTCGCCCGGATCGCATCTCGCACTGGTATTTGTATCGTGATTTCCTTCGTCTCGTCTGGCTTAACCTCAAGGACTCCAATTCCAACTTCTGCAAGCTGATGAGGACCTCCAACTTTTAGCTTGTCCCAACCTTCCCCGTGGGCTTGCTCAATGACTAGCGCTGGATCGCTCCCGAGAGTCATTTTCATTTTCCCTGATTCGACCAGCAATTCGAAAGTTCCATTTGCATCGGTCTGGCCAGCTCGCACCATTCCATCACCATCGGAATCAAATGTTACTTGAAATCCTGAAATCGGCTTTCCACTATGAGCGCTTAGCACCTTGGCTTTGATCTTGCCCGGTCGCACAACCTGGAATTTGGCTGAACCGTCCTTGAGCTTGCTTTGTTCAATTCGAAAGATACGTTGAAAAGACTTCCCTACAAACAAATCCAGTCTGAGATCCTCGTCTCGCTCAATCGCACGAAATGCAAAACGACCGTTGGCATCGGTCGAGCTTGTGCGACAATGAGTCGAAACGTATGTTCCCTCGACTGGATTCCCGTCTTCGTCGGTAACAGTGCCAGACAATTCAATTCCCTTTCTCATTTCTATTGTTGAGCCATTGTCTTTGACATCTATTCGACCGTCGTAGTAGATATTGTGATGATCTTTAGTTGAAAGCACCGACTCGAACTCTATAGCAAATTCTGGATGGTCAAGGATTAACCCCGCGACATATCCAGATGGAAAGCCTGGCAATTCAAAATTGCCTTGCTCGTCAGTGATGGATCGAGGATTGATCAAACGGTCGCCGAACTGACTCCGCATGCGAAAACGATGGCTACGACCCAATTTTCCCGGGACGGGTTTGTCACCTTTCGTCTTCACAGTTTTCGATATGTAGTTGAGGCCTACTCTTGTACCGGGAACCGGATTCCCTTCTGCATCGACAATTTGGCCTTTTACCGAAACCGTGTCGACCAAACGGATATTGACGTTTTCAAATGCACCAACCGAGTCTCCATAGCATTGAAAGTCGCCGAAACCAACCATCGTTTCCGACACACAAAACAATTCGCAAGCCGGACCGCCTCGTGGTTCCACCGGATTCACTAAGTCGTCAAACGAATAAGTGCCGTCGCGGCGAGACGTTGTTTTCGCCATCACGTCGTTGATGGCATCGTTTGACGACGAAAACATGCTAGACGCATTGCGAAAAACGACGACAGCGTCTGGGACTGGATTGCCGTTCGGATCGATGACTCGGCCTGAAATTGAAATACGTTTCCCAGCGGATTTGGACTTCGTGGGTTTGATTTGTTGGACTCGCTCGAAGAACGTTTTCCCGGTGACATCTTCCGGCTTCGTTGGGCCATCCTTTTTCTTCGCTGGCTCATCCTTAGAAGCTTGCGTTTCTGTTTCGTCCTGATTACTGATCGTCGCGAAGGAAACGCTTAGCGAAGTGCTCGCCAAAATCAGAAACCCAAGGAGCAATGCGATCTTCATCGACCATGATTTCTTTTCTGGTGCTACGGCACTTTCCAAAATTGAACCAATACGATTTTTGATATCGCCGTGGCATGACATGTAAATGGCTGGCTGTGGTAAACGCGATGCATTCGCGGCGACTTCTAACAACTGATTCGCGTAAACGGTTGGTGAAACTCCATGCTCCAAAACAAACCGATCAGTTGCTCGCTCCCGCGTTTCACGCAAACGCCAAATCGAAAAATGAACTGCCGGATGAAACCAATAAGCCACCGCTATCAGTCGAGCAACAAAATCCCAGAACGCGTCGAATCGTTGTACATGGCCGAACTCATGTAATAGTACCGCTTGTTGAGTTTCCTTCGACCATGTCGTGAAGGACTCTGGAAGCATTACAGTTGGACGCAAGATTCCGAAAGCCATCGGCACGCGAACTTGTTCAGAAATTAAAACTCGAACATTACGCTGCGGACAAGCCTGATTCGCGATTGTGTTCACCACGTCGACTGAGCAACTGGTATTGCTGGCTGAGAAGGCTAGTCGGTGTAGGCTCCAAACTCCTGTTAGCAACCGCAGCACCAGCAATGCTACGATTGCAAAGTATGCGATTACCAGCCAATTCCACACCGTGAGTCTGGTGGTTTTCAATTTTGGCAAAGCCACTGTACCTGCTGGATTCACCGCGGACTCGACTCGCTTCCTCTGGATGGCTCGAATGTTGTCTGGAACTTTTGATTCGATTGCCGTCTTCGGAAGAGCGAAATGATCTGGCTGAACCGGTGATGCGGCCCGCCGGGGTTCCGTCTGGGACACCTCTTTCGCAGCTACTGGAACTTGTACTTCCACCGACGGGACTTGTGATTGAAGCGGAATCGCGAAGCCAATCGATAAAATTGCCGCCAGCCAAACGAAGTATTGAACTTTCGGTCGCCGGCGGAACAGTCTATGGAACCCATAGGCAATCGCCACCAAAACAGCGATTTGAACAACCAGCATTAACAGGTAAGTCAACATCCTAGCTTCCTTTCTTGGGAGACTTCGTTTCGGCAGCGTCAATCAAAGCTCTAAGCTCGGCGATCGTTTCGTCGTCGAGCTCCGTTCTAGGGTCGGTCAGATGGGCAGCAAGTGCGTCCTTGATTGAGCCCGCATAGAAGACGTTCAGGACTCGTTTGAAAGCCGACTTGCCGGCCGTAGCTTTTCGCTTTCGCGGTCGATAAACAAACCGTTTTCCATCTTTGCGATAGGTGACCGCTTCTTTCTCAAGCAAAACTCGCAACAGCGTCCGAACGGTGGCATCGGCTGGTGGATCATCCATCGATTCTCGGATCTGCGCCGCTGTTGCTTCTTCCGCAGCGAAGAGGATGTCGAGAATCTGTCGTTCCCGACGGCTAAAGTCAGACATGAATCATTCATCCTTACTGGAGCATACATGCGTATTTTTTAACACGTTATTTTTTTAACACTTGATATGATTGGAGTCAACACGAGTATTTATAGATCTTGCGGCACGCTTCTGTGGCGGAAAATCGATGATGCTGGCACATGCCGCGAAACACGAAAGAGAACCGGAGAGATGGGAGACGTGATAATTTTAGCTACGCTTCAGTCGATTGACGCAGCTTGGTCATCGTGATTTGATTGCCGACCGAATTGTGGGCGACTTGATCCATGAAGTTGCGGATTAGAAACAGGCCGCGGCCGCAAACGCGATGCAAATTTTCCGGTGTTCG
>CALLUY010000071.1 GCA_938010615.1 uncultured Pirellulaceae bacterium | reverse complement strand
GGCTGTTCGCCAATGAAAGTGGTACGTGAGCTGGGTTCAGACCGTCGTGAGACAGGTCGGTCCCTATCTGCCGTGGGCGTACGAAACTTGAGGAGGTTCTTCTTTAGTACGAGAGGATTTGGAAGGACGAAGCGCTGGTGTACCAGTTGTCTCGCTAGAGGCACGGCTGGATAGCTAACTTCGGAAAAGATAAACGCTGAAAGCATCTAAGCGTGAAGCTCTCTCCAAGATTAGGTTTCGTAAGTTCATTAGAACGAAAGTCCCCTGAAAGACGATCAGGTTGATAGGCCATGTGTGTAAGTGCAGCAATGTACTCAGCTAAATGGTACTAACGGACGAAAGCTTGACCACATATATCCATTTCTCTCAGTTCAATCTGAGAAAGACACGATAATGTGCTGCTCAAGTAGCCAGATTAGTTCTGGCAAGGGTATTTCAACATCGCAAGATTTATCTTGTATGTTGAAGGCAATCAGATTGCCGTCTACTACACAAGCAAACAAGTTGATCAATGGATCAAGGTCACGTCGGGTGAATAAGCCGGCGTGATCTCTTCCGGCGAACATATGAAAGTGGTCACACCTGTTCCCTTCCCGAACACAGAAGTTAAGCACTTTCAGCCGATGATAGTACTGCAAGTGCGAAAGTAGGTATTGCCGGATTTATTTATAAAAGCCCGTCTCGTGAAAACGAGACGGGCTTTTTTTGTGAAAGCTCCACGCAAAACGGTGGACTTCAGCCCCTTTCGTGTTTTCTTGGGGCCACAGAATGACGCCTTTTGCATCCGAAGCCAGTACGAAATGGTGTACTTCATCCAATGCTTGAGCATGACAGCCTCACAGGGATAAAATACTTGCCAAGCAGTTTTGAATCCGCGTAAACTACGTTGCAACAGCTTGCACGTCTCTGACCACTCCATCTCAATTGAGAAGCGCACCATGTCTCGCAGTCCAACATGTGAAATAACATTGACGATTTTCCTTTGGCTTTGCCTTCTGGGCCAAGACGCTGCGGCGGACTCTACTTTGACTGGAATCGTCGTAGGTGCAGATGACAAACCGGTTGGTGGCGTGACAGTTTATGTCGACACCGCCAAACCCCGATTGGGTCGGGGCGCTTTGTGACCGTCTTGCTATTCTGATTGTCGCAAGACTGCGATTTCAGACAAAGAGGGCAAGTTTGTCCTCACCAATCTCGATGATTCATTGACGTTTCGCCTTCTATTTGTTTCCCCAAATCATGTTCCAGTCTTTTCGAATAGCTATCTTGATCCTGAGATAGAAAGTCACCGAATTATCGTTAAGAAGAACAATCTCGATCAACTTCCTCCGGAGCTGCTGATCAGCGGGAGAATCACGGATGAAGAAGGAAATCCAATCAAGAACGCAGTCCTAGAACGTAAAGGTGTCAAGACTTCCAGCGGTTATACGGGAAGTACGTCTATCGTGGACTCCATGGCCGTCACTAACTCTAAAGGTGAATACCGGTTTGGACTTGAAGAGCCGTGTCAACTGGAAGCCAAAATCTCAGCCAACGGATTCTGCCCTCAAATCGTCAAGAATCTGAACCCTGATCAACGGGAGACGATTCGACTTAACCATGGCGTAACAGTCCAGGGCAATGTTGAATTGGATGGGAAGCCACTGCCCCATGTTGGCGTTGGGCTGGTCCAGCGAGAGAGGGGCGACAACTACATTGGCTACTACGAAATTGACACTGACGAAAATGGCATTTTCCAATTTGCGAACGTACCCGCTAATGAGAAGCTGTACTTTTATGGGCTCATGAAAAGCCTAAAGCCTCATGGATGCTTGCCGTCGATCGAAATTGTAACTGGAATCAAAGGATCTACGCTGAACTTGAAACCATCAATAGTCGAACCTGGCTTCACGGTAGAAGGGCGCGTCGTCTTCACTGACAGCACCGCCGTTCCCAAAGGAATGCGAGCTCACATTAGTCGCGAAAACGCTTGGGATGTTCAAGTGGTATCACTAGATGATGAAGGACGATTCAGATTTACGGGAGTGCCAAAGGAGCTCTGTTCACTGGTTGCGAACTACACTGGGTATCGTAAGTCAAGAAAGAATAAGAGCCTTAGTCCCATCAATCCATTTATGCTGATTGGAACGGTCGATCGAAATCTGCTTGGTATCGAGGTGGTGTTGGAGCCCGGAAAATGGCTTTCACTAAAGGACTTTGAGCCAGCTGAGCGAAGGCGAATCGATCAACTCAGAATGAATCCTATTGCTGGTGCGGAGTGACTCAGACAATAAGAAACGGCGACATGCCCAATAACCGCACGTGATCTGGCGAGTCTGAATACTTTGACTCGTCGTTGTTTTTCAATGGCCAAACTTTCGACCGCAAACATGAACGAAATTGAGAGAGCATCTGTCGCGATTTCCGAAGCTCAGTCGATTCTCGTTTGTGCTGGGGAACACAGCCGCGAAGATGATCTCGAAAGATTTCGCCAGCATCTTCAGAAGAAACTTGCCCGAGTGTCTCGTAAACGTTACATTCCATCGAGTTCCCGTCGGTTGCTTCCGACGTATGAAAGTTCAAAATTTCGACGGGAGACGGTGTCGCCTTCGGGAGACCATTTTTCAACTTTCAACAATTACTGGGACGCTTCCCCAAAACACCGACCCTCAGGTAGCGGGCAATTCAGCGATTGTTTTTAGATTAGGTTAGATATTTTTACTTTTCATTAGGTGCTTGGACAATAGTTTTAGTTTCTTGTTTTCATTAGGTTTTCAGATGCACATATTCAAAAAACGCAATTATGGATTTACGCTGGTAGAGTTATTGGTTGTCATTGCAATCATTGGGATTCTAATCGGAATGCTGTTGCCTGCGGTGCAGCAAGTCAGAGAAGCGGCGAGGCGCACCCAGTGCTTGAACAACATTCGGCAAATTGCTCTCGCAAGCATGAACTACGAAAGTGCCAGGATGCAGCTTCCTCCGGGAGCATTATTCACTAGCACAATCGCGAGCAACGATAATGACCTAGGTGTTCTCGTTCACCTGTTGCCATTCATGGAGCAAAACAACGTTGACAGAATGATTGATCGAACTCGGGCTACGCGAAGCGATGTGAGCGAAGCGCCGTGGTGGTGGCAGCCTGTTGCGACGAACGGTTCATATGTTGGATCGCTTTTCACGTTGCCGAGCTTCACCTGTCCTTCCGATGGTCAAGGCGGCGCGACTGCTTTTATGACGGCGATCGTACCTGAGATCACTTCTTCAGGCGTCACGTTCAACAATTTCTGGATGACGTCTGATGTACCTTGGTGGGCTGGTGATGTGGCTGATGTTGGCTTGACCAACTATGCCGGAGTCTGTGGCGGAGTGGGCACCTTGCGGCACGGCGACGGTGATGAGACCGGCACGGGCTGGGGACCTTGGGCTGGAATTTATACCAACCGAAGCGAAACAACGTTCGGCCAGATTGGAGACGGCTCCAGTAATGTTCTTGCATTCGGCGAGGTGGTTGGCATGTTCAGATGGGAGCGACAAATCCGCTATCCGTACATGGCCAACATTCTTCCTGCGATGACGTTTTGGCCTAGCAACACTGGACCGGGTACGGAAAACGAGTTGGCATTCGGCAGTAACCACTCAGGCATCGTTAATTTTGCCGCTGCCGACGGTTCGGTTCACTCAAAATCGGTCGATACCGATCGCAACTTGATGATCAACCTGTCCGGTAAGAGCGACGGCGCTGTTGCCAATGTCACTGACTAACAGGCTGTTATCTTTATTTCAGCATTCCGATGTTGTAAGCGGCCAAGCCGGCCAGGCATTGTCTGGTCGGCATTTTTTGACGCAAATTGCTCACCCTTAAATTATTCCAGAAACGAGTAACACCGCCATGTTTTTACGTTTGTTTTTTGTCGCCGCATTTTGCTTTGTTTGCCTGACTACCGGGTGCGGCGAAAGTGGCGTCGTGCCGCCATCCCAAGACAAGATCGACAAGCTCCCAAAAGAGGCTGATCCTGATTTGGAAATGCCTGACAGAATCTCGGCTCCAGCGCCAACAACTCAGGTTGGAAAGCCTCCCGGGAAATAGTTGAAAGCGTACCTGAGCACGGTTATTGACGGGTGTCGTACTTTGGATGATTTCCAGCAGGAGTTCATCATGGCACGTATTTCAAAATCGGAACGCATTGAGATTTGGCTCGATCGTGTTCGTC